>CAZEWS010000216.1:0-6685 GCA_964515985.1 uncultured Rikenellaceae bacterium | reverse complement strand
TTTTATTAACAATCAGATGAATATATCAACATGGGTTTTTAGAGGTGCCCTTAAGCATAATTAATAAGATTCAGAGTTTTTAGACAGACTGCCGTTTGATAATATTTTCGGAGCTGTGAAATCATCATTGTTTCTATGTATTGGATTAATGTGTACTAAATTTCTTATGCGACCCGTAGATATTGGGCAATCTGTCTGTCTCAAACTTCCGTTATTTATTAGCCACTCTGCTGTTTTTGTTAAGATTTCATAAGATTTTGAAATAGTGTATTTCTCACTTCCTATTTTTATTTTTCTTAGTTTAGTAACTTTTCCGTCTGGTTTTAATATCTTTTCTTTTTTATTTTCTTTTAATTCCTCTGTCAATCCTGAATCACTTCTTTCGCCTTCCATTTTACTGATAAGTTGATTTAGTGATTTTTTTATAATTCCTTTAAATTGTTTAATTATTTTTTTCGATACGGTTCCAGAATAAATTTGCTTTGCAAAAAAGCGTATAAAATCGTCAGAAGGGTCATTCAATTCTTTTTTCATTATTTGTTTTACCTTTCTGCTATATTTCAATTCAATTGCAGTACTAAACATTTGATTAATATCAAACGATGTTTTTTGGTATTTTTGTAATTCATTAATTTCGGTGTCTGTTAAGGTTGTAATATCAAATTCCCAAAATGGCTTATCGTCCATTTTGTTTTGTTGTTCCGAGTCAGTATAGAACCTGTAGTTTATTCCATTAGTTAGAATAGCAAACTTTGCGGTAGTAGTATAAAAATATCGATGAAGTTGAGAATCATGTGAATTCAAATTTTCTCTCCAATGTTTGCACTCAATAATAATTATAGGGTTTCCGTCCTTGATGATACAATAATCAATTTTTTCTCCTTTTTTTATTCCAATGTCAGCTACATATTCGGGAATGACTTCCCTTGGGTCAGACACATCATATCCAAGTGCCTTAATAAAAGGTATAACAAAAGCCATTTTAGTTGCTTCTTCTGTTTCAGTCAAATTTTTTAAATGTACAACCTTGTCGGCAAGTGATTTAATTCTGTCTGCAAATTCCATTTTGTATATTTTATTAAGTTTTTATTTTCTTTCGGGCTATTACAAACAACGATTGACCAGCAAATGACGTTTTAATGCGCCATATCTATTGTTGAACAAAACCTTCGGTAGCTAATATTCACGACATACGTATAAGCTTTCATAATCCTTTTTATTCACTTAAAAACTCAAAGATCATGAAAGCTTCAAAAAAAACGCGGACAAGTACCGCTTCAGCGACAAGCAAATTCAAAATGTAGAAGGCTTGTCAACCGTATTGGAAAAGTACGAAAAATTCTTAAAAGTAGCAACCCGATCTCAAAGTACCCGAAATGGATACCGCCGAGCTGTAAGAGACCTTTGTATTTTTACAGGTTTGCTGCCAGTGGGCATTGAACCTGACCACATCCTTGACTATCTTAACTTTCTCAGGGATAAGAAAAAACTCAGTTGGCAAAAAATCAAATGGGATGTAGCCGGCATTAAACATTATTATCGCTACATGAAGCATGATGATGATATGGCTGCCCAGATTCCCTATCCCAAAGAACAAAAAACCCTTCCCAAGTTATTAAGTCGTGAAGAATTAAAGCGTTTATTTGACTCCTGTCTCAATAACAAACACAGGGTTATGTTCCGTCTCATGTAGAGAAATGTACCAGTTGCGGGCATACCAGGGTACATTACAATTCTTGCGGCAACCGTCACTGTCCCCAGTGTCAGGGTGTGAACCGTGAAAAATGGGTGCTGGAAAAACAGTATGACCAGTTACCGGTACCATATTTCCATGCGGTATTTACCGTACCACAAGAATTACATCCACTGTTTAGATACAACAGGGCTAAGTTATACAATCTTTTGTTCAGTTGCACCTGGGAAACACTCAATCAGTTTGCATCTAATCCGGAAAACCGTCTTAATGCAAAAATTGGGGCCATAATGGTTTTACATACCTGGACACAGCAATTGGAGTATCATCCCCATGTTCATTGTATTGTACCGGCCGATGGTATCGATAGTGAGGGAAACTGGGGAAATGCCCCAAGTAATGGAGGGTTCCTGTTCTATTTTAAAGCACTTGCCAATACGTTCAGGGGTAAGTTCCTGTGGTACTTGCGGGAAATGTATGAAAAAAACGAACTTGAATTACCTGGAGAATTGGACAATAAGCATCAATTTGTCTTATTGGTCAAGACCCTAAAAAACAAGCAGTGGAATGTAAAAATAAAAGATCCATTTTATGATAATAACCATGTCATAGCATACCTGGGACGATACACACACTGGATTGCTATTGCAAACAGCAGAATAAAGTGTATTGATAATGGCATGGTTACCTTCTCATATACCGACAGGATGGACAACAACAAAATAAAAACAAAAACAGTCAGTGTAATGGAGTTTATGGAACTTTTTGTGCAACACTTCCTGCCAAAGTATTTTATGAAAATCCGAAATTACGGAATTCTTTCTTCACGAAGCAAAACATCAGATCTTGCCAGAGCCAGGAAAAGTCTCAAGTGTATAGTAACGGGTGAAAAAAAGAAATTTACCCTAAGAGAAGTATTGCTTATTACAAAAGGAATTGATGTAGAAAAATGCCCTTGCTGCGGAGGGAAAATGGTGGTTACTAAAATAATTGAACCACTCCGGGGTCCACCACGAAAACTACCCCTGGATAAAACATTTATGGCTGCTTAACAATTTATATCTCCTCAGGGTACATGGCAATGCTATGTCTTGATTTTAAAAATAATTTACAAACAAGACAGAAACCACATAAACAAAGAATAAAAATGACATTGAAATCTTAAAAAAGTTAATAAAAATGAACCGGAAGAAAAAAACTACAATAATATGCGGATTGCATATCATCCGGTAACCTCCCCAAACACTTTCAAATTCACACAGGAGTTAATTATCTGTTAGATAGGTTATTATAACTGGTCCGGTTTTGTTCAACAAGGGCACAAATACAGTGGGGTGCCCTGCACCCACTGTCATTTGGTACCTAAGTGTTGGGGCGCGTTATTCTTTTTTTCTTTTAATTTTTTAAGTTTTTGTAACAATGTGTCATATTGGTACACTGCTTTCAATATTTCTTTGGCAAATTCCAAGGAAACCTCAATCTCCTCTTTACCTATTTCATTGTAAGTCCGTGCTTCAATGTGTGCAGCGTCATTTCCTAATAGTCGTAAGTCATCCATTCCATCTAAGAGTTCTTTCGGTATTAGAATTTTAGGTCCTAAATCCTGTAATCGGAGTTGTAAGTTTTTACCTTTTGCCCCTCTCTCATAACAGATTTCCTCAAGTGTCTTGCGAATCATTATTGCTGAAGCAATGAAGCAGTTGTTGGAATGACACTTAACTGCTTCGTCAAAAGCAGTTAAAACGTTTTCTGGAATGTTTTCTTTGTCAAATGGGATTGTCTCCGAAGGAGAAGTCATTAGAATGTTGTGGTTGACGTCCGAAATGAAAAATAGGTGGCCCTTACATTTTTCATTTGGACATCTTCTTACTCCTAAATAATGAAGAACGTGTTGTCCATCTAATGACATGCTTGCAATGTCGTGTCCATCCAGTTGTAGAAATGTTCCAAAGTGTCCGCAATGTGGACAACGTGTCGCCACATTTGTGGTACGATTATTCACTATTTTATGTAGTGTTACTTTCATAGTTCATTTTTAATGTACCCCAACGTTTCGCAGGTATGGCGTCGTATTGTCCATCATGTCTGACCGCACCGCAGTTTGTTAACACCTCTAATTTACATGTTTGCACCAACGTATCCAAAGCCGGGGCAATATGCGCTATGACCCGCTGTTGGCAACTGGTGGTTTTTAAAATGCGAACTCAATCATGTCGTCAGTCTCAATTCTAAATTTTACTTTTGCTTTCATTGCTTGAAAAACTTTCATAATTGTCGATACTGATGCACTATGATTGCCGTTTTCTAATTTTGATATCTGGGCTCTCTTTACACCTATCAATTCTCCGAGTTGACTTTGAGTCAAATTGTTTTTAAGTCTTAATTGTCTTATTTTTTCACCTATCAATTCCATTATTAAATCAAACTCATAGTCGTCTCGCTCTGGAGTCCCGATTTTACCAAAATATTTATCCTCCAGTTCCTCAAATCTTTTATAATTAGTCGTTTTCATAACTATAAATTTTTAAATCAATCCTTTAAAATATTTTTCTTTTATCATTTCTGCTTTTTCAATATCCTTTTTGGGAGTCTTGTTTGATTTTTTTATCAATCCGTGTGTACAGACAATTAATGTTTCTGTCTCACCAGTACTATCCCAAAAGGCAAAGAGTCGAAAGAACTTATTACTGTTTTTAACTCTGAACTCAAATATATCTTTGGAACTTTTAAGTTTCTCAAACCAATCGCCAAAAACTCTCATTTTTGTCTTACGAATGGCATAAAACATCTTTTTTCTTGCCGATATTTCAATATTGTCAACGAACTTTTCTGCATCAGGAAGCAAAATTATCTCGATTGGTTTACTCATTTATCCTTTTTGTACAAAGATACAAAATGTTTCCATATTTGTAAACACATGGATGTTTTATTTTATGCAGGGGGTGTCATCCACTTGTTGCCAACTTTATTATAAAGTCAACTTTTCTTCTAAGATAATAAATTCTTTGTTTGATCCTGTTATTTACAGAAAGTTAAATCTCTAATACCTCGCATCATTTGCGAGGTTTATTTTTTTAAAGTTTTCTTTAATATTTTTTAAAAAACTTGTAGATTATATTGATTATAAATAACTTACACGATTTGATTGAGAAGAATCTATTATTTTTACGCCATAATTAAAAATCAATAATTATGGCTTCATTAAAACAACTCCGGGAACGATTAGGCCTAACACAAGCCCAAGTCGCCAATAAACTCAACATTACCATCCCAGCACTAAGCACCTATGAAACGGGACAGGCAACGCCACCATTGGAAGATATGATAATATTGGAACGAAATTTCTCCCAACCGATCGAATGGACGGATAATATTAACGTTGAGGATAAACAGAAAATAACGGAATTGATTACGGCATTATCCGAGCGGTACCCACTGACATACGTCCTGAATTTTGCTAAAAAATGGATCAAGCAGGATTTGAGATTTGGTAGGCCTGACCGAGCAATTAAATTTTTTACTAAACAGGCTGGTATAGTCACGGAGGACAGTCAGAAATCGTTTGAATCTTAAAATGCTCTACAATGCTTATTTATCAACAATTTCTCCAAAGGATTCCTATGGACAAAGAACGATTTTTGAATATGTAGGCAAAATTTATTATTGAAGCACGAATACAATTGGGAAAGTATAAGCCACTCTTACTGGTCTGCCATTTTGCTTTCCGTGAGTCCATTTGGAAAGGCCCTAAGGGTTTCAGAAACCCTTAGGGTCTGAACGGAGTGAAGGATACACTCATTTTTCAAGGTTTGTGCTTTGCGGTGCATGTAACAATATAAGTTTTATTTTATGATCCATAAAGTTTTTAGTTAAATTTAGGAATAAAATTAAAGTTAATTGATATGAAAGCCATGGTATTAAATGAGCTTTGTGATCTTAGGCAAAATAGTGAACCACTAGTATTAACTAATATGCCTGATCCGGTTCCTGGTGAGAAGGAAATACTGGTGAAGGTCTCTGCCTGTGGGGTTTGCCATACTGAACTGGACGAGATTGAGGGCAGAACACCTCCGCCGCAATTACCGGTGATTTTAGGGCATCAGGTTGTGGGACGGGTTGTTGACTCTGGTCCTGGCGCCAAATTGTTTAAAAAAGAGGAGAGGGTAGGAATTGCATGGATTTACTCAGCCTGTGGAAAATGCGGCTTTTGTTTGGAAGGAAACGAAAATTTATGTCCTGAATTCAGAGCCACCGGCAGGGATATTAACGGGGGATATGCTGAATATATGACGGTTCGTGAAGATTTTGCTCTTAAAATCCCTGATGTTTTTACCGATGTGACGGCTGCTCCTCTCCTTTGTGCCGGTGCAATCGGTTACCGTTCTATGAAACTTTCCGGATTGAAGGATGGACAGTATCTTGGCCTGACAGGTTTTGGCGCTTCCGCTCACCTGGTGCTTAAAATGGTGAAACACCGCTATCCCAAAACACAGGTGTTTGTTTTTGCCAGAAGTGAGAAGGAAAGAGTTTTTGCAAAAGAACTCGGTTCAGTATGGGCTGGTGATACGGGGGAAGAAGCGCCTGAAAAACTGGACAGCATCATCGATACCACGCCTGTTTGGAAACCGGTTGTGGAAGCGATGAAGAATCTGAAGCCCGGTGGAAGACTTGTCATAAATGCCATCCGTAAAGAATCAATTGATAAGGATTACCTTTTAAAAATGGACTATCCTGAGCATCTTTGGATGGAAAAGGAAATAAAAAGTGTGGCAAATGTTGCAAGAAGCGATGTAAGGGAATTTCTTGAACTGGCAGCCGAAATACCGATAAAACCTGAAATTCAGGAATATAAACTGGAAGAAGCAAACAAGGCACTGTTGGAGCTTAAAAACAGGAAAATTCGAGGAGCTAAGGTTTTAGTAAGAACATAGTTTCACAAATTAAAAAAAACCTTAATTTTCAGGTTTCATAAATAATTAGTTAATAGTCGGC
>CAZEWS010000215.1:0-6687 GCA_964515985.1 uncultured Rikenellaceae bacterium | reverse complement strand
AGGAATGATAATAAAGTAATATAAGTCTATCATTCCCAACTTGATTGGGAATCCAGATGAATTATTTAGGATTAGTGCTTAACCTTGCTATTCACCTTCTGAATTTAACTCTTAATCTATGATAATAATAAGGGAACTTCTGGAAATATCAAGATTTTTAATTCATTTTTTAGCCTGATTTACTTTTGATTTGAAAAAGCTAAAATTTACTTAATTTTGGGTATAACTTTAGGGGTGTTTCGAGTTATTCGGAACTGAGAATATACCCTTTGAATCTGATGCGGTTAGTACTGTCGAAGGAAAAAGTTTTATCCTCATTCCCGGCCCTTTATAGAGAATATCTCCTAATTTTTTCATCGACTAATACATAAAATGCAAAAAAAATATGAAAAATAAAATCTGGGAAAATATTCAGAAGGTCAAAAATATTTCTCCCCTTGTCCACAACATTACCAACTATGTAGTAATGAATAGTTCGGCTAATGCTTTGCTGGCTGCAGGTGCGTCTCCGATTATGGCTCACGCGGAAAACGAAGTGAAAGATATGGTTAAAATTGCAAGTGCTCTGGTAATAAATATTGGGACACTTAGTGAAAAATGGGTGGATGCAATGAAAATTGCACTAAAAGAAGCCAATAAACTAAAAAAGCCAGTAGTTTTTGATCCTGTTGGAGCAGGCGCAACTTCTTACCGGACTGAAATAGTTAAAGAATTACTCTATACAGGAACCATGTCAGTAATTCGGGGGAACGCTTCCGAAATTATGGCTATATTATCGGCTAATCAAAAAACCAAAGGTGTTGATAGTACAGAAAGTGCAAGTAATGCAGTAGAAATTGCAAAAATCCTTAACAAAAAATATAATTGTGTAATCTGTATAAGTGGTGAAATTGATTATATAATCTCAGCAAATAAGATAGCTCAAATCAACAATGGTCATGAATTAATGGCAAGAGTTACCGGAATGGGATGTACTTCTACAGCATTAATAGGAGCATTTGCGGGTATAGAAGAAAACAGCTTCGTAGCTGCCGTGAGTGGAATGGCATTAATGGGAGTGGCCGGTGAATTGGCAGTATCCACTTCTATTGGTCCAGGAAGTCTACAAATGCATTTTTATGATAAACTATATAATATTACGAGTGATGAATTTTTCAAAACAATTAATATAAAAATTAAGAAGAATGTATGATTTATATTTAGTTACTGATGAAAAAATGAGTTTAGAAAGAGATATAAGCTATGTTGTTGAACAAGCTGTTGAAGGAGGAGTAACTATGGTTCAGTTACGAGAAAAAGAATTAAATACCAGAGAGTTTATTAAACGATCTTTAAATCTTAAAAAACTTTTATCGAAGTATGATGTGCCTTTAATAATTAATGATAGAGTTGATATCGCTCTTGCTGTTGAAGCTGACGGTGTTCATGTTGGGCAAAGTGATATGCCATATGAATATGTAAAAAGATTAATACCTGAAAAAATGATGTTAGGTCTATCAGTAGAAACACTGGATCAGGCCGTTGAAGCTGAAAAATATGATTTGGATTACTTAAGCGTTAGTCCTGTATTTTTTACTCCCACAAAAACTAACCTTTATAGGGAATGGGGAATTGAAGGCTTGCGAAAATTACGTAGCATTACAAAACATAAACTGATTGCTATTGGAGGAATAAATTCATCAAATGTTGCTGAAGTAATAAGGGCTGGAGCTGATGGTGTTGCTGTGGTGTCAGCAATTTGTGCAGCTGAAGATCCTAAAACCACCTCAAAAGAGTTAAAATCAATAATAGAAAAAATAAAAAAAAGCAAAACGAATGATAAGACTTTCTGACCTTGGTGAATTTGGTCTGATAAAACGGTTTTCTCAACAATTTATAAAGAGTCTTCCTAAAGAGATAACGGGTATTGGTGATGATTGTGCTGTTATTCCCTTGAATGAAAAAGAAGCCCTTTTAGTAACAACGGACATGCTTATTGAAGATAGACATTTTATTAGGAATAAAATTACCCCCTTTGATTTAGGACAAAAATCTTTAGCAGTCAACTTAAGCGATATTGCAGCAATGGGAGGTAAACCCCATAGTGCTTATCTCTCCATAGGCATCCCTGCGAACGTTGAGGTAGAGTGGTTAGATTTGTTTTTCAGTGGTATAAATTATCTTAGTTTGCAAACCGGTACATATTTTCTTGGAGGTGATACTACCAAATCACCTGACAGATTAGTTATAAATATAGGTGTTATTGGAATAGGTACACTGTCAACAATTAAAAGACGTTCAACTGCACAACCAGGTGATATTATTTGTGTAACTGATTTTGTGGGTGATTCAGGTGGAGGACTTAAGATACTTCTTGATGAATTACCAATAGACAAGGATACAGCTTATCTTGTTAACAGGCATAATTGCCCAAGAGCAAATATCGAGGAAGGGAAATGGTTATCCAAAAGGGACGAAGTTAAAGCCATGATTGATGTTTCTGATGGAATAGAATCCGATATACACCGGATAATAGAAAGCTCCAAAGTAGGTGCAGAAATTGAAATAAATAAAGTGCCATTATCAAAAACGCTTCTAAAAGTATCAGAAATGTACAACTGGAATGCTTGCGAAATAGGATTGAGTGGCGGAGAAGACTATTGCCTGATGGTTACAATCCCTGAAGATCATGTTGATAAGATAATTAAGGAATATGAAAAAAAATTTAAAAGACCATTATATAAAATAGGTAAGATAACAGATATACCTGAGAACTTAACGTTTACCGAGGCTGGAAAGGTTATTGAATTCAATAAGCATGGATGGAACCATTTTCGATAATATTGGAAAAATGAAAAAATATAAGAAAGTTCTAACTATTGCAGGTTCCGATAGCGGAGGTGGTGCCGGAATACAGGCAGATATAAAAACAATTTCCGCTTTAGGTTGTTATGGTACTACAGTCATAACCGCGATAACTGCTCAAAATACATTGGGTGTGAATGCAATTCATCCAGTACCTGTTAATATTATTGAAAAACAATTATATGCAGTTCTAAGCGATATTGGAACGGATGCTGTAAAAATTGGTATGTTGCATTCTGTTGAAATAATTAAAACTGTTAGTAAAGCTTTGATAGAATTCCAGGTAAAGAATATTGTTATAGACCCTGTGATGGTTGCCACCAGTGGAGATAAACTTATAGAAGACAATACCGTAGACGCACTTGTCAATTTTTTATTTCCACTTGCAGATATTATAACTCCAAATTTACCGGAAGCAAACATATTGGTGAATTATAATATAACAACAACAGATCAAATGATAGAATCGGCCAAAAAGCTGTTAGAATTTGGTAGTAAGTCGGTATTATTAAAGGGAGGTCATCTGAAGGGAGATATTTTATTTGATATTTATGTTCAAAAGAATGAAAAAAATGAGGTAAAAGTGTTCGAAAATAAAAGAATATTTACCCGTAATATACATGGTACCGGATGTACATTATCATCTGCTATAGCTTCTTTCCTGGCTTGTGAGGAAAAAATGGAAATTTCGGTTGAAAAGGCAATCGATTATTTAAACAAAACCATCCAGCATGGAAAGGATTACAAAACAGGAGAAGGAAGTGGGCCGGTAAATCATTTTTTTAATCCAAAGGTACCCGAATGATATGAAGTTTACTAAACAACTATGGAGTGAAATCGAGGAAATTTTTCTTAAAATAGTTAACCTCCCTTTTATTCAAGAACTAATGCAGGGGACTCTTGCCAGAGATAAATTTATATTTTATATCCAGCAAGATTCTCTTTATTTGCTGGATTATAGTAAAGTCCTTGCAATTATTGCTGCAAAATCGGAGAAAACTGAAATGGTTCATCAATTCTTACAATTTGCTGAAAGTGCCATTGTGGTAGAGAAAGCCATGCATGAAAGCTATTTTGAAAAATACTCAATAAAGCCTGATTTTAAAAAATCTCCCGTTTGTTTTACATATACAAATTTCCTGATTTCTATCGCATTAATGAAAAGTATTGAAGAAGCCCTGGCTGCAATATTACCCTGTTTCTGGATTTTTTTTAAGGTTGGAATCTATATGTATAAAAATGCTGCAAGAAATAATCCTTACCAATATTATATAAATGCATATGTTGATAAGGAGTTTAAAAACGCAACAGAAAAAGCTATAAAGATTACAGATGAAATCTCTGAAGAAGTTAATGAGAAAACAAGAGAAAAAATGAAAGAAGCGTTCACATATGCAACAAAATTGGAATATATGTTCTGGGATAGTGCGTATAAGTTAGAACAATGGATAGTATAATTAATTTTAACATGTTCAGTACAATACCGTTTAAAAGCCGGATCAAAAACTCCTAAGAAAAAATGAATTTTTCCCATCGGAAATGCTACCTTTAGAAAGTATTTTACGTACATTCCACTGTCACAAATCCCTCTTTAAATGCGGCAATTGATCATCAGCAAACAGATTACCAACAGGGAGACCCCATCGCTGGACAAATACCTTAAGGAGATAGGTAAGGTTGAACTGATTACTGTAGAAGAAGAAGTTGATCTCGCCAGAAGGATCCACAAGGGGGACTTGAATGCACTGAGCCAGTTGGTAAACGCAAATCTCAGGTTTGTTGTATCAGTTTCAAAACAGTATCAGAACCGTGGCTTGAGTCTTCCGGATATGATCAATGAGGGGAATCTTGGTTTGATCAAAGCTGCACAACGATTTGACGAAACAAAGGGTTTTAAGTTCATATCCTACGCCGTTTGGTGGATCCGGCAGTCCATTATACAGGCATTGGCAGAACAGACAAGAATTGTACGGCTCCCATTAAACAGAATCAGTAATATTAATAAAATAAACAAGACCCTTGCTGTACTGGAACAAAAGTACCAAAGAGAACCAACTACCCTTGAGATATCACATGCATTAGAGCTGGCTCCTGCTGATGTGAAAGAAACCATAAAAATCAACGAGTGGCATATTTCAATGGATGCACCGCTTGCACAAGGTAAAGAAGGTAACATGTATGATGTTTTATTAAGTAAAGATGCTCCCGGCCCTGATAAAGAATTGCTAACGGATTCACTAAGGAAAGAAATTGATAGAGCCCTTGATAAATTGACCCGAAGAGAAGCTGATATTGTAAGACTTTATTTTGGATTAAACGACAAACGCGCGCATAGACTCGAGGAAATTGCCGAGTTATTTCATCTTACAAAAGAAAGGGTTAGGCAGATCAGAGAAAAGGCGATCAAAAGATTAAAGCATGCTTCAAGAAGTAGAATATTAAAAACCTACCTGGGCTAACTGAATCCGCAACCCAAGCCCAGTATACTTATTATGAACACAAGATTTTTTCAAGCTGCTTGCCTGGTATTAACCATTCTGCTCATTTGTCCCACGTTGACTTTTGCGCAGGAACTTGAGCCGGTCCAGCTATTGGAACCACAAACGGACGGCGGTCGACCCTTGATGCAGGTGTTGAAGGACAGAAGCTCTTCACGCGAATTCAGTAATGAAAAGTTACCCATGCAGGTGCTTTCAAATATGCTTTGGGCGGCATTCGGAGTAAATCGCCCTGAATCAGGAAAACGTACTGCACCATCGGCAAATAACAGGCAGGAAATGGATATTTATATTGCCACCGCTGACGGTCTTTACCTTTATGATGCGAAGGCACACATATTAATGCCGGTTCTGGCAGAGGACATTCGCGCTAAAACCGGTACTCAGTCGTACGTACAGGAAGCGCCAGTAAACCTTATCTATGTATCGGATTTCTCAAAGATGGGTAATGCTGAAGAAAGTCATAAGTATGTCACTTCATCTGCCAACACAGGCTTTATCAGCCAGAATGTTTACCTGTACTGTGCTTCCGAAGGACTGGCAACTGTTGTGCGCGGCTCAATTGACAAGCCTGCCCTGGAGAAGGCAATGAATCTGCGACCAGATCAGAAGGTCATCCTTGCACAAACGGTGGGATATCCGAAAAAATAGTCATCGTAACACAAAGTTATGCGAAATTCAGGATTTTGAAATAGAATCCATGGAGGAGAAAAACATGCAAGTTTTAGTAATGTATTATTCAAAAACGGGAAATACCAAAAAACTGGCTGAAGAAATAGTCAAAGGAGTGCAAGAAGTTAAGAATGTAAAATGTGTATTGAAGCCTGTGTCCGAAATCACAAAAGATGATTTTCTGTTGTCAAATGGAATTATTGCAGGTTCTCCTGTTTATTTCGGAACAATGGCTGCTGAATTGAAAGATGTTTTTGATAAATTTGTTGGTATCCGTAACCAGATGGGTGATAAAATTGGTGCTGCTTTTGCAACCTCTGGTGATCCATCTGGTGGAAAAGAAACCACTATTATTTCGATTATCCAGGCCATGTTGATATATGGAATGATTATCGTAGGGGATCCTTTAGATGCTACTGGTCATTACGGTGTATCATGCACTGGAACTCCTGATAAACAAACTGCTCGGAATGCTGCGAAATTAGGTAAAAGGGTAGCTTTACTGGCTAAAAAAATAAAAAGCTGATATGACAAAAAAATAACTTATGACTACAATTTCGACCCGGAAAATATTAAATGGAGGGTAACTTATTATGGCAGAAAACAAAATATTTTCAGAAATAGTCATACATAATCTTCAAAGAGAAAGAAAGGTTTTTTCAAGATATGCCTG
>CAZEWS010000214.1:357-6740 GCA_964515985.1 uncultured Rikenellaceae bacterium | reverse complement strand
GAAATTTGAGGTACGAAAACATTTCACCAGGGAAGGAGCATATTTCACCGTGGTTGCGAGTTACAATTGTCTGAAAATTGAAGGTCTTAATATTTTAAAAATGATTAAAAAAATCATCCTACTGGTATTCATATTAGTTATAATGGTTGGATACCTGGCTGCCCAGGAAGAAAGTATTGAAAATAATAACAATGAATGGCCTTTTCTGAAGCATTATGATCAGGATCACCTGGCAAGAATAGCATTGCCTATTGGTGGAATCGGCACAGGTACTGTTTCTCTCGGAGGAAACGGTGCCCTGAAGGACTGGGAAATTATGAACCGGCCGGCAAAAGGATTCAGCGGGGCGCCAAAAGGTAACCGGGCTCCATTCATGTGTGTGTATGTTAAACCTGAAGGAGGTGAGTCTGTTACAACATCCCTGATGGGCCCTTTGGAATATTATGAATATGAACATATGGAAGGTCGTGGGGCAAATAATCACGGCTTGCCTCGCTTCAGAAATTGCAGCTTTGATGCGGCTTACCCGTTTGGCAGGGTAAACCTCTCTGATCCTGATATACCTGTTAAAGCAGAAATTTGCGTTTTTAATCCCCTGGTTCCCGTTAATGCTGATGCCAGCGGTATTCCTATGGCCATATTTAAAATAAGGCTGACCAATAAAACCAACCAGAAATTATTGGCTTCAGTCTGTTGGGTTATGGAAAATTTCGTTGGAATGGCTGGTTCAAAAACACGGCAGGACTGGAAAGGGGATTTTATCCCTGTTGGAGCAAAGGATAATGTGAATGAATTCCGTAAAGAGGGAAACATTAGTGGAATTTTTATGTCTTCGAAAGGAGTAAAGCCGGATTCAGAAGCATGGGGTACTATGGCTGTTACAACAGCTTCAACGGGAGAAATCAGCTACAGGACATCATCGGTTTCCGGGGATTGGGGTAATGACCTCCTGGATTTCTGGGATGATTTCAGTGAAGATGGAGAGTTAACCGAAAAGGATACATTGATAAGTGACACTCCTCAATTTTCTCTGGCAATAAAAGGAGAAATTGATCCTGAAGCAACCAGGGAATTTACTTTTTTCCTGACATGGCATTTTCCTAACCGCTATGCATGGGCAAATGAAAAGTTAGGAAATTATTATACCACTCAGTACACAGATGCCTGGGATGTAATTCAAAAAAAAATCTCAGAACTTCCTGCTCTTGAAGAGAAAACCATTGAGTTTGTTACAGCTTTCCTTGAAACCGATCTCCCTGATGTTGTAAAGGAATCGGCCTTGTTTAACATCAGCACTTTAAGGACTCAAACCTGTTTCCGCACGGAGGATGGTAATTTTTATGGCTGGGAAGGATGCATGGATACCCGGGGAAGTTGTTATGGCTCGTGCACCCATGTCTGGAATTATGAACAGGCAACACCATTTTTATTTGGAGATCTTGCAAGAAAAATGCGGCAGGTAGAATTTGGAAGCGCTACTAATGATTTCGGACTGATGAGCTTCCGTGTCAGGTTACCGCTTAAAAATGCACAGGAAATGGGGATTGCAGCAGCCGATGGGCAAATGGGTACCATAATGAAAATGTACCGTGACTGGCAGCTTTCAGGAGATGATGAATTTCTTGCAAGACTTTGGCATAATGTAAAAAAGGCGTTGGAATTCTGCTGGATACCTGGTGGATGGGATGCAGATAAGGACGGTGTGATGGAAGGAACCCAGCACAATACCATGGACGTTGAGTATTTTGGCCCAAACCCGCAAATGGGGATCTGGTATCTGGGAGCTTTGCGTGCTGCCGAAGAAATGGCAATCTATATGAAGGACAAATCGTTTGCGAAAACCTGCAAAGGCCTTTTTGAAAATGGCAGGACATGGATTGATGAAAACCTGTTCAACGGAGAGTACTATGAACAGGAAATCCGTCCTCCAATGGATAGATCGAATGTTGCCCCAAGTCTTATGGCAGGCATGGGCGCCAAAGATCTGACCACCCCCGATTACCAGTTGGGTAAAGGTTGCCTGGTCGATCAACTGGTAGGACAATATATGGCTCATGTCTGTAATCTGGGATATTTGGTAAAGCTTCAAAATGTCAAAACCACACTGAGGAGCATTATGAAATATAATTACAGGGAATCCATGTTTAACCATTTTAATAAGATGCGATCTTATGCTTTGGGGGATGAACCGGCATTGCTGATGGCAAGTTATCCTACAGAAAGACCAAAAGTTCCATTTCCTTATTATTCAGAGGTGATGACAGGGTTTGAGTACACGGCGGCAATAGGAATGCTTTATGAAGGGCAAATCCAGAATGGTTTAAAGTGCATAAGGAATATCAGGGACAGATATGACGGCTGTAAACGTAATCCATTTAATGAAGCGGAGTGTGGCCATCACTACGCAAGGGCCATGGCAAGCTGGGCGGAAGTGCTTGCTTTAACAGGGTTTCATTATTCGGCGGTAAATCATACAATCGAGTTTAAAGCATTGAAAGGAACATATTTCTGGTCGAACGGATATGCATACGGAACGGTGAAATTAAGGGATCGGGGATATGCAAAACAAATTGAATTTGAAGTGTTAAATGGTTCCATAGCTTTCAGGGAGTTCCATCTGAAGGGATATGGAATTCATAAATTCAAAGAGTTACAACAACTAAAGCCAGGTGATAAAATTTCCGTTGAAATCTTTAGAAAAAGCTAAGATACTCGTCTGACGACTTGGATTCAGGCCCTTACTGTTTTTTTTATGCATGAACGACTTTGGAAAGTCGTTTTACTTACTGCGTTATTACCCCGGCTCCGCGCCATACATTCGTATAACAGATTGAAGCGTGCGGATAGGATTATTCCGGTGTTTTTAACTCATGTTCAATTGCTTTTTTAACAAATTTGTTAAGTGTATAGCCTCTTTGTTTTGCCATTATAAAAGCCCGTTTATGTAAATCAGGAGGAACCCTGACACTAAAAACCCCTCTATATGATTTTTCAGGTTCTTTCCCAATTTGTCTGCATGTTTCCATATAGTCATCCACGGCATCATAAAATGCATGTTTAATCTCATCGACTGATTCTCCCTCATAAGATATTAAATCATTAATGTCTTCTATCTTTCCATAAAAAACATCATCTTCAGCCGAATAATTAACAGATCCGTAAAATTTTTTATATTCCAGTAAATCATTCATATCTGCTTGTTTTCTTTTATCAATTCTTAATCCTTGCAAATTAAATATATTTCATGAATGTAACCAAAATGTGGGTATGATTCATGGTATAAATCCTTAAATGATAATCGTGTATTACACAAAATTGTAGAACGACTCTCCGAGTCGTTTAAAAAAGATTCTTAGGGTCTCACGGTACCCCTCTGCCCATAACTATCGGACAGACGGAAGCCTTCGAAGAAGCCTGAAAGGCTTCAACAGCAATAGCCAGGGGCGAAGCCCCTGGTAACAATGCAGACAGTAAAAAATCCCCGACTACAAACGTTGATTAAAGTTAAACCGTCGATGCCGGGGATAGATACCGGAAGTCGATTAGAAATAAGGTAAAAGACCCTTAGGTTTTTTTGCCACAGGCATCCCTTCGGGAAAAACCCTAATGGTCTGGCAGAAAGCTCCATAAGCGTATCAATAAAACCCTTTTGCTAATCCGTAGGACCAGCTTACGCATTTGGATTGTACGGGCCTCATCCAAAAACATTGGATCGACTGTACGGTTCCTTGCCCCGGAGGGGCTAAACAACAATAGTCAGGGGCGAAGCCCCTGGTAACAAGGCAGATAGTAGAAAATCCCCGACTACAAACGTTGATTAAAGTTAAACCGTCGATGCCGGGGATAGATACCGGAAGTCGATTAGAAATAAGGTAAAAGACCCTTAGGTTTTTTTGCCACAGGCATCCCTTCGGGAAAAACCCTAATGGTCTGGCAGAAAGCTCCATAAGCGTATCAATAAAAACCTTTCGCTCATGTGTCAGACCAGCTTGCACATTTGGATCGGATAGGGTTCACCTTCATCCGGCTGGC
Organism: uncultured Rikenellaceae bacterium; assembly: GCA_964515985.1. GTDB lineage: Bacteria > Bacteroidota > Bacteroidia > Bacteroidales > VadinHA17 > CAZEWS01. The sequence continues at coordinate 2,708 of CAZEWS010000214.1, read as the reverse complement.
CGCTGAAAGCGGGCGGACGGTTCCTTCACTTCAACGGTTAGTCAATTCTGAGTTTTATCGATTTATGCATTTTAGTTTACAGATAGGTAGTAGTATAAAATATTTTACTTATTTTTATCCAACCAGGAGAGTAAATGCTTCTTTACCTGCTATCATCTGATTACAAACATATCAATTTTTTTTTGACATTTTCCCAGTTAGAAATAAATTAAAAATGTAATAACTATGACAAATAATAACTTTAAACTCAATCCCCCTGTTAAGAGATTACGGGGAAGACTTCCGAAAATTGGTATACGCCCTGTTATTGACGGACGCAAACAAGGGGTCAGGGAATCTCTCGAAGAACAAACAATGAACATGGCTAAAGCTGCTGCTGATTTTTTAACCGATAATCTCAGACATCCTGACGGATTACCGGTAGAATGCGTGATAGCCGATACGACTATCGGACGTGTGGCTGAAGCAGCCGAATGCGCAGAAAAGTTTGCCAGGGAAGGAGTTGGGATTTCCTTAACTGTAACACCTTGCTGGTGTTATGGTACAGAGGTTATGGATACCGACGCGTTGTTACCAAAAGCAGTTTGGGGCTTCAATGGTACTGAACGACCCGGAGCAGTTTACCTTGCTGCAGCCCTTGCCGGTTATAATCAAAAAGGGTTACCAACTTTTGGTATCTATGGCAAAGATGTGCAGGATGCCGGCGATACATCCATACCTCCGGATGTGCAGGGAAAATTGCTGAACTTTGCCAAAGCCGGTTTGGCCATGGCTGAAATGAAAGGCAAATCATACCTTGCAATGGGAGGTGTTTCAATGGGTATCGCAGGGTCAATTGTTGACCAGGAATTTTTCCTCGGTTACCTCGGAATGCGGACAGAGTCTGTTGATATGTCGGAATTTACCAGACGAATTGAAGAAGGAATTTATGACCAGGATGAGTTTAAAAGAGCTTTATCATGGGTGAAAAAGTATTGTAAGGAAGGTCCGGATATGAATCCACCGGAAAACCAGGTTTCGAGGGAAAGGAAAGATGTGGAATGGGAAACGGTTGTGAAAATGACAATGATAGCCCGGGATTTGATGATAGGAAACCCCAGACTTGAGGAACTTGGGTTTGGAGAAGAAGCTTTAGGACATAACGCAATTGCTTCAGGCTTCCAGGGTCAGAGGCAATGGACAGACCATTTTCCCAATGGTGACTTCATGGAGGCTATTCTTAATTCATCCTTTGACTGGAATGGGATAAGAGAGGCGTTTGTTGTTGCAACTGAAAATGACAGTTTGAACGGCGTTGCCATGTTGTTTGGTCACCTACTAACAGATACTTCTCAAATATTTTCAGATGTACGAACCTATTGGAGTCCGGAAGCCGTTAAAAGAGTAACAGGTAAAGAACTTGAAGGTATTGCAGAGAATGGGATAATTCATCTTATCAATTCTGGGTCGACTACCCTCGATGCAACAGGACAAATGAAAAAGAACGGTGACTCTGTTATAAAACCTTTCTGGGAAATTAATGAAGAGGAAGTTCAAAAATGCCTGGAAACGACAGAATGGTGTCCTGCTATTATAGAATATTTCAGAGGTGGAGGATATTCATCACAATTTCTTACACAAGGTGAAATGCCGGTTACCATGTCGAGAATTAACATTGTAAAAGGCCTGGGACCTGTACTACAAATTGCTGAAGGTTATACGGTTGATATAGATATTGATATACATAATGTATTGGATAAACGCACCAATCCAACCTGGCCTACAACATGGTTTGTTCCCAGGCTAACCGGTTCTGGTCCGTTCAGGGATGTGTATTCTGTTATGGCTAATTGGGGAGCAAATCATGGCGCAATCAGTTATGGCCATATTGGTGATAGGCTGATCACACTGGCATCAATGCTTAGAATACCGGTAAATATGCACAATGTACCTGAAAAAAAGATTTTTCGTCCAGGGGCCTGGGGTATGTTTGGTACTCAAAATCCGGAGGGTGCTGATTTTAGAGCATGTAAGAATTATGGCCCGTTGTATGGGTGAGAAGTGAATATGAGAGGGGGAGACTGGGAGAAATATGAAATATGAAGGATGAAGGATGAAAAGAGCATGGGGCAAGGAGCAAGGGGCGGAGAGCAGGGCGCTGAGGACGGGATTGTAGAACGACTCTCTGAGTCGTTATTAACTGTTTATTCAGATTAAAGATGAATAAGAACATGGAGCATGGAGCAAAATGGAAATTGTTAAATGGCTAAATTACTCTCCGCCAGGCGGATCATGAGATCGCCCCGCCCAGGCGGGGCTAAGTTGTTGAATTGCTAAATTGTTAAGAACAGTGCATTGAGCAAAGGATGTAG
>CAZEWS010000214.1:0-231 GCA_964515985.1 uncultured Rikenellaceae bacterium | reverse complement strand
AACAGGCTACTTTTTGCTTCATGGCTAGTAGGTTGTAGCTTGTGGCTCGTAGCTTGTTGGGATTGAGGTTAAGGTTAAGGTGGAATTATAGGAAGGATGATTGGAACAGAGGACGAGGAGCATGGTGCAAGGGGCCAAGGGAGAAGAAGGAAGGAATATTGAATATCGAATATTGAACAACGAATGATGAAGGGTGTTTGAAATTGAGAATTGTAGGTATTAATGTGTTTG
>CAZEWS010000213.1:0-6780 GCA_964515985.1 uncultured Rikenellaceae bacterium | reverse complement strand
AAATGGTCTTATCAATCATTATAACAGGAGCCAATGCACAACATCCAAGACAAGCTACCCGTTCCAGATCAAACTTTCCGTCTTCAGTGGTTTCTCCGGGAATTATGTCAATTTCCGATTGCAAGGCATTTAACAGGAAATCGCCTCCCTGGACATGACAAGCAGTACCAAGACAGATCTTAATTGAATGGCGTCCCGGAGGATTGAACTTAAATTGTGTGTAAAAAGATGCAACTCCATATATTTTACTTTTGGATACCCGTAAATGTTTAGATATTCCATTTACCGCAACCGGAGAAATGTATCCTTCTTTTTCCTGAACGGAATGGAGAATTGGGATTAAATTGCTTTTGTCTTTTTGAGTGAATTTTTTTAATATGGATTGTGTGGTATCTGCCATTTTTAGATCCCCGTGATTTTCATAATGGACTAAAAATATGAAAAAAAAAGTGAATTAACCAAACGGTGATTATGTCTTAAAGCATTCCTTCCCTGATGCCAGGGCATTTGTTCGTCCCGGTTTTGATGAAAAACCTGACTGAAAACAAAACCCCGACAGGGTTATTCACTCCCACAATCGTTATTCGCTCCCACAATCCAGGTCTTGGAACCAGCTCATGAAGATTGGCTCTTACTTCGTTCAAGCCAATCGTTCGCTCAAAGCTGCTCATGAGACATTCTGTTCACTTCGTTCACAAAATGGTTGCTAACCCTGTCGGGGTTAGTGTAGATAATAACAGACCTGCCAACGTCCGAAGGACCTGCCTGCCCGCCGTAGTATCCGAAGGCGGGGCAGAGTCGGTAAAAGTAGCAGTGGCAGCGGCAGGAGGCAGGAACAAGTCCCCAGTCTACAGTCTCCAGTCTTCAGTAAAACCAGAACAGGAACGATTGGTTGGAACGAAGTGGAAACCAAACTTCACGAGCAGGTTTGAGCGAAGGCTAGTGGGAGCGAGTAAACCGAGAACGGAAAACCGAGAAGCAGAACGTTTGGTTAGAACGAAGTGGAAACCAAACTTCACGAGCAGGTGGTGGGAAGGACCTGCCCTGTGAAATAGTGGCGGAGCCACTACTGCAAAGCAGTATTTCACAGGGTAAATGCGAGTGAGTAAACCAATTCAGTAGAGCCGAATTGTATTCGGCTGGATGCTGCAGTATAAATCGTGAGAACGGTTACTCTCCGCCAAACCCTGTGAAATTTTTCAAAACGAAGTGTATTTCACGGGGCAGGCTTTTAGAGATAGATCAGGTAATAACCGCTACCTTTGTCACAATTATCTGTCAGCTAAATAAACAATAACTCGCCCTTCAGCTCGTCTGACGAGTTTATTCTACGCAACCATTTTCATACTTTTTGCATCTTATACTAAAAACTCCATCTTATGAGGAAACCATGGTTTTTGTCCCTTCTGTTTCTTTTACTTCTTTTTTCCTGTGAAAAGGAAAAGATAAGTTTTCAGGATTATAACATAAGGCTGGCTGACCATTTGTTTTCCGGAGAGAAAATTAGAACCGTTTCCTTTGATGAAAAACAGGGTGCCTGGATAGCAGGAGGAAGCAGGCTAATTCATTATTCAGGCAATAAAACGGAGAACATAAACATTGGTTCAGCAATATATGATATTGCCGTTGACAAAAAGGGTAATGTCTGGGTAGGGACCAAAGACAAAGGACTGGTGTGTTATGACCAGAGGGACCTGAAGTTTTTCAACAAAGAAAATTCAGGGTTTCCGCGTGATCTGATTTCCGAAGTACTGGTCGACAACAACAGCATTGTCTGGTTTTCTTCCTCAGCACATCAGCTTGGCGGGTTGATGCGATACGACGGCAAAACATTTCAGCTCTTCACACCTGAGAATTCCCCGTTGGAAAAGAATGTTGTAAGTAATCTTGAACTGGGGCCTGATAATACGGTCTATTTTGTATCTTATGGAACTGTAACAAAAACAACGATATACAGAATATACAAGGATCAATGGAACATTGTTGCGGATAATATTTACTGGATCTTCGAGATGACCGTCGACCATGATGGCAACATTTATTTTATTGAAGATTTTTCACTATCGAGTTCTTCTTATAATACAAATACCCTGTATAAAGTATCCGGCACTGGGAAAAGGGAGATGATTACAGATGATTATACCTATATTCCATTTCAGATAGCAGTGGATAATCATGGTTATTTATGGGGCTTTGGGAGTTTCACTGGAAAAAGACTACGATTTTTTGATGGCAGGGAATGGCATAGCACGGGTCTGGATTTCCCGGATATTTTTACTTATGATATGAAGGTGGATAGTGAAAACAATATCTGGCTTTGTACCAACGACGGAATCTTTATTATCAAAACCAAATAAAATTATTATTATGAAAAGAACAGTTTTTTTAATCCTTTCTTTGGTGGCAATTTATTCAACTTGTACTAATGCACAAATTGCTGCCGGGTACTACTATGACGGGAATATGATCTCGCTTTCAACCAATCCCGCTGCTTCAAAAATGTATGAAATCCGGGTAAGTACAACCTCATTCAGACAAGCATCCTGGGGCTATAGCCAGAACGGCGTTGTTCAGGGTTATTTTTTTATTGATCTGTTACAAAACGAGCCGTTCAGGTTATATGGAGGCATTGGTATTGGCGCCCCGATCTTATCGGACCTTAATTGGGAAGACCAATGGGTGAGTCTGAACATTCCGCTGGGTATTCGTTGCAATCCGTTTACCCGGTTTCCTGATTTGTATATTCTGGGAGAATACTTGCCGATGATAACCCTGACAGAAGGAAAAGATGTGATCAATACGGTCTCTTTCGGATTTAAAATCAAATTCGGGATAGCGAGGGATTGATAGTTCAGGTCAATCCTGGGAATATCTGATATCATATCACAAAAAAAAATATCTATTTTTCCCGTTTTGATACACTCCCGACATTAGACGATTAGTTGGAAATAAACCTGCCTCATCAGACAGGGCTTTTAATTTTAATTATGCAGCATAGGTGAATCTTTGATCGTCTTAGTTTTACTAATTTGAATCTTATCTTGTCACTATAAACTTCCCGGACACTAATTTGTCTTTTACTTTTGCACGCACATAGTAGATGCCCTCTTTCCAACAGGAAACGTTGATCGTGTATGTTTTATCTTTCAACCTGGTTGTTTTATGCATCAACAGCATTTGCTGGTTAAAAATTTCGGCTTCCCATTCATCACCATCAGTATAAGTATCTATCTTTTCCGTTTTTATTTCCAGTTGGGTTTCACTGGTAGTAGGATTTGGTGTGAAACTCATGTATTGGCCTCCACCGCATCCGTAGTCCTTCACCATATAGCCGGAAATTATCGTCCGGTAACCACAGCATGTATTGGCATCGACACTCACAACACCGCCATATGAATTGTTGGTATTTATATAAATCATGTTTTGGGAAGTATAATACTCAGTCCAATCGGAAGGAATTGTCCAGTTATAATTCGAAGTAGGACATTCAGAACAGCTATTGATCACATAGATATAATAGCTTGTATAAGGACATAACAACCAAACTCCGGAAGCAACAGGGTTAACTTTTTGCCCATAAGAAGTACGAACATCATAACTAACATCTTTAAAAGGTGGGGGGCCTACCCAGAAATACTTCTTTGGACTAATGGCTACTTCACCGTTCGGAGTTGTAATTTGAATTCGTACCCAAGCATTTCCTGAAGCGTAACTTTTTACTTCTACTCTATAATCTGTAGTACCTTGACCACTCACATAATCCAAAAGACTTTCATTTCTTGTCCAATAGTAGGTTGAACCTGTAATTTCTATATCTGATGAGTAAGTTCTTTGTTGGTTTGCGCATAATATATCTGAACTTCCTGTCACATATGGGTTAAGTCTATAATATTTTCTATAGTCCATCTCATAATCATCTGGTCCATAATCCCTTGTATGTCTCATTAAAGGTCCTTCACCCCATTTTGAAATATATATACCCTGAGTAGAGGTTTGTATAGCAGAATGATTATCCTCATAATATGAAATTTTTGATGCATATGGTTCAGTAGTTTCTATATAACTAGGGTTTTGGGCAGTCCAATAAATGTCTTCATCATCCTGCTCCCAAGAATAATAACCTATCCATCTATTAAAACCTCCTTCAGAAACATGCCATGCATATCCATGACAGTTATAACTTGTAGTTGCTGATGGAGGATAAAGTTCTGTGGCTTGGGGATAAACTAAAGCTACTTCATCACTCCAAGCCAATTTAACCGAATCGGGCATTTCAGGAATTTGATAATAGGCTGTCACTGGTTGACTTTTTGGAGTATAAATTGTAATTTGAGTTTGGGCTGCAATCTGATCCGGTTTAATAAAAGCACAAATCAATAAAAATAAAGCTGTAAATACTCGAGTTTTCAATATTAAAAATTTTACTGGGGTATCCATTCATAACCAATTATCCATACCTTTGTAGGCATGGATTTTCCAAAGAACCAAATGGAATTTGATAAACGATTTCTTACAGAACAAAACTGTTTGGATTATCTGATTAAAATCAGATGGCCAAATGATTTTATTTGTCCCAAATGTCAATCTGTTGATTATTGGTCATTGTCAAGGAATCGATATTTTTGTCAAAAGTGTCATAAAGAGGCAACTATCAGACTGATGATTGGAGAGGGTACAGTAACATAAACAAAGCTGGATATAACCATGTAATTGAAAACAAAAAAGTTAAGGAAGGTGATGAAGAAATATTGCCCCATGTCCATAGAGTAGCTTCTTTACTTAAAAGATGGTTGTTAGGTACACATCAAAGTTATTTGAATAAAAATAAGCTGGAGTATTATCTGGATGAATATACATTCAGATATAATCGAAGAACATCAAATAGCAGAGGATTGTTGTTTTATCGCTTAATTGAACAGGCAGTAGTTCATAATCCTGTAACGTTTAAAGAGATTGTAAATCAATGATATAACAATAGGTGTTGAATGGATACCCCATTAAATTTTATATCAATTGTACAATCTTGCATTCTCTTCTATTGCTTTAAAAACACTAAAGTTATTGTAGCAGCAATAACTGCCTGATTCAAAAAACCACTTAATATGGTCATTTTTATTATATTCACTCATAAATGGCTGAAATTCATCAAACACCATGATTTTTCCTAATATCAGTAAAGAAAAGACAGAAAATGCTTTATCATTTTCTTGTAAGTGGGTTTCATAAATATCCAATGCTTTGGTAAAAAGTATCTTTCTGTTTTGATCATCCAGTTGTTGGATAATTTCATCTTGTGCAAGCATTATTTCTATAAAATAATGAATATACTTATTCCCATCAGTTAATGGGAGAGTATAATTTTTGTCTTCCCATTCGCAACATATGTATCTTTCCAGAAGCTTAAAAGACACATCGTTCCTTTTATATAGGGTGATAAATCCATTGAAGTTTTCCATGTAATGTTTAAAAGAACCCTGTACATCGTGACATGAAGACAAAAAGATGCTTGTAAAATAAGGATAGTTCAGACAGGTTTTTATTAGACCTTCGGTTGAAATCGTATCAAGAACATTAGCCGGTATTTGATAATCCGGATTCCCCGTTACATTCAAAAACGATTTTTCCCCATCATTCGTACCCTGATCAGGGAATTTATAATCGCCAGAAACGGGATATTTGGAGCAATCTAATTTGTAAGAATCAGGTATAATTTGATCACGTTGGCAGCTCCAATGTAAAAGGATTATCACTAAAATTAATATTTTATTAAGTGGTTTCATTTTGCTTTTATTGTTTATTAAACTGTAAAAACTCTTCAGCTCGATATTGTATTCTGTTAATAATTGAAGAATCTCCCAAGATTACATAACTGTTAAATACTTTAAATATATCATTACCATACTGGTCTGTTTCTGAGATATAAAAATCATTTAAATCTAGTATCCGTGATATAATTAAGGCAGAGGTTTTTTGACTGTAGAAAGATTTTCCCATGGTCTGTTTTTGTTCCAACTTTTTTATTGCTTCCTTTAAAAGTTTTTCTTTTTGATTAGTGCTAAGCTGTATTAAAATATTATTTTGGGCGATAAGAAGTTCAAAAAATGAAGTTTTGAATAAATCGAATTTACGATCAAAATTTTCTATTTCATTAGTTTCAAGATTTAATTGTACATAATAATCTAACAATTTTGTACCTGCATCGGGTCTTTTCAATAATTCATTAAGACCATTGAACCTTTTGGAAAGAAACTCAAAATCGGTTTGATAATTACTAGCACAAAAAACATTAATTATTAATGGATAATTCAGACATGTTTTAATAAGAGCACCAGTTGACATATCTTGCAATATATCTGACGGAATTTGGCAAACTTTCGTCATTTCTTTACCTGTTTTCAAATTCCCCCATTCTTTAGTACCCGGTTTCACCGGATAATCCCACGGAACCTTTTCAAGCTGAGCGTGTAAGGGTAGGCTTCCTGCTGTCAGAATTGCAGCAATTAATATAATAAACGTGACTTCATAATAAGTTTTTTTTCTTGATTCTTGTTATTTCTTTAATAATTATCTGATTATAGTAATCGAAATCAATCTCAGTAAATAAAGCATAATCACCGCAACAAAAAAACCTTTTTGGAATCTGTGGCTTTCTATTTATGATTTAAAAAATTTTATGTTTTGGTTACGTTATAAATATTCATGCAAGTTATAAAAAATAATATCTAAAGGGCACCTCTAAAAACCCATGTTGATATATTCATCTGATTGTTAATAAAATAA
>CAZEWS010000212.1:0-6848 GCA_964515985.1 uncultured Rikenellaceae bacterium | reverse complement strand
TATTTTATTAACAATCAGATGAATATATCAACATGGGTTTTTAGAGGTGCCCATAAATATGGAATATGCCAGGTTGGTTCATTGCCATGCGAATACATTCCAATTAAACCTGTCATATCCGGAAACTGCCCCAGAAAGTCAAATTTTCGATACAAAGGTATTTCCGTGCTGAAAAGTTCGTTTAGCTTATCGACAAATTTTTTTCTTCCTCCCATAAGATTGATTAAACCCTGAACATCATGGGGGACATACCAGGTGTAATTCCAAGCGTTATTCTCGGCAAAGTATTCCCTGCCTCCCTGTCCGCCAGACCAGATTGGATCATAAAGGGTTACCCAATTGCCATTGGCTGTTTTGGGGCGCATAAGACCGATGCTCGCATCAAAAAGATTTTGATAATTATGCGCGCGTTTTATAAAATAGTCATAATCCTCTTTCTTGCCAAGGGTCTTAGCCATCAGTGCTATACACCAGTCATCATAACAATTCTCTAATGTAAGAGTAACCGATTGCCTTCCAAAACCCACTTGCGGCACCCATTCCTCTTCTCCTGGAGACAGTGCAGGGAAAAATCCTTTGTTCAGATAAACGCTGTCTAACTCAGTCATGGCGCAGCTATTGCCTAAATGCCGCGAAAGCATGGTCGTTTCCATGGCATTTCTTTTCATCCCTTCATAAGCTGTCTCCACATCAAAATCGCGGAAGCCCTTCAGGTAGGCATCCGTAATTGTTGCAGCTTCATGGTGTCCAACCATGTTATGTCTACCTCCGCTTGTGGATATCCAGTTGCCCTGCTTTTCCACAAGCACATAAGATCGCATCAAGGCATTTTGTTTTTCAGGCTCCAATAAAAGAAAAAGTGGAAACAAAGAATGGTGTGAGCCCCAATTTGAACCAACGCGATAAAAATCATGACCATCTGTCTTATGAACCATGTTGTCAACGCGGCTATAATAGCGACCATATTCAGTCAGGTTCACCGATTGACTTCCCAGCATTACGCGATATAAAGCGCTGTAGAATATTGTACGTTGTTTTTCTGTTCCGCCTTCAATTTTAATTTTACTCAGAGCCTTACTCCATATATTTTTTGCCCGACTTTTTACTCCTTCAAAATCCCAGGCTGGAATCTCCTTCTCAAGGTTCTGGCGAGCTTGTTTCATATCAATATAGGAAATACCAATTTTGACCTCTATTTGTTCTCCCTGTGAAGTTGTGAAATTAGTAAATACGCCTATAATACTGTCACCTGACTGCTTTTTCGAATCAATAAAAACCTGTTCATCTTTCCATGTTCCATAAGAAGCAAATGGTTTGCTGAATTCAGCGTAAAAGTAAGCGGTGGCACCTCTGGCGTCTTCCACTCCTTCTATAATATGATTGTTTAAAATATTGACTTTAGAATTGCTGCCCATAAGGATGTGTGAATTTGATGATTTTGGGAACGTAAATCGATAATAAGCTGCGTGTTCAGTAACTGTATACTCAACATCTATATTGTAATCTTCCAGCAATACAGCAGAATAGTATGGTGTTACAGTTTCAAAATCATGATCAAAGTATGAATCCATTTCCGCGTTTACTTGAAGCTCTCCGTTCGTTGCCATGATCCATGAAGGGATTGTTGCTATTGAATACCGGGGCAATGCCCTGATAGAAAAACTGGATATCTTGCTTGCCAGGTACCGGTCACGGGTTTCAGGGGAGGGATTATGAGCCAATTCAACCATCCCATGAGGTAATTGAACAATAGGGGCAGTTGCAACCAGGAGATGAGCGATGGTGCCTATATTCGGATCAACATAATCTACCGGATCTTTAGCATCTCGTGTATACGAACACGCAAAAAACACTAACATTGATAATAGTACTACTATAATGAGTGATACATGTTTCACTTTTTTAATCATTTTCGTTCCTCCTTTTTCTCTTGTGGATAGTTTTTTTAAATCATATTTATGCTACTTTCTTTGAAACAGTCTAAACAATAAAAAACGGATTCCATATATTACTCCTTATTTTTAATTAATTAATGAGAATTCCGTATAATATAATATAGTTGTTGTGCAACATGGAAAAATAAACTATTTACTACCGCAATGAAAGCTTTCTGCAAAAGCTTGAAAAAAAACAGTGGGAAAAGCAGGAATTACTAAAAACGCCAGTTGTCATACCTTTCGTCACTCTTTTGCCACACATTTACTGGAAGACGGTTATAACATTCGGATTGTCCAGTAACTCCCGGGTCACAAAAATATACAAACTACAATGGTTTACACTCATATTATGAACCGGAACAGATACAATGTGATAAGCCCGTTGGATAATTTATTTTAATTATTTTAGTCATTTAGAATGTGTGAATTTGTTTATCTTTCTGAATATCTGATTGTTACAATTCATTCTGAAATAAAATTAAGAAGTCTGAATTTATAACTAAAATTATGTTTTATATTTTTATCGAACGTGATATTCTCACCCCTGGTGATCCCCTTAATCCTCCCAAAAAGGGTGCAGTTTTGAAGTACCTGAAAGCTTACAAAAGAGGAGTTCTCCAGCCCCGCTGCAACACGCAGTCCACCAAACATAATAAAGAACAGGGTTTTTTCTATGTGATGGATGGAACCGGATATGTGGAAGCAGGCTATGGACAGGGAGAGATCGAAAAGATAAATGTGCTTGGCACCCCTCTAAATCAATGTCTCTATAATTTCAAGCCTCAAGAAGAAATGAAGGAACTATATGAACTATAAACCTTTTGGATATATTTTTTTAGTAGCTGCTTTAACTACACTTGTTATGCTTCTTATGGGCTATCGGTCTGAGGTAGCCCCCCCGGTGATTATTCTGTTTGCTTCTCTTGCACTTTATTGTATGGGGCATGCGTTTTTCAAGAGTTTTGTATTTACTATATGGGTGTTTGCGTTTGTTGCCGCTTCAATGTTTTATCCTTCGGCATTCGGGACGTGGTTCAAATTTGATTTAGCAATTCTGATTGTTCCTCTTATTCAGATTATCATGTTCGGTATGGGTACAACTTTGAATATAAAGGATTTCGGAAGAGTATTAACAATGCCCTGGCCGGTTTTCATCGGAATATTTCTACAGTTTACTATCATGCCCTTTATGGGTTACAGTATTGCCATGCTGTTTGGTTTTGAACCGGAAGTTGCCGCCGGTGTTATTTTAATCGGTTCATGTCCGGGTGGCGTTGCATCTAATCTCATGACTTATCTTGCAGGAGGCAACGTGGCACTTTCAGTAACAATGACCTCCTGTTCCACGCTTATGTCGCCGGTGATAACGCCTTTTTTAATGAAAATCCTTGCAGGCAAACTCGTGCCAATCGATTTTGTTGAGATGATGTTTTCGATATTTAACATGATTATAATACCTATCATTGCAGGATTAATCGCTAACAGAATACTATACAGTAAGAAAAAATGGTTTAATAAAGCCGGATCCTTAGTTCTTATCACAGTTGCAGGCATTTTTCTTTCCATAGTTACCATTTTTTTACCGGCGGATTTTCTCGGACTGCTTGCAACGCTTAAGTACGGATTAATCATAGGGATTGCTTTGACCGGTATTGTTGCTTTAGCAAAGCTCATTGTCATCAACATTCTAAATGGCCCGGAAAACTGGATGGATAAAGCACTACCGATTGTATCGATGTCTGGTATCTGTTTTATTATCGCTATTATTACGGCGCGTTCCAGGGATCAACTCTTAACAGTGGGATTAATGCTGATTGTTGCAGCGGTTATTCACAACTTTATCGGCTATGTTTTTGGATACTGGGGTGCCAGGGTAGCAAAACTGGATGAAAGCTCATGCCGTACCGTGGGCTTCGAGGTAGGTATGCAGAATGGTGGTATGGCGTCTGGCATAGCAATGGGTGTACTAAAAAGTGCAAGCGCAGCATTAGCCCCGGCAATATTCGGTCCATGGATGAACATTTCCGGATCAGTACTGGCTACATGGTGGCGCCGGAAACCTGTCCGAAAATGAGGAAAAACAAAGTATTCGTTATTAATGATAAATATTTTTTGGAAAGCCAAACCAGCAATCTCCAACTATTATTCTTTCTTCGATAAGATGGGGAAAGGGATGGGTAACGGATATTATTCCAATAACAGGAAAACGAAACTTCTCAAATGTTGTACTTGCCTGGTTTTGAATTATATTTCTAATTTTTGTTTCTTTTATATTTGTTCGTTCAGCTAAATGTTTAATCAGTTTTTCTTTAAACCGGGAATACATTTTACTTACCAGATCTTCGATATTGTTTTTCACCATAGTCTTCATTTCTTCTTTTTCGATACACATGGTAAAAAATTTCTCAATGAGCACAGGATAACGTTCCCCGTTTAATTCTACTTCAAAATCCCTGATTTTGGGATTGATAAAACTATTTAAATCCGGAGTGGTTGAAGGTCTTATAAGTATGTTACCCCTGAATTTTATCTCTTTTTTTTGTTGTTTTCCTTTTCCTCTGATCCTGATCTTATGATCGGATATTCTTGCTGTTAAGCTGTTTATTCTTTGGTCGTTATCAGCAATACAGGATGCTCGTTTATCAATCTGACCCTGAGTAATTCCGAATACATTCGGCATCTGCTCGAAGCGGGTGTAAATTTTTATTTCTGCCGAACGGTTAATTTGTTCTTTCCGGAAAGGAGCTGACCTGTAAAATGGTTCAAAAATTGGAATTTCGATACCCGCCGGATCCCGAAATGTTTGTACTTCCCGGAGAAAGATAATGTATAATTCAGATGTCCCTGCATCAGGCAGCATTTTTTCATCAAGAATAAAACTTCCATCCGAATCCGTTGTGGTGTTAATAGACAGGACTGGAGTGAAACTGGACGATGGTATATTGGCAGCTAACACAGCCCTCGCATTGCTTATGGGAGTAAAAGTAGCTTCATCCGGGGATAAAGGATTTGAAAAATAACTGTTTATAAATCCTTCGAAATCGATTATTGAATAGATTGTTCCCTGTAGAGGCATTTTGTTGGTTTAAGGTGTAAAATGGTGTGATTTTACTGCTTGTTAAATTTATAAAAAAAAGCTAACAAACGAAAAATACTCGACAACTATAGCCACAATTAAGAAACTGGTAAGAATGAATTCCAAATCAAAGATTCCGAACTTTTTCTTTAAGCATAAGCAACCTTTTGCCTTATTATATCATCTATAATTTGAAACTTGATTAATATTTAGTGATATGAAATCAAGAATTCTTCAAACCTTTATATTGCTTATTTTATTAACCACCAAGGCATATCCTCAAAATGAACTAACTGATAAAGCATCTGAGGTACCAAAAGCAGTAAATTTTGGTATTAACTTATCTTATACAGCTCCACTTCCTACTCGTGTTGTTGCTGCTACACCAGGTTTGGTTTTAAACTTAAATAAATTTTCTTTCTTAATTGGCCCAAGAACATATCTGAGTAATAACACTTTTAATAAGTCAAAACATCTTAGAGGAATTCAAGTATCATGTAAGTTTTTTCCTAACGGTATAACATACGAAAAGAGGTTTAACTTTTATTTCTTGTATGATTTGGCTTATTCGAGTATAATAACCGACAGTAACCATCAGGTTTACTATCACCCTGATCTTCAACATTACATGTCGAACTGTACCTCTACAATAAACTATACCACAAATTTTATCGGATATGGTTTTCAGTTGAATATTGTTGAAGGCTTTTATATTAATCAGAGCTTTGGATTAGGCATTCGTATATATAATGATAAACTTGTAACAATAGTGCCTGACAAACCTATATTATCGGAGGAAGTTACTTCAAGTGAAGAACCTTCTTTTGATGGAATGATAAGATTAGGATTAGGTTATAATTTTTGAACAAGATATTTTTTTGCCAGGAGATTGGAATGCAACGATCTTGGTTCGTTTAAAATAATTCGGTATGATATGAATAACATGCTGCTTTTAATCGGCATTATTTCTATAGCTTTTCTAAGTTGTGAACAAATAGAAGAAGATGAAGAGATTTTTGTGGATAATTGTCCATTGGTCAATGACTCTACTTTTTATGTGGAGAGAATTTACAGCTCTCGGACACACAAAGTATCAAATGGTGATCTCAAAACAATAAATTATCTGTTTGCTAAGAACAATATCACACTGAACAACTTAAGAGTATATAAATTACAAACGGATGAATTGGGATATTACCATGTACGTTGTGATCAGTATTATGATGGTCTTCCATTGTTTACCGAACCAGTTATTTTTCATTTTAATAATGGTGGTAATTTAGACTGCATATCCGGTGATATGATTGACAGTATAAATATTGATACTATTCCGAACATTTCTGCAGAAAGTACAGGTGTAATACTATACAAATGTATAACGAGTGATCCAGATTCACACCAGGTTTTAATGAAAAAAAGTACATGCTTCGAGGCTGAATTAGGTATTTTTGATATCAATGCCGGGGTGAGTTACACGGATAAGAATTTTGTACTTGTATGGAAAGTTGAGCCACGAAATGCTGAATCCCCACACGTAATCATTAATGCAAAAAATGATTCTTTAATCAGATATTATAATGGTATTATTCATTAGATAGATTTCCCGTGTTTTTAATTTTGTATGCTTTCCTTTCAGACAACATGCGGTTTTCAAAGCCATGATACGTTTTTTACATTATCCGCTAAATAGATTGGGCGATTTTTAAACTCTTACCTGAATAGTAAATAACACATTACGTTTCTATTTTTTGTTGTTTTGTGCAACGCATGACCCAAAACTACCAATTCTGAATTTTAAAACTGCCGTAGGCAGTGTATCTGTTTGCCAAAGTCGT
>CAZEWS010000211.1:0-6867 GCA_964515985.1 uncultured Rikenellaceae bacterium | reverse complement strand
GCTCCCTTTTCTTTTCCCAGTTTCAGGAATGTTGTTTGTTCAGGGTTATAGACCAGATCGTATAAAATATGATCTGGAGTAAGGGACTCGTAAGGAAGCGGAGGAAAAGACCGGGTATCAGGATACATCCCCAGAGGAGTGGTATTGATAATAATCAGATATTCGGACATCAGAATGTCGTCGATTGTATTATATGCTATATGATTTTTCTCTGATGGGTTACGGGAAACAAAGATGTATGTAATATTCAGCTTATCAAGGGCAAAAGCCACTGCTTTTGACGCCCCCCCGGTTCCCAGGATAAAGGCTTTTTGATGCACGGAACCT
Organism: uncultured Rikenellaceae bacterium; assembly: GCA_964515985.1. Lineage (GTDB taxonomy): Bacteria > Bacteroidota > Bacteroidia > Bacteroidales > VadinHA17 > CAZEWS01. The sequence continues at coordinate 6,540 of CAZEWS010000211.1, read as the reverse complement.
AATAATGGTTTTAAGGAATTTTGAAAACCATAAACATCCGTATTATATCCGGCGATCAATTTCTTATCTTTTTTTTCAAAAATTTTTATGGTATTGACGGCGTCAATTATTTTTGCTTCGCCGTGTACCTCATCGAGATATTGGATAACTGATTCTTTGTAGGGTATAGTAACATTCAGGCCTGCCAGACCAAGGGATTCTCTGATCAATGCCGGAAATAGATCGATGGAGGATATAGGGAAGTTTTCATAGGAAACCTCCGTAATATTTTCACGTATGAATTTCTCTGAAAAATATTTTTTTGAGAAGGAGTGTGAGAGTGGATAACCGATTAAACCATACTTTTTCATAAAGCCAATAAAAATGTTTTAATTATTCAGTTATTTGTCATTTGTGATTTTTTTCCTTTCCCTGGGCAAATTTTTCAATAAGCCATATGGATAATATTCCAATTATCAAGAGAAAAATTGCAATAACCACTTCCTGGTTAAAGGATTCAGGAAAATATTTCTCATATCCCTGAATGATCATGTCGCCGTTTTTTTTCAATAAGAGGTTACCGGCTTCACCGGTCAGAAACACTTCTTTTTTCCAAGGCCACAAAATGCTGAGTGATCCTAAAATAAATCCGGTTAACAGCGCGATGGTTTCGTTTTTAAACTTCTGAAAAATCCATGAAAGCAAATGGGAAAAGGCTAATAAGCCAAATCCTGCTCCCAGAACAACAGGAACAAGGATTTTCAGATCGAAATTATTAACTGCGTATATAAACACCAGCTTATAATTTCCCATCAGGATCAGCACAAACGATCCTGAAAGCCCGGGAAGGATCATACTGCATACAGCAACGATCCCACAAATAAACAGGTAATAAATAGCCCCGTTTTCTGTTGCCGGATTCAGTATGGAAATAAAAATGGCTATTCCTGTCCCGACGATAAAAGTTGCGGCAACGGGTATGTTAACTTTATCAATGGTTTTACCGACAAAATAGACCGATGCCAGTATAAGCCCGAAGAAATAGGCCCATATATAAACCGGATAGTGCTCAAATAAATAACTAAGTATCCTGGCAAGGGTAAGAATACTAAAAATAACTCCAAGGAAAACGGTGATTAGAAAATTCAGGTTAACATGTTTGGAGAATTCTCTTAATTTACCGGCAAACAAAAGCTTGATCGCCTTAATATCAAAGGATTTAATTGAATGGATCAGTTTTTCGAAGATACCCGTGATAAGGGCAATTGTTCCTCCCGATACTCCGGGTATAACATTGGCTGCACCTATTCCGATTCCTTTTAAAAATAAGGCAATGTATTCCTTCATTTATTATTTTTTCATTTCTTCCGGAAGGAATTCAAAAAAAGTATCACCACGCAGTCCCAGTCGTAATGCTTCAAGGGATACTACTTCTGTGGGAGCAATATTTCCAAGGTTAACATTCGCGCCAAGCAATTTAATAAACCATACCTGTTGTCCTTTATTGGGAGCTTCCCACAGAACATTTTCTATTTTAACATGCTTAATGATATCGTTGATAAGCTCAATATTAGCTGATCCATCAGGATTGTATATTCCTATCGTACCGCTTTCGCGTGCTTCGGCTATTACTTTCCAGGCACCCGCTTCCAGTTCGGTTTTCATCATAGATACCCACATATCGGGAGGAAAAACAACATCGGCCTGTTTTGAGCCTACTTCGGACAGGACGGTTACCTGTTCGGAAAGTTTTTTAACGTATTCGAGTTTTTCAGGATGAGGAATAATCATAGAACCATCTGATATTTCAGCAAGGTCAAGATTAAACTTATCGATCATACGCCTGTAATCATCAAATAATCCACGCAGAATAAATGCTTCAAACAATGTTCCGCCAAAATATGGACGCAAATTTCCTTCCCTGTAAACCTTGATCTTCTCTTTAAGGTTTTTAGTAAACAACGCGGTTCCAAAACCGAATTTTACAACGTCGGTAAATTCGCTGCCCGAAGAAACAAAGTTTTCCGCTTCTCTCAAGCTTAATCCTTTATCCATCATCATGGTAATTCCTTCGTTGCGGGGTTTTTTTTCTCTTTCTGGCAAGTACGGAATGTCAAAATTCATTTTTAATCGTTTTTAAAATGCATCAATGTTTCTTTTATCTTTTTATCGGATCTCCCTTCCGGGTATAGTTTGAAAAATTCGTTATGCTGGTCATAGTCTAAGGAAAGAGCTTCATTAAGATTAGTAAAACCCAGTTCAGAATCACCGGTCATGAAACAATAAGCTGCCAGGTGATAATAAATTACCGGACTGGAATTAAGCAGTGCCAATGCATTGGTAAGAACAGTTACAGCATCTTTTATCAGGCTATTATCATATAATAAATGGGCATATTCGAGCCATATCCGTTCATTATAGGGATCCAATTTGGTTGCCTGCTCATATGCATGGTACGCTTCATTAATTTCATTCATTTTCTTATACGCTCTACCCAGTTCGGCCCAGAACATTGGATCTTCACGATCTAAATGAACAGCCTTTTTAAAATAATAGACACTGTCTTCCGCCATCCCTTTCTTTAGAAGAATATTTCCAATACAAAACCATGGTTCCGGAAATTCAGGGTCGGACTTTAGCGCCTCTTTATAATATTTAATTGCTTTATCTCTTTCGTCCAGTTTTTCATAACATTCGCCAATATAGGTCAATGCTTCTGCAATCTCATCTTCCAATTCCATATAGTTTTCATATGCATCAATAGCTTCCTTGTATCTTTCGAGGCTTACAAGGATATTTGCTTTATTAAAACAGGAATATGAATGTTCCTGGTTTATTGCCAAAGCAAAATCATATGCTTCTACAGCTTTCTCCAACTCATTTGCTTTGTTATATACGATGCCCAAGTTATACCAGATATTATCAGCAAAAGGATCAAGTTCGAGATATTTTGTGTAGAATTCGATGCTTTTATTGAGTTCATTTATTTTGTTGTAACAGAAACCCAACTCGTAAAGATAAGAAGGGTTATCCGGGTCAATTTTATTTGCCCTTAGAAGGTATTGGATAGCATCTTTATACCGGTTAAGCTGAATGAATGACAAAGCTATGGTATAGAGTAACTCATCTTTGTTTTCAGGATTGAGGGAAAGGGCATAATTAAAGTTCTTGATCGCCTCTTTAATATCGCCCAAAAGGCTCAGGGCACTCCCCTTGATGGCAAATATTTCATAATTATTCAATTCGATCCTTTCAAGTTTTTTGAGTATCTCAAGTGATTTCAGGGGGTCACCCTTATCAACCAGTACCTGGGCCTTTTTTAGTTGGAGAATTGCTGAGGTTGGATGTTGTTTTGTTGCCAGCTTAATAGCCTCGAAAGCACTATTGGCCTCATTAATATCAATATAATAGTTGATAATGTTTTCGAATTCAAATACGTCAAAAAAGTACTGTGTTTTATTCCTTTTCATACTTTCATAACGCTGCACAGTATCCTGAAAATCATTCTTCTCATAAAATTCTTCCCGTTCTTCTCTCATAAGCAAAAATTCAGGGTGTAAAATTAAGAATTATTTATTGAAGTTTTGCATGTTTGGGGTATCATAATAGTCAGACCCTGACTAAATATAATTGAAAAACGATTCGAATTTTAAATTATGTTCTCTGGAATCCGGCAGGGTTTTACCAAGCGAGGAAACATGTGTTAAAATTGAATAAAAATGTAACAGATGCTTGTCTCTAAACTTTGCTATTTTTGCAGTGGACTGATAGTGAACTTTTCATGGAAATTGATTTTTTTGTTATTCTGGGGATTATTTTCTTTTCGAGTCTTTGCAGGGCGACGCTACAAGGATATTTCCTGCCAAAAGGAGGATCAATCCTTATTGGTCATGCTATTGCCGGACTATGGACCACCACGGTGATAAAATATTATGTTTTCTCATTGCCTATAGTTTTTATGGCAATCCTCCTTGGAAATTATTTGAACAGGAAATTCAGAAGGGAGAGTTTCACAAAATATATTTATACCATATTAATCATACTTGGAATCTGGCTTATAGTAAACTCTTTAAAAATAACGTGAGTTCGATACAGTATAAATAATGTTTACTAATCCGGCAAATTGATAGCCGCTTAGCGGCTTGCTTAACTGCTTTGAGTATGAACTTTTTGAAGAATCGCGTTTTTGGATGGTATGGTATTTCGTTGCCGGTTAATAATTTCTTCTTTTTTCCCGGTAATTTCCTTAATTAGTTTAGGATTATTTCTTAATTCACCACAGAGTTTGGAATAGAGTAAATGCAACTTTTCCGAGTGTGATTCTCCTTGTTTCAGTAATTTATTCGGATTTCCACCTATCAATAAAAATAAAAACCAAAACGTATAGCAAGGCGGTGATATCGTTCATATATATCTACTTCTTGTTCATCCCAATCAAACGTACTCGTAGTTTTTAATTCCTGGAACCGGTATGCAATGCTTAAGGCAATTGCTGTACGGTTATTAATAGTAAATCTAAATCCAATCCCTGAACTGAACATCGGACCTCCTTTTGAATGATAAACAGTTCCATAGTTATCTTCCCTTTTCTCCAGTGGTATTGCATATCCTGATTGAATAAAAGCAAAAGGTGAGAAATTATCTTTAAAGAAGTGGTACCGAAAGTCGCCAAACAGTGGTATAACTGTTTCATTAAAAAATTCTACTCCAATGCCGCCTCCAAGTGTGACTTTATTTGGGAACTTATAGCCATTTACCACATGAAGGCTGAAAGCATTATCTTTTGTTAATTCACCGCTTCCTGCGAGGATACCAAAATCACTAATATTAACATATCCTTTTTCTTTTACTGGCTTTACAAGGTATGGAGGATATTGGTGATCTGGTACATCCTCTTTTGCAATTTTTTCAATTTCCTGTTCGGTAAAGACCCAGATATTCAGGCAGACAGTTTTAATTTTAACATATTCTCCGGATTTATATTCCATTATCTGACCTCTTATCACACTGCCATTTTTCAGGTAAACTACGTCTTCTTTTAATTCCTGTGAATAAACATGTTGATATATAAACAAAAGAAAAAGGATTATGCCTGGTTTGAATATCTTGAGAAATTGTGCTTGACTCATGGTAGTCTATTGGTTTAATTTCAAAAAGTTAAAAATTGGGTTTTGACCTTTTAGAATAGATGAAAATAAGATGATTATGGTTGCGTATTAAAAATAGAAAAATAAAATGTAATTAACAAGCCGGAAATTTACTGACAAAACGCAACCATTTTACTTTTATTTTCATCTTTTAATAAAGTCACCTTTTCTAAAACTCAATTATTATGACTCCAACTAAGAAATACTCTTTTCTATTCAGGATGTTGGTATTCCTGTTTTCTGTCTCCTTTATGGGTTGCCAGGATAAGGTTTTTGAACAATATATGATGAATGTTCCTGTTTACATGAGCTATGAAGAACTTCGCAGTTCGATAAAAAATAATACTTCACAGGAACTAAAAGATCCGGGGAAAATATATTTTAAGGATAATTATCTTTTTATTAATGAAGAATATAAAGGTATTCATATAATAGATAATTCTGATCCTTCATCACCACAAAATATAGCCTTTATTAATTTGCCCGGGAATGTGGATATTGCTATAAAAGGAAATACGCTCTTCGCGGATAGTTATATTGACCTGGTGGCAATTGATATATCTGATATAAATAATATCGCAGAAATAGGCAGGGTTGAAGATGTTTTTTCCTATACTTTACCACCGGTTGACAATAATTACTGGTTTGATGATATTGACCAGTCAAAAGGCGTTGTTAAAGATTGGGAAGTGAAGAAGGTACGGAAAGAAATTGAACCTATTACTCCCTATCCCATTTTCCCTTTCTGGCGTAATTTGGAATTTACTATAGTCAATTTTTCCTCTTCCTATGCCCGAACTTCCGGAGGATCCCAGTCAAGTTTTGGCGTTGGTGGTTCAATGGCCCGGTTTGTTTTGCATAAAGACATACTTTATGCGATTAACGAAAGCAAAATGAAATTATTCAATATCTCTAATCCATCGCAACCTGTTTCGAATGGAGAATTCCATATAAGGTGGGGGATGGAAACACTTTTCCTTTACATGGATAATCTGTTCATTGGCACACAAACAGGAATGCTTATATACGATTTATCAAATCCATTAAGCCCGGAGAAGATTTCACAATATGACCACATAAGAAGTTGCGATCCTGTTGTTGTTGAAGACAATACTGCATATGTTACACTCAGAGCCGGAACAACATGTGGAGGAAACACAAATCAATTGGATGTAATCGATATTAGCAACCTGCAAAGTCCACGGCTTATTAAGTCATACTCAATGACTAAACCACATGGTCTGGGCATTGATGATGGAATACTTTTTGTATGTGATGGAGATGCCGGTTTGAAAATATATGATGCTTCCAATCCAAATTTAATCACTTCAAACTTATTATCCACCTTCACGGATATTAATGCCTGGGATGTTATTCCGTTTAACGGAATATTAATGATGATCGGTTCGGATGG
>CAZEWS010000210.1:0-6874 GCA_964515985.1 uncultured Rikenellaceae bacterium | reverse complement strand
CAAAACCTCACGCCTGTCCCGTTTTTTCGGGGAGTGGCATGTGTGTTAGATTGTGAGAACGAGTAATTTCGGATTGTGAATTTTGAATTTTTATGTTTAACCTGTAGGCAATTAGCAGGACAAGACAAGATGTGCCTGCCAAAGGCATCCCTCAGGTAAACCTGAAACAACAAACAACAAACTAAAAACTTCAAACTAAAAACCAGCACCCTTATCACAAAAAGCATTTTTTCGGATATATTAAATTAAATTAAATTTGCAGATTAAACAGACTGTTGCTTATTAGGACTTTAGTAGTTTTACAAAAATTTCATTACAAATAATGATAAGTTCATTATACAGGATTAAGAGGGAATGGACAAGGTTTCTGCCTTTCTTGTTATTCCTGTGGTTGAACGGATTCAGTCTTTTGGCAAATACAGATTCCTCTTCATTGTTTACAGCAATTGACCGCGGTGATTTGGAGACAGTGAAAGAGTTTTTAATCGACAATGAAATAAACGGGTATTATGGGGAGAAAAAAATCACACCATTAACATATGCTATTTGGCAAAACCAGTATAAAATAGTAAAACTCCTGGTGAAGATGGGTGCTGATGTAAATCAATTATGCCAGGATAAAACTCCTCTTATTCACTGTGTCCAGGGGAATAAAATAAAACTGTCAAATTATTTGATTAGAAAAGGAGCGGATATAAACGGCTTAAGTAATAGAGGAAATAATGCCTTGATTTATGCTGCGTATGAAGGCACAATTGAAATGGTAACATTCTTGGTCCGGAAAGGGATCGATTATAATTACAAAAATAATATTGGTTATACGGCATTGGATTATGCCAACCAATTCATAAATATTGAAGTTGCCCGGTATTTACGATCCATTTCTGCCCGAAGTATTGCAACTACATACCCTGATTACCTGGATGGTCCTCATATTTTCTGGATGGATGACAAGAATGCAACTGCAATTTATATGAAAAGAGATAGTGTGGAAGATAAAACCACACTTGAAACCAAAGAGTTGGTCATAAGGAAGAGTTCATATGAATTTGCCGGATTTGCCGGTGATACTTCTGATTATGTTGTGTACAAAGAAAAATCCCGTTCGCCATTCATGTTTACTAACGTTGAAGAGATTTTTGCTGTGGGCGATGTTCACGGTGGTTACAAAACCCTTGTTAAACTTCTTCAAAATCAGGGAATAATTGATTCGCATCTAAATTGGTCATGGGGGAAGGGACACCTGATTTTTTTAGGTGATGTTTTTGACCGGGGTGAAAAAGTTACGGAATGCTTATGGCTAATCTATAAACTTGAAAGACAAGCTCATTCGCATGGCGGAGCAGTGCACTTCATTATCGGAAACCATGAATTAATGATCATTACCAATATTCTTGATGATGTATCTTCGAAATATACCTATATGACGCAATATCTCGAAAGTGAGTATTCGTCATTTTATTCTGAACAAACGGAATTTGGCAGATGGCTCAGGACTAAAAATTCAGTCATTAAAGTTGACGACAAGCTATTTATTCATGGAGGAATTTCACCTGATCTGCTGGCTGAAGGCATGAGTATATATTCCATGAACAAATGTTTATGGGATTATTTTTCCGGAAATATCGATTCAACAAATTTTGAAAGAATTAGTCTTCTCCTTGATCCAATTAAAGGTATATACTGGTATCGTGGTTATTTTTTTGAAATGGAAGGATATCTGGTGATAACTGAAGAAGAAGTAGATCAAACCCTTGAGTTATACGATGTTTCAAAAATAATAGTTGGACATACAAATGTAAAGGAAATTAAACCTTTATACCACAATAAGATATATGCCACCGATATTCCTTTTTATGAAGATGGATATGAACTTCAGGGCCTTTTAATTAAGAGTAAGAAATACTATCGTGCTTTACTGGATGGCACGCTGGAAAGGATTGAATGAAAATCGCCCGCCCCATGAAACGTAACCCAAAACCCGAAACCCGTCCCCAATAACCCTGCAACATTTTCGTTACCCTTTGGGAAAAATATGTTAGAATTAAACTTTATAATATTGTACTTTTACATTTATGAATTAACAATTCTCGTTTACATCCGGTACTAACAATTCAAAAACCATTAAAAAAAGATATGAAAAGTTTTATGAGATTTTTCCCGGGGATTTTGATCATTTTTTCTTTTTATATCCACATTGTAGCTAATGCCGAAGTTAGAATATGTGATTTTTGTCCTGGATTAATTAACCAATTTACTACCGAAGATAGTATTCAAGTAGAAGATCAATTATTTAGCAATCATGATATTCTTGAGATTACAATAGCAACCGACCTCAAAACTCTGATCCGGGATATTGGGAATAACCCTGAATATCATCAGGGAGTTATTTCCTATGCTTTACCAGGATTTGACAGGGTTTCAGTAAATGTCAGATTAAGAACAAGAGGTGAGTATCGAAAAAGCCGGACTAATTGTGACTTTCCACCATTGCGAATAAAATTTGATAAGGAAAATACCCGGAACACCCTTTTTCAAAGTCACTCAGACCTCAAGATGGTAAACCATTGCAGAAAAAAATGGGATATTTATGAAAATTATTTATTAAAGGAGTATTTATTATATCGAATATATAATTATATAACTGATTTTAGTTATAAAGTACGGTTGTTGAAGGTAACATACCGGGATATTAAAGGGGAAGTTGATCCCTTTACGAGATTTGGTTTTTTTATTGAGGGTACTAAGAAAATGGCCGAAAGGAATAGTGCAGTGGAAATAGAAACAAAAGGAATAAGAAAGGAAATTACCGATTACAATATATCGAATTTATTCTTTCTTTTTCAATACATGATTGGCAATACAGATTGGTCCATACCTGGTCTTCATAATGTTAAAATATTAGCTTTAGGCAAGTCAAAGTACGTTCCCATACCATATGATTTTGATTTTTCGGGTGTGATAGGCACTTCATATGCTCTCCCTGATACACTTCTTCCAATAGCATCGGTAAGACAAAGATGCTGGCGGGGGCCGGGAAGAACGCAGGAAGAATTGGCACCAACGTTTGAAATCTTCAATGAAAAAAAAGAAGAAATTTATACAATGTACAGAATTTTTTCTCACCTTAACGAAAGACAAATTAATAAAATCCTTAAATATTATGATAAATTCTATGTTATAATTAATGATCCCCGAAAAATAAAAAGAGAATTCGGACAAACCTGCTCAAGTCGGAGAAAAACACCTTAAAGAATCAAAACTATGAAAAGTATAATCTTTAAACCTGCCAGCCTGATTCTGGCTCTTGTAATTATCAGTTCCTGTAAGCCCCGGGAGGAAAAAATAACAGAAGTTGAATACCCTAGGCCCAAAAACATCATTTTTCTTATTGGCGATGGCATGGGTATTTCTCACATGTATGCTGGTATGACCAGGAACCATGGAACCTTGTACCTGGAAAAGTGTACTCATGTTGGATTGCAAAAAACCTATTCATCCAACAGTTATATAACGGATTCGGCAGCCAGCGGAACAGCCATGTCTTCCGGAAAAAAAACAAAAAACGGGATGATAGGTATGGACCCTGACAGCATTTCCATAAAAACCATTCTTGAATATTCTGAAGACAATGGCCTGGCTACGGGATTAATTGCAACGAGTTCCATAACGCATGCTACTCCTGCCTCCTTTATTTCCCACCAGGTAAGCCGGAATATGTACGAAGCAATTGCCTCTGATTTTCTTAAAACGGATATCGATCTGTTCATTGGAGGAGGGTCAGACCATTTTATGAAAAGAAAAGATAGTGTGGATCTGACACAAGAGCTTAAAAATAAAGGTTACCAGGTTTTGTTTACTCTGGAGGATATCCTGAATGTCGAGGAGGGTAAACTGGCTGGCTTCACAGCACCTGTTCATAATCCTCCTTATAAGGAAGGGAGAGGAGATATGCTTCCAAATGCAACAGAAAAAGCAATTACACTCCTGGAGAAAAACACGGCAGGTTTTTTTCTTATGGTTGAGGGCTCACAAATCGATTGGGCTGCCCATGCTAACGACCAGGAAAAAATTATTGATGAAATGCTTGATTTTGACCGGGCTATTAAAATAGCGCTGACTTTTGCCGAAAATAATGGTGAAACGCTTGTAGTTATTACAGCTGATCATGAAACGGGTGGTATGGGGCTGAACGGGGGAAGCATTGAAGAAGGCACGGTCAATGCAGCATTTACTACCGGTGGACATACAGGAGTGATGGTACCTGTATATGCTTATGGTCCCGGAGCGGAAAAATTTACGGGTATTTACGAAAATACCGCAATTTTTGAAAAGTTTATGGAATTATTCGGGTTTGCCAGGGAGTAAAAAACTATTTTTACCCGTTTTCATGGTTGTATAGAGGAATCCGGGAGAGGGAGCTCCGTCCTTTACCTGAATCAAACAAAAAAGTTGACTAAAATTAACCAAAATATTTTCGAAGATGGAAAGAAGCTTCCGCTGGTTGAGGAATTTTATACCATCCAGGGAGAAGGATATTTTACCGGGAAACCCGCGTATTTCATACGGATAGGAGGATGCGATATTGGATGTAGCTGGTGTGATACAAAATATAGCTGGAATCCGGATCTTTTTCCTCCGGTGAATACAGATGAGATTGTCGAACGGGTTATAAGAACCGAAGCAAAATCCGTGGTTGTAACAGGAGGTGAGCCTTTAATGTATAACCTGGATTATTTATGTTCTGAGCTTAAGAGTAATAATATCAAGACCTTCATCGAAACTTCAGGGTCTCATCCTTTAACCGGAGAATGGGACTGGATATGCCTTTCTCCAAAAAAAGAAAATCCTCCCCTGGATAAAATATATTTTAAAACCGATGAATTAAAAATTATTATTCAGACAATAAATGATTTCATTTGGGCTGAAATAACTTCAGGAAAAGTTAACCAATCCTGTAAATTATATCTTCAACCGGAATGGAGCCAATTTGAGAAGATCATTCCTGAAATCGTGGAATATGTGAAAAAAAATCCAAAATGGAGCATATCCCTCCAGGTCCACAAATTTATGCATATACCATAGGAAAAATGCCTAAAATGCCTAAAATGTCTAAAGTGCCTAAAATAAAGAATTACCAAAATAATTTTGCAAATGATTTTTAATGAAATTAAGGAACAAATTTTGCAGGGAATAAGACTATTAGTGAATTGAATACTGAAAATTTCGTTTTGCTGTTTTTTTCTGTAGTTTTAGATTATATTATATTTTATAAAATGTTTAAATGGGCAATCAATATCATGTTTTTCACCAGTCTTCTTTCGGCTGTTGTTGCTCAGCAAGTGCCACGTACTCACTCTGGTAAGGCTTTGAAACATTACAATAAGGCCAGGACTCATTATCAATTTTTGGATTACGACCAGGCAGCGAGTGAATTATTCAATGCGATTAAGACGGATAACCAGTTTATTGATGCTCATTTATTACTGGCAGAACTAAGTGTCGACAGAAAAGACTACCCACAAGCCATTGAATCATATAGAACAATCATTGGGATTGATCCATTGTTTTTTCCTAATGCTACATATAGTCTTGGCCATATTGAATTTCTCACGGGTTTGTATAAAGAATCAAAAGAACATCTGGAGCTCTTTTTAAAAGAGGGAAAGGGCAGTAAGAACCTGGAAGAGAAGGCTCGAAAAGAATTAAAGAATTGTGAATTTGCCTTAAAAGCAATAGAAAATCCGGTTCCGTTTAACCCGTTAAACTTAGGTCCGAATATTAATTCTAATTATGATGAGTATTGGCCATCATTAACTGCGGATGGCCATACACTGGTAATTACCGTTCTGGTTCCTGTCCAGGCAGAAGGCAGTTTCCAGCCAACCAGGAAGCAGGAAGATTTTTACATCAGTCACTTGGAAAACGGAGAATGGACTAAAGTAGAAAATATTGGAAGACCTTTGAATACAAATCAGAATGAGGGCGCTCAGTCACTTTCTTCCGATGGTCATTATATGTTTTTTACTGCATGCAAACGAAAGGATGGGTTCGGTAGTTGTGATATCTATTATTCAATGAAAATACCTAAGGGTTGGTCTCCACCAATAAATATGGGCAGACCTGTTAATTCCGGAAGCTGGGAGTCACAGCCATCCATTTCACCCGATGGAAGAACACTGTATTTTACCAGTAACCGACCGGGAGGAAAAGGGAAAAAGGATATCTGGAAAAGTACGGTAACCAAGGATGGACATTGGGGTGAACCGGAAAACCTGTGGGATAAAATAAACACTCCTGGTGATGAAATGTCACCCTTTATTCATAATGATAATCAAACGCTTTATTTTTCATCAAATGGCCAGGTTGGAATGGGAGGGTTTGATCTTTTCATTTCAAAACTGGATAAATCAGGTAATTGGAATACACCTAAGAATCTTGGTTATCCAATTAATACCCATGGAGATGAACTGGGACTTGTCGTTAATGCAAAAGGAAATAAAGCATATTTTTCATCCGACAGGCTAACCGATGCCGGTAAGGATATTTTTGAATTCGATTTATATGATGAAGTCAGACCGCTGGAAGTAACATATATGAAGGGAACAGTTTATGAGGAAGGTACAAAAAAGCCGTTAACGGCAAAATTTGAGTTAATTAGTCTTGCTTCGAAAGAAGTTATTATGCAGGCTTTTTCGAATCAATCCGGAGAATTTCTGGTAAACATACCCACTAATATGAATTATGCCCTTAATGTTTCGAAAGAAGGGTACCTGTTTTATTCTGATCATTTTTCATTGAAAGGGGTCAGGGAGATAACTGATCCGTTCCTTAAGGATATTCCTCTCAAATTCCTGAAACCTGGAGAGACCGT
>CAZEWS010000209.1:0-6908 GCA_964515985.1 uncultured Rikenellaceae bacterium | reverse complement strand
TTCTGGGATTAAGACACAATAATGAATACAACGAATTGAATCCCCATCGCTTTGAAATAAAACCATATTAACGATAATAAAGGTATATCGGGCACGAGCTTAATAGCATACAATATATCTGTAATGATGCGCTAAAAGAATGTACGAGTAAATAATATTCCAAGTTTATTTAAATGAAAAGGTCAGTACTAAAGTTATTATGTGTTCTCATTGGATTAAGTTCATTCACTAATGCTTCAAGTTCTAATAATCCTGACAAAGTTAAAATTTGGGAAGAAACCATGACCCTGCCCACGTATTTTACAAATCCACCGGAGGAGTGTCCGATTTTTTTCCAGAATCAATCCTACCAGGGTGCCAGCAGGGTATCCTATCCCTATCCCGAACAGGATAATCTGAGCATGGAAAAAGGTTCCAGGGACTATAAAGGTCTGTTCATCGAAAACGAATACATAAAACTATGTGTACTGCCGGAAATCGGGGGAAGGTTGTTCTATGCAACCGATAAAACCAATGGCTATGAATTATTCTACAGGCAACATGTTATTAAACCCATGCTTATCGGGATGCTGGGAGCATGGATATCCGGTGGTATTGAGTTTTGTGTCTTTCATCATCACAGGGCCTCTACCCATATGCCTGTAGAATACAGGTTGACGGAAAACGAGGATGGAAGTGCAACCATCTGGATAGGAGAATTTGAGTCCAGGCACAGGATGAGATGGAACATAGGCATAAGCCTCTACCCTGGCAGATCATGGGTTCGCGTAGACGGAACTCTGATTAATGCCACAGAAAACACTAACTCAATTCTATACTGGGCGAATGTTGCGACCCATGTTAATGAAGATTACCATGTGATTTTCCCGCCTAATACACAATATGGGGGTTTTCATGCGAAAAACAGTTTCTGCCACTGGCCCATCACAAATGAAACTTATAATGGGCATGACTATTATCAGAACAATATTGACGCCAGCTGGTATAGGAACCACCCAATGCAGGGTTCATTTTTTGCCCATGATATCGATGTGGGTATACTGGCAGGTTATGATCACAGTAAACATGCCGGAACCATGCACGTAGCCAACCACCACATTGTCACGGGTGCAAAACTATGGCAATGGGGCGTAAATTCGACATTTGACAGGAAAGCACTGACCGATAATGACGGACCCTACGCTGAATTAATGGTCGGGGCCTATTCGGATAACCAGCCCGACTACAGCTGGATTAAACCGTATGAGGTAAAGCAATTGCAACAAACCTGGTACCCGCTGAGAGAGACCCGGGGAATGAAACATGGCAACCTTGACGCCGTAGTTAACCTTGAACTGCGTGAGAGTGGAAAAGTCTTCCTGGCTGCCAATACCACAAAAAAAAATAATGATGTCAGGATCGTCCTTGAACACTCAGATGAGATCATTTTTGAAGAAACCATTGATATTGATCCTGCTACCCCCTTCAGCCATGAGTTTATGCCCCATGGTGATATTAAGGAAGAGAACTTGAGGATCACTTTATTAAATGCGGATGACAGGGAGATCATTTCATACCAGCCCGAAATCATTCCCTATAACCCGGAGCTTCCGCCGGTTGTGGTTCCTCCGGGAGATCCTGAAGGTATCGCTACCAACGAAGAATTATATTATGCTGGAGAGCGGATCAGGCAGTTTCATAATGCAAGGGTAGATCCGGCCGATTATTTCCTTGAGGCACTCAGAAGAGATCCCCTTGATGTAAGGTGCAACACAGCCATGGGAATAATCAGCCAGGAAAAGGGAGATTATGAAACGGCTAAATTTTATTACAGGCAAGCGATATCAAGGATTACAGCCAACTACACCAGGCCCAGGAATTGTGAGCCGCTGTACCGTCTGGGTGTAATCCTAAAGCAGGAAGACATGTTTAAGGCTGCCATTGATACGCTTTTCCGGGCTGCATGGGACTATGAATTCAGATCTGCCGCCTATTTCCAGCTGGCACAGATCTACACCATGCAGCAGGATTATGCTGCAGCCCTGGATGCTGTCGACAATTCGCTGGTTGTCAATGGGTACAACCTGAATGCGCTGAGCTTAAATACATCCCTCCTTAGATTAACGGGACAGGAGGAAAGAGCAATTAAAGTCGCCCACAAAATCCTTGAAATAGACAGGCTGAATTACTATGCATTCAATGAACTGCAAATGCTTTCAGAAAACCAGGATGAATCAGAATGGGCCGGCCACTTAAAACATTTATTACGTAACTATCCAGAAAACTACCTCGAGCTTGCTACTTATTATATGGGATCAGGACTGTATCCTGAAGCAACGGCAATTCTGAAAACTGCTGAGAATTCAGATACTGAAACGATAAACAGCTATCCGACTGTTTATTATTATCTGGGATATCTTTACCATCTAATGGGTAACAAGGAAAAGGCCGGGTATTATTTTGCTGAAGGAATGCAAAACCCCATAAAATATTGTTTCCCGTTCAGGCTGGAATCAATAAAGGTTTATAAAACTGCCCTGAGCTATAATAATGAGGATTCACGGGCCTGTTACTATTTGGGTAATCTTTTGTATGACAAGCAGCCTGAGCTGGCCGTTGAATGGTGGGGAAAGGCGGTAAAGTTTGAACCTGAACTTGCCATGGCTTACAGGAACCTTGGCTGGGGATATCAACAAACCTTTGAAGATACTGATAAAGCAATCAAGGCTTATCATGCCGCTATCAGGTATGATCCATCTCAGCCCAGGTTTTACTCAGAACTTGACAAACTGCTTGAAGCCAGGGGTGAGCCCATCGAAACGAGGTTGGAGTTACTTACAGAAAATCATGAACACGTAAATGAATTACAGGGCGCTCTTATGCGTGAAATAATGGTCCTTGTTCTGGCCGGGGAGTATGACCGGGCGATTGAATTGATGGATGGCAGAATGTTCTACAGGCAGGAGGATGTTAATTTATTGCATGACATACATGTGGATGCCCATTTGCTGAAAGGAAAGCAATTCTTAGAAGCAGGGAATCCTGAGGCTGCACTGAAGGAATTCCTTATTGCCGATACATATCCTGAGAACCAGATGATTGAAAGATCTATAAACTATGAAGTTAATCTGCGGATCTATTTTTATACGGGACTTGCTTATGAAGCAAAGGGAGATAAAAGGTTTGCAGAACAGTATTTCGCAAAAACCCTGTCCCAGGAAGATATCAACAATGAATTTCTGTATTACAAGGCAATGGCATATGTAAAATCAGGTAAGCAGAAAGATGCAGATAAGATCTTTGAACAGATGATAAAGCTGGGTGAGGATCAGCTTGAGGATTCAGAAGAAGTCGATTTCTTCGCAAAATTTGGTGGGGATCTGACAGAAAATCAGCGAAACGCTATTTCATATCATATCATGGGACTGGGATATATGGGTCGGGCAGAGACTAAAAAAGCCGCAGAATATTTCACAAAGTCATTGGAATCTGATGTGAATCAGCTCTGGTCCAGGGTATATCTTGAAGAATTATAACCGGAAACTCTAAAATATAATTATGATCTGGACCCGGCTTAAATCAACAACTGCTTTGCCAGGGCTATGTGTCCTGTATGCTTTTCCGATCCTGTTTTTTGCCTGTGCACCGGAAAAACAGGAAATGCCCAATCTTCTTTTTATAATGATGGATGATCTGGGCTATGGCCAGTTTGCCGTGCACAACGGGTCCCTTACGGTGGAGGCATTTGATCCCTATTTTAAGGAACTGGTAGCAGAGCGCCAGGATTACACACCTGAACAGGCACTGGAATTTTCAAAGCAAGCCATGCCGACACTCAGCAGACTGGCCAGTGAAGGCGTGGTTTTTACCAGGGCATTTGCGCCCAGCAACCTTTGCGCACCGTCCAGGATTTCCATAGCAACAGGCATGATGCAGCAATCACGTGGCATTTATATAAATGTGGATGTTGAGAACCTGGGGCCTGAGCCGGGATCACATCTTGCCCATAAACTAAAGGATATGGGTTATGCTACTGCCCATATCGGCAAATGGCATATGGGAATAAGACGTGAGTATATGATCAAGGATGTGCTGAAAAGATATGGGATGAATAAGGATTTTTCATACCACGAACTAAGGACGGCGAATCCTGCCGCATATGAAGAACTGAGACAAGCCGGTTATTACGGATCCGTAATTGATGAACATAACCCGCTCCGGAACGGCTTTGATTATTATTACGGTTATAATAACTGGGCCAGCCAGTTCTACAATTCGACATTAGTATGGGAGGGATATGAGCACGCTGGCGTCCAGGCTGGTTATAACACGGATCACTTTACAGATAAAGCCCTGGAGTTTATTGATAAACAGGTCAATAAGGATCAGCCCTTCTATGTACAGCTGCACTACCATGCGGTACACGATTCGCTGGAACCCAAGGCCCCGGACGAATATTTTACAAAATCCCCCTCTAATTCCTACGATCTGACCAATTTCTATGCCCATGTATACGGGGTGGACTATAATGTCCGGCGCATACTCGACTACCTGGATAAAAATAAAGCCCTGGATAATACCCTCATCGTTTTTACCTCGGATAATGGAGCACAGGCAGGAATTTCCGGTGTTTGCGGTCCGTCGGTTCTTCCCGGAAATGCTCCTTTTCGGGGTACAAAAGGGAGTTTTTTTCAGGGGGGTACCCGGGTACCCCTGGTATTTAGCTGGCCGGCCGGAATAAAAGATAACAGGGTGCTCGAACTACTGGTATCAACGATGGACATAATTCCCACCCTGATTGAAGCTGCAGGTGGTGATGTTCCTGAGGGACTTGACGGGAAAAGCCTGTTTCCCCTGCTGGCCACTGACCCAGAGGAAATAGTACATAAGCAATTGATGTGGGCAGGGATCCATTCCAGGGCCTGGGGCTTTAATATTAACAAATCCTTTAAGGACCGTGATGCGGAAAGGAGATATGCACCTCCGTCCTATCTCGTGGTTACAGATACTTATTTGCTGAGGTATATAGGAGAAATTGAACCAGGATTATACCATGAACATCCCGATGGGGCAGGACCAACTTATGAGCTATATAATTACGTAAACGATCCTTCCGAATCCTGTAACCTGGCTGAAACAGAACCGGAAATTGTCGAATCGCTTGTTGATAGTTATATGCAGTGGACGGAAAGTTTTAAGTCCCCTGTCAGATGGAGCAAGGAAAAATGGGAAGAGATCGCAGGAATATGAATCAATCGATAATCTATTTATGATAGGCCCTGGTATGTTAATAGCACAACGAGATTACTAAAATTTAATTTAAATTCATTATGAGATTCTTGACACCAATACTTATTATAGCTGTCCAGGCTATTTTTACTTCCTGTAATTCTTCGCAGAAATCAGAAGAAGAAAAGCGACATCCCAATATTGTATTGATTTATGCCGATGACCTGGGCTATGGTGATGTGGGAGCTTACGGTGCCACTGAAATTAAAACACCCAATATCGACAGACTGGCAATGGGAGGTGTGCAATTTAATAACGGTTACGCTTCCTCAGCGACTTGTTCTCCAAGTAGGTATGCCTTGTTAACCGGAGTTTATCCCTGGCGCAACAAGAATGCTAAAATTCTGGCGGGAACAGCTCCATTGATTATTGATACTGCCCAAAAGACGCTTCCTAAAATGTTTAAAGAAAAGGGTTATCATACAGGTATTGTCGGGAAATGGCACCTCGGTCTGGGTGATGGTCATGTGGATTGGAATCAGCATATTTCTCCTGGTCCTAACGAAGTAGGCTTTGATTATTCGTACATCATGGCAGCGACCCAGGATCGTGTGCCAACTGTTTATATTGAAAATGGAAGAGTCTCCGGTCTTGACCCCAATGATCCTATCGAAGTCAGTTATAAAACGAATTTTCCCCGTGAACCAACAGGTAAAGACAACCCTGAGCTGCTAAAAATGAAATGGCATCACGGGCACAATAACAGCATCGTAAATGGCATCCCCCGTATTGGATATATGAAAGGTGGAGAATCGGCAAAATGGGTGGACGAAAATATGGCCGATACTTTTCTCATAAAAGCCAAAAAATACATTGTCGAACATAAAAATGAACCGTTCTTTCTTTACTATGCCTTGCAGCAACCTCACGTACCCCGTACACCACACCCGCGCTTTGTGGGGAAATCAGGTTTAGGGCCAAGAGGCGATGTTATAGTTGAAGCCGACTGGTGCATTGGTGAATTGATCAATACCCTTGAAGCAGAAGGGCTTTTGGAAAATACACTGATTATATTATCGAGTGACAATGGCCCGGTTCTGAATGACGGTTACTACGATGATGCTGTTGAGAAACTGGGGAACCATACTCCGGCAGGGCCACTCAGAGGTGGTAAATACAGTTTGTTTGAAGCCGGTACTCGTGTGCCGTTTATAACCTTTTGGAAAGGTCAGATTGAACCTTCCTTATCAGATGCAGTTGTTTCGCAGGTTGATTTGCTTTCGTCATTGGCCTCCTTGGTTGGCAGCCCGGTTCGAAGCCAGGATGGTAAAGATCTTTCGGATGTATTTTTAGGTAAAAACAATAATGGTAGGGATGAACTGATCCTGGAAGCTACTACCAGGACGGCATTACGAAAAGGAGACTGGATACTGATTCCACCCTATGCTGGACCAGCAGTAAATAAGCAGGTAAATATTGAATTGGGGAACTCTGAGGAATACCAATTGTATAATCTTAAAGAGGATATTGGAGAGCAAAATAACCTGGCAGAATCAAACAAAAAAAAGCTGGATGAAATGATAGCTGCCTTTGAGAGCATCCGTGGTGAAGATTATAAGAAAGTTGAACAACTTGAATTGAAATAAGTCCGGCAATCTCGCTACTGAAACTTGGCCTGTTTTTGAAAAAAGTGATATAAA
>CAZEWS010000208.1:0-6923 GCA_964515985.1 uncultured Rikenellaceae bacterium | reverse complement strand
AAGTAATAAATTTTTATCATAAAGACAAGTCTGCTAAAATGTTAAAGAAAAACAATACAATAACCAAAATGGATGAAATCCAAAAAAAATTATTTGATATCTTTAATATTAAAAAATATATTACAAGTTAGGGTGAAGGAATTGTGAGGCGCTATGTTTTGTTACATAGGATATTACATGCTGTTTGTTTTGCTAATTCGTAAAGTCCCGCTAGATTCATCAGTTCAAGAAAAGATTGAATTTGTCTTCAAAATTATTAGGACTGTTGATCGAATACCAGAGAAGTTCTTTAAACATATTGAAGGATCCGATGGACTTTTCGAAATTAGAATAAAAGCCGGAAGTGGCATTTATAGAGTTTTTTGTTGCTTTGATAAAGGTAGAATTGTAATACTTTTTAATGGATTTCAAAAAAAGAGTCAAAAGACACCTAAAAATGAAATTGAAAAAGCAGCTAGACTAAAACAGGAATATTTTAATAAAAAGAGGAGCAAATCATGAAAACAATAAAAGATGCCAAAACATTTGATGAACTTTTGAATATTAAATATGGGAAACTTGGCACACCAAATAGAGATGAATTTGAGTCCAGAGCAAAAGCCTTTGTTGTAGGTGAAATGATTAAAGATGCCAGAAAAGAAGCTCATTTGACACAAGAGGAACTAGCTGAAAAAACAGGAACAAAAAAAAGTTATATTTCTCGTGTTGAAAATGGCAAAATAGACATACAGATTTCGACTCTTTTCAAAATATTTGAAGAGGGTTTAGGAAAAAAAATTGGCCTGACGTTTTTATAAACCTACGACGCCACAACACCTTATATAGAAGCAAATAAGCATAATATTGAAAAACATAGACATACTTACAGGAAACGGCAATCAATTGTTGAACACCCCTATGGCACGATAAAACGACAATGGGGGTTTAGCTATATATCGACAAAGAAAGGTAAAGAACGGGCAAGCGCCGATGTTGGTTTTATGTTCATCGCTTACAATATCAGGCGGATTATGAACATTGTAGGGAAAAATGCACTCAAAAAGTACCTGGAGGTGCTTATTTTGTCAATTTCGGGGATATATCGTCTGATAAGGTTCAAATTAAACCCATTTAAAGCAATCAATTTTTTGAATAAAATCTTAACCACCTTTTTTGAGCGTCTCTTAAATCGGCTTATATTTGGTCACTATTAGAACCGGAGCTTTTTAGACAGACTGCCGTTGGCGGTAATTTGTTAGCGACATATAAACATCAGCTGAAGTGAAAAGATTAAACATGAAATCAAAACGTAGATTTTGAAATGATACATAAAATTCAACAACATAAAACCACAAAATTCATGAAGAAGATTTTTTTGCTTATTATAATTTGTCTGTTTATCATTGAAACAAACGGACAGGATGGTATATCTATGCGTAAAAAGGTATATAACCTGAATTATAAAATTGAATTTCCACTCATTGGCGGTTTGTACGCCTTAAATTTCTACGGATTTTCTCAATTAAATAAAAAACCGACACTTGATACTTTTCAAATCTTTTCTCTTAATAAAAATGATGCGCTGAATAAAGTAATCCCTGAGCTAACATTTACTTTGCAAAAAAACTCGCTCATAACAGGAGACCTTGAATGTTTATTAATATAATAAGATTTTCTTAAAAAAAGTATTATAATCAACGGTGGATTCTAAAATGGATGATTTCAATTCGAATTCATGATTCTGCTATTAATGACCTTTTTATGTACGGGAATTATTCAGACAAAGAGATTAAATAAGCTGTAAATTCTGTTTTTGGGGTGTGGTGGGATACGAGATCAGTATGTACAGTAGTGTGAGAGTCTCACCCCATTGGTCTGTAGTGGTGGTGCAGTATACTCGATTAGAAAACGTACCTTTATTTATTATTTTCACTTACTACTTTGCTATTAATCAATATACCTGAGTTTTTATTCTAATGAAGTCGTCATCAATTAGATTTAGTTATTTATATAACTTCTCTCATTTTTCCCCTATCTTGTTTTGCCTTTTGAACTCGGTATAAATGATTTACGAATACATTAATGTTTGAAAATTATGAAAAATTCAAAGATTAAAAATTTGCTGATGATTACGGCAAAAATTATTTTGGTGTCAATAATAACAATTGAGAATTCAAACGCCCAAAACGACACTATTCCTTTTTTTTAAACTTCAATGAGATGACACTTGAAGAAGTGATGCAATTAGAAGTTACTATTGTCGGGAAAATCAAACAGAAAATATCGGATATACCGGCAAGTGTTGAACTTATAACAGCCGATGAAATTAAAGAACAAGGTTATAGAAATTTACAAGATATTTTGGAGAACGTACCCGGTTTATATGTAATAAATAATTATGCCTGGACAGGTCCTTCTTTTGGAGTTAGAGGGTATTCCACACAGTACCAGTCGCATGTAATAGTATTAATTGATGGGGTCAATCAGTTTGCTGAATTTCAAGCTGACTATGAGATAGAACAATTTAACATTCCGGTTGAGTCAATTGATCGAATAGAAGTTATAAGAGGACCAATGTCAGTAATGTACGGAAGTGGAGCATTCTTTGGTGCTATAAATATTATTACTAATGAAGCAGCAAAAAATAATAATACCTCACTTTTATCTACATCTGTTGGCAACGTAAGAACTAAAAAGGTATATATGCAAACATCAGGAACAATTGAAGATTTCGAGTATTCATTACATACATCATCTTCATATACCTACGGTATTGATCGTCCTTTTAGCGAACTTGTGTCTGATGTTAGTGCGCTTACTATACCTGCTGATGCTCTGAGCACAGGCGGAAGACTTGAAAAAAACAGGAAGTCGTTATCATTTTCCGGAAAATTCAAAGGATTTTATACAAATTTACAATTCCTGGAGAATACTGATGAAATATATGTCATTGAGGTAAGTATAAAGGATGGATCACAAAAAATACATACTACAAATAATTTACAAATTGGTTATAGACGTGATATTGGTGGAAAATTTTTAATTGACACAAAGTTTACTTATTTGACCCAAAGAAAATTTATTGATCTTGCCTTGATTGAAGATTTAGTCCCGATGTATTTTGGTGATCTAAACACAAAGGCATACGAGTTTGAAAGTAACTTACACTTTAATAATAATTCAAATTTTGACGCAATGGTCGGTGTAAACATCCACTCTGCATTTCATCATATTGATTTTTGGAATTTACCGTATCCAACTTGGAATAACGCTTTTGCTCGCTTATTAAAAGGTGAACGTGCGACAAACCGAGCGTTATTTGTACAAGCAAATTACAGAATTTCTGACAAAATAAAATTAACCGGCGGGATGTGAGATTGGAACAAAGATCTAAATTCGAAGGAAGATCGTGGACACAGGCACCTGATGAGAGTTTTATTTATGATAACGAAAAAGTTTTTTTTATCCCCAGACTTGGTGTAATATTTTCACCTGTTGATAATCATAATTTGAAATTACTTTATGGAAAAGCTATCCGGCATCCGGCAATGATTGAATTATACGATGTGGCAATACAAACCGATCTTGTAGAAAAAAAACCTCTTGTACCTGAGGAGATGGAATCATTTGAGCTTGCGTATTCAGGTACATATTTTTCAAAGATAAACTTAAACTTGAATTTATTCAGAAATAATCTTTCAAACATAATTATTCGTAATTTCTTTGTCGACGCTGATGGAATTGGAACTGCTTATTCTGCAAATTCAGGAATAGTTAAGACAACGGGCATGGAGTGTATTTTAAACCTTAAATTATCGAATAATATTAAAACACAGATAAGTGCTACATATCAACAATCTCAAAATAAAGACGAACTATATTCAAATGTAGATCTTGCTTACTCACCGGATTTATTAGGACATTTTAAATTTTCATACAAAATTCCTTTTAATCAACGCATTAAAGAAATGATATTATCAGCTGCAATTAATTATGTTGATGAAATGGAGACTGACTGGGATTTGGCTAAAACAGATGCCAACGGAAACCTGATTATAAATGAAGGTCTTCCGCCGGGGGGAAGAATGGGCTTCACTTCTAAAAGCACCACTTTTACAAGTTTAAATGTAAGAATTAATGAATTTTTAACAGATGGGCTTAGTTTGAATTTTAAATGTTATAATCTCTTAGATAAAGATTACAGATACCCAATGTATGGTAATTATGCTATGGAGATAGACTTAGGATTCCCTGCAGAAGGAAGACGATTTTTGTTTAGTATAAGCTATGAATTTAAATAGCAAATCATCGATAGTTTGTCGGTTTGAATTAATACGGTCTGGTATTTTATTTACGAAAATTTTAAATTTCCCGAAGCGATAATTATATATCTTTCCTTTTGGTAACTTTCTGTTTAGATTTTTAAAACAGCCGACTTTGCTAATAATCAGCTCGTATCAAATTTTTCTTGGAAAACAACCAGCTTTAATGATTTTTTTGATTTTAAAAACTATTTTATTTCAATGATAAACCAAAGGCTAACAGCTAATTGCCAACAACCCTGAATAATTTGTGAATTATTCAGGTTAGAACCGGTAACCCATATTTGCATAAAACTGCCTGCCCGAACCAGTTATATTGAACATAAATAGGGGTTTTCTTGTCATTTCTGGACACATTGTGTTTTTTAACTAATAGTTTTATTGATGCCATTTTTGAAAGATTGTTTACTTTTATGAATGATAACTCAAGAGGAACAATTACGATCAATTTTAAGATGACTATCTCGTAATCTATCTCGCAAACTAGAGTTATTTTAAGTTAAGATCAAAAATGGAAAATTTATAGGAATCTTCCAAAAACTGGGATTAAAGGTAATTTGAAGTTAACTAGAGTTAAAATAAGTAAACACTAATTACGGTCAGGGTTTGACTTGGAGTCAGACCCAGCGAAATTGAGTTAAAGCTCAGGGGATTTTATTGCCATTTCACAGGGCAGGCCCTGACTATTTTCATTTTAAAAGTTAATCCTTTCGCTTATTTCATTATCATCAAGATGGTCCTTGTCGAATTTTGGAGTGTAAAAGATCCTGATCCTTGCCGTATCCCTTAAGAAATTAATCCTTCCGATTTCAATTCGGTATATTTTCAATCCGGTTCGATTTTCAAGATCTTCAATAAGTTTAACCCGGTTTTCGGGCTTTACCAATTCTATTTTTTCATACACGATGGTTTTACTGTTCTCTTTAGACTGCATCAAGTATTTTTCGCCTATCCATGCCACAAGGAGAACCATTGTATTAATAAACAATAGCTCAACATAACTGGTTAGCAGGGTAACCAGGGCATTAATCACTGAAATACCAATAACCAGGAACAGATAGGTCATTTCCTTGATTGGAATCTGACGGGTTCTGAACCTTAGTATCCCAAACAGTGCAAACAATCCCAGAGCTACTCCTATACCTAATTTATCAACCTTGATTAATGAAAAAGATATCAGGAATACAATTGTACTAACTAACATAAAAGTGAAGAAATATTCTTTTCTTTTTGCAACAGGATAGTATAAATACCTGATAAGTGCGAAAACAACCAGTGTATTGAAAATAAACCTGGCCACTAATTCCAAAAAACCCGATGTATTTATAAGTTCGATACCGAAAAAGCGGGCAGGCTCAACTACCTGGGCTAAAATTTCTGTAATCATGGCTCATTTTATTTAGGGTTAGTAATTTTCTTTTGAAACGATTGTATTTTAAATTTTTATCAAGCAGGATCATTCCAAGGCAATATTTGCTCATTCCTGTGGGTTTGATCCTTTCTTCATTCAGCAAGTTAATAAAATCAGAATAACCGGAAAACCTGCTGCGTTTAACTTCTGCAATAACAAGGAATGGAAGTTTATGAACTTTTGAGTTCTTTATAAACTGCAAATTCAGATCGATGGTAAGACGTTCATTCATCTTTTTCTGAACAAGGGTTAATCTTGAAAACTTATTCCACAGCTTTGTTTCCAGTTCCTCAGAATTGTAAGGAGTATTGTTGTTAATAAATTGCTTTGATTTTTTTGATATATCCTCTTCGATTTTTTTCCTTTTTATCCTGATCTTATTAGTTCGGCTTTTGTTGTTTTTAAATTTAATTTCCAGGAACCGGGTATCAGAATCGACATATTCCCTGAACCTGACCTTGTAACGGTTTAGATTTCTGTTATGATGCTCCAGGTACATTTGACTGTTTGTTGTATCAAGATACTTGGAGCGGTAAAGAAATAAACTTTTATTGTTTATGGTCAATACTTTGTAATATTCTGTTGCTTTCCTGAGCAGACAGGGTAGTTTATCGGCTGTAAAAATAAACTTAGTATCCGTACGATCCATCAGTTTCACTTTGTCCATTTCATCAAGACTGATGGGTTCAAAAGTCTCCAATATTTTTTCAATACTATCCAATGTGATTTAGTATATTTGACTTAGTATTCTAACCGAACTTTTGGTACAAAGATGACTGAAAGTTTTGTAAAGTTAAAAAAAGATTACCGGGAATTGCCCACCAAAGAACGGGAAAAAAAATCTACGTTGATCTTATTCAGTACAGGTTGGCTAATATGCGATCAATTGAAAAACAGGAATTACAGGGATGGCATTTCTTGTAAGGCGCATATGAGGCATACTCCGGAGGATGAGATGACACAAGCGAAACGTGTTAACCGGGCATCTCCCACGGAGAAGCAACGCGCCGAAGAACTGAACGCTAAACAGCCTGACAATTGCAATTTACAAGGCATAATCCATAATGGGTGACCGATTTCCTGGATAAGCCAACGGTTTTGTGAATAAGGGCAAGGTATCCCGATAGCTATCGGGAGTGAAAAGAGCTTCTGTACTGTTTGGCGAACCGCCGTGCTCCTCCGCTGAAGCTTCGGCGGCACGCGGAATACGA
>CAZEWS010000207.1:6599-7002 GCA_964515985.1 uncultured Rikenellaceae bacterium | reverse complement strand
GAACGGGTTATTGAAGTATTTAAAGTACATCATGTTGGTTATTTCTTTTATATTGGGGGGAACGATTCACAGCATACCGCATACAAGATAAGTGAGCTGGCGAGGGAAAAGGGATTGGAATTAATTGCAACCGGGGTTCCCAAAACCATCGATAACGATATGGGAGACAGCGAATTTAAGTTAATCGATCACACTCCGGGTTATGGAAGTGTTGCACGCTACTGGGCCCATATCATTCAAAATGCAAATGAAGAAAACATGGGTTCTGCTCCGGCTGATCCCGTACTGGTAATCCAGGCAATGGGCAGAAAAATTGGTTTTATACCCGCTGCCACCCGGCTGGCTGACCCTGACAGAAATTTCCCCCTGGCAGATCCCATGGCATTAATGCCTTTTTCATTTA
>CAZEWS010000207.1:0-6589 GCA_964515985.1 uncultured Rikenellaceae bacterium | reverse complement strand
CCTGCAGATCTATTTAGCGGAATCGAAACTTACGCTGGAACAACTATACGAAAACGTAAACGAACAGCTAAAAAAAGACGGAAGATGCATTGTCGTCATTAGCGAAGGATTTGATGCAGGTGATATTGGAGAAAAAAAAGATGCTTTTGGCCATACCTCTTTTGGATCAACCAGGGTAGCCGTCTATCAAAAGGTCGTAAATTACTTAAATGAAAAAGGCATTAATGCCATGGGATCTGCCAGGGGACAGGTGATGGGAACCGACCAACGTGATACAATGATTTACGCCTCCGTAGTCGACCTGGACGAAGCATACAAGGTCGGTCAGAAAGCCGTTGAAATAGCCATGAATGACGGGAGTGGATGGATGGCAACCATCTTGCGCGAACCAGGGTTTATCTATAATGTAAAATATGATAAAGTACCTCTGGAAAAAGTGGCTCTTTCGGAAAGAACTTTCCCCGAAAAGTGGATTTCAAAAAAAAGAATTGATGTAACCGGGAAGACTGGCCATCGGTTCCAATGATCAATTGCAGACAACGGTTTGCACAATTGAAAATGGTTTTTGCTGAGAAGAAACTTCTATCTTATGTGCCGGAAGCACAAGAAGAATGATGAACTAAGCGAAGCGATCTCATGAGCGTTAGCGAATAATATCGAATATCCAATATCGAATGTCCAAGGAATGAAAGAAAGACAATATTGGAAAGAAGAACATCCGGGAAATGATGAATATCCATTAGCGAATTTCGAATATCGAATATCCAATATCGAATTATGAAATATTAACAAAATTATTATGAAAAAAAAGTATGATCTTGAAGATCGATTAATAGACTTCGCAGTTTTAATTATCAAAATTGCAGAAAAAATTGGGAACACTGTTTCCGGGAAACACTTAGGAGGAAATTTAATCCGCTCCGGAAGCTCTTCAGCCTTGAATTATGGAGAAGCACAAAGTGCCGAATCAAGAAGAGATTTTATTCATAAAATGAAAATATGTCTAAAAGAATTGCGCGAAACAATGGTAGGTTTAAAAATTATAAATAAACTCTCTTTTATGAATGTTGAAAAACTTCTGGAAGAAGCTATGCCAGAAAACGATGAATTGATCTCAATTTTTGTAAAAAGTATTGATACAGCAAAGAAAAACTTGGGAAAATAAAGAATAGTTGAACATTGATAAAAGATAAAACTTCGTTATTCGATATTCTTTATTCAGTATTCGATATTCATTTCCCAAATCCGAAATATATAAAATTGTAGACCTTTAAAATAATCCTATAATATGAATCCTCAACAGAAACTCATAGAATTACAGCCAACCAGGGAATTCTTTATCGGCATTGATTCCGATGGCTGTGTTTTCGATTCCATGGAACCTAAACAAAAAGAATTTTTTTGTCCTAATGTCATCCGCTTTTTCGGGCTTCTTCCTGTATCAAAAATAGCACGGGAGACCTGGGAATTCGTTAATCTGTATTCCCAAACCCGTGGTGTAAACCGTTTTCTGGCACTGATTGAATGTTTCAAATTATTACAGGAACGTCCGGAAATAAAAGAAAGGAACATATCAATACCTGATATTGCTTCCCTGGTTGAGTGGACAGAAAAAGAAACAAAGCTGGGAAACCCGGCACTTGAAAGCTATGCTTCCACAGTCAATAATCCACAGATTGATCTCGTCCTGAAATGGTCGAAAACAGTAAATAAAGAAATTGGTGAATGGATTAAGGGACTGGTTCCTTTTCCCAACTTTAAAGAATCCCTCGAAAAATTAGTACGGAAAGCAGATGCTATCGTGGTTTCCCAAACACCAGTAGAAGCCCTGCGCAGGGAATGGGAAGAAAATGATATCGCAAAGTATGTTCGTGCTATTGCCGGTCAGGAATACGGAACAAAAGCCGAACATCTCGTATTGGCTGCAAAAAACAAATATCCTGACAATAAGATACTTATGATAGGTGATGCGCCGGGAGACCTAAAAGCTGCAAAAACCAACGGGGTTTTATTTTTTCCTGTGAATCCGGGATATGAGGAGAAATCCTGGGATCGTTTTTCGAAGGAAGTATTAAATAAATTCTTTACAGGAACATATGAAGGTGAATATGAAAATTCTCTGATTGAGGAATTTCAGTCGTTTCTGCCTGAAACACCGCCATGGCAAGGAGAGTAGGTTGGGAATGAACAGCAGGAGATGATGGTCATTCGGTAGGCATTCGGTGGTCATTAAGCAGTAATTAAGTAGTAATTAAGTGGTAATTAGGTAGTAATTAGGTGGTCATTCAATAGTCATTCAATAGTCATTCAGTGGTCATTCGATGGTCATACAATGGTCATACAATGGTCATACAATGGTCATTCGATAGTCATTCGATAGTCATACAATAGTCATACAATGGTCATACAATGGTCATTCGATAGTCATACAATGGTCATTCAGTAGTCATACGATAGTTATTAGTTCATCCGCCGGCTGGCGGATTCGCGTAATTAAGTGGTAATTAAATAGTTATTTTTACTTTTATCTTTTGTCTTACTGATTAATTCATGAACCGGAACGAAGTGGAGCTTACCGAAGGTAATTAATCAGACTAAGTGAGGATGAATCTGAATATTAATGAAAGCAAGAATAATGACCACTGAATGACGCGATCCGCCAGCTGGCCCTGTGAAATAAAGGCGAAGCCTTTACTGCGAAGCAGTATTTCACAGGGCTGGCGGAGAGCAAATGACGGCTGAGCGGAGCGAAGCGAATGACTATGAATCTGGAACTCCAAAACTTAAAACCAGAAGAAATAACAATTAACTATCCATAATATGATCTATTACCAGCGAGGGTCGGAGAACGAAGTAATCAATTCGGGGGAATTAAAAGAAGCTGTATTTACAACATTGGAAAAACTGGGCAAAAAAAACAGAGTCCTGGCTATTCCTCCCGACTTCACAAGGGTTCATTCAAGAGCCGGTGAGCTAACCAGGTATATATGGGAATACTTTGGGGAAAAATTAACTGACATTTTACCAGCTCTCGGTACACATGCGCCAATGACAACGGAGGGAATCAACACTATGTTTGGAAATATTCCTAACAACCTTTTTCGGGTTCATGACTGGAGAAACGATATTGTAACCCTCGGCACCATACCTGAAAGTTTTATCAGGGAAGTATCTGAAAATAAGGTAAAGTATCCCTGGAAGGCACAGGTAAATAAATTGCTGGTTGAGGGCAGCTTCGACCTGATACTATCGATCGGTCAGGTCGTACCTCATGAGGTGGTAGGAATGGCAAATTACAATAAGAATATTTTCATTGGAACAGGAGGCGCTGAGGGGATCAATAAAAGTCATTTTCTTGGTGCAGTTTATGGAATGGAACGTATGATGGGAAAAAGCGATACTCCGGTAAGAAAAGTACTGAATTACGCCAGCGAACATTTCTCAGGCTCCCTGCCCCCGGTCTTATATTTCTTAACTGTAATTGGGAAAAATAATCACGAAGACCAGGTTATCAGAGGCTTGTTTATTGGTAATGATTCGGAATGTTTTAATCTTGCATCTGAACTTTCTTTAAAGGTGAATTTGGAATTAGTCGAAAAACCGCTGATGAAAACAGTAGTATATCTCGATCCTGCAGAATATAAAAGTACCTGGCTTGGTAATAAAAGTATTTACCGTACCCGGATGGCTATCGCTGATGACGGGGAACTAATTATTCTGTCGCCCGGTTTGAAAGAATTTGGCGAAGACCCTGAGATCGACCGGCTGATCAGAAAATATGGATACAGGGGAACACCATCTATCCTGGAGGCTGTGGAGGAGAATGAAGAACTGAGAAATAACCTGAGCGCTGCAGCTCACCTTATTCACGGCTCCTCTGAGAACCGCTTCAGGATAACCTGTTGTCCCGGATCGTTAACCGAAAATGAAATAAAAAGTGTAAATTTCAACTATGCTGACTACAGGGTTATGATCCGGAAATACAACCCGGAGAAACTCAAGGAAGGTATAAACATTATGCCCGATGGAGAAGAGATATTTTTCATCTCCAACCCTGCACTGGGTTTATGGGCATGCAGGAATAGGTTTAATTAAGAACATAGCTACGCTATTTAATTAAAAATTAAAAACTACTATGCTGTCGGATGTTTCCATCCGGCAGTTAATGATATGGCAAATTTTTAATTACTCCAGTATTCAATGTCAGGTGGAAACACCTGACACCATGTAATAATTATAATTAAATCAATTGTAACTAATCAATGTGTTGATAGGGTTAGTAGGTTAGTGAGTTAGTGAAAAAAAAGAATGTTAAAAAATGTTATATGTTATAAGTTAAATGTTAATTGTTATGAAAATTGTTACAGATGATAAAATACCCTTTTTAAAAGGGGTGTTGGAGCCTTATTCAAACGTCAGGTATCTTCCGGGTTTTTTAATCACAAACAAGGAAATCCGGGATGCCGATGCTATTATTATCCGGACAGTGACAAAATGCAATGACAAACTCCTGGAAGGCACAGCGGTAAAGTTCATAGCCTCTGCATCGATTGGATTCGACCATATTGATACAGAATATTGTAGAAAATATAATATTACCTGGACCAATGCCCCGGGATGTAATTCCTCTTCCGTTCAGCAATACGTTGCTTCTGCATTACTCCATTTTGCCAGGCATCATAGTTTCAGACTTTCCAGCAAAACTCTTGGGATTGTTGGGGTAGGCAATATTGGGAAAAAAGTTGCCGGTTTGGCAACAACACTCGGGATGAATGTTTTATTAAACGACCCACCGAGGGAAAGAGTTGAAGGGAAAAAGGATTTTGTCACACTGGAACAAATTCTTGCAGAATCAGATATTATAAGTCTGCACGTCCCATTAACCAGAAAAGATATTGATAAAACCTACCATATGGTTGATAAACAATTGCTGCAAAAAATGAACCCGGGCTGTTACATCATAAATTCATCCAGGGGACCCGTAGTTAACGAATTGGATCTTATGAAAGTCGTGCAATCCGGAAAACCAGGAGGGGTAATCCTGGATGTTTGGGAGAATGAACCTGATATAAACCCGGAACTGCTTAACCTTATCGATATTGGCACACCACACATAGCAGGATATTCGCAGGAGGGGACAGCAAATGGAACGGCAATGAGTGTCAGGGCTATAAGCAAATTTTATGACCTTGGTCTGGATGAATGGTACCCTGAAAGAATTCCGATGCCATATAATCCCGAAATTAAAATGGATTGTACCGGTAAATCTGAAGAGGATATTATTCGGGAAATTATCCATTCCACTTATCCTATTGAGAAAGATGATAAGAAACTCCGGCACTCTCCTGAAAAATTCGAGGATCTTAGGGGAAAGTATCCTGTGCGCAGGGAATTTCCTGCATTTGAAGTTAACTTGAAAAACGGAAATCCGGAACTCTCAGGAAAATTGCATGCTTTGGGATTTAGGGTCAGGAATTACAGTTAACAATAGTATGCAGGAAGAAATCAAGATAAAAGTAAAAAGTACAAAGATAAAAGTGAAAAGGTTGAGGGACGAAAAGGCGATTGAGCGAAGAGGAGATGCGGAGAAGACTGGGTGACTTAGTGACTGAGAGAGAGGGAGACTTAGAGACAAGGTGACTTGGAGAGACCTGCCAGCGTCTGGATGACCTGCCTGCCCGCCGTAGTATGCGAAGGCGGGGCAGAGTCTGTGAATGAGCCAGGGAGGCTGGGAGACAATGTGGCAGGAAGTAAGAAGTATGTAGTAGGCAGTAAGTTGGTGAGAGTTAGTGAGTTAGTTAGTAGGTTAGTAGGTTAGTAGGTTAGTGGGTTAGTAGGTTAGTAGGTTAGTGGGTTAGTAGGTTAGAAGTTAGTGAGTTAGTAGGTTAGTGAGTTAGTGAGTTAGTGAGTTAGTGAGTTAGTGAGTTAGTGAGTTAGTGAGTTAGTAAGAATTTCGGATTTAGGATCGTGATTTTTTTTTTAACCTGTAGACATATATTAGGACAAGACAGACTTTGGCGAAGGGGCGAAATGTAGAGCCGAATTGTATTCGGCTGGAAAAACCTTTATGAATTATGAATGGGAGACTTAGGGACGTGGATAGGCAGTGAAAAGGGAAAGGCAAAAGATAAGTGAGGAAAGAAAAATAAAATAGTCCCGGAGGGACTGGAAGAAAATAGCCGGCCACTTTAGTGGCTGGTAAGAATGTACAAATCATAAACACAGCCCGTATGGGCTTGCCTGTCCGTCCGTATGCGCGAAAGGAACCACATAAAAAATGATTAAGGAATAGCGATTTATGATTTATAACCGTAAACCCGAAACAACACGAAACCCGTAACCTGCAACTTGCTCCAAAGGAGTGCCTTTGGCAAAACATGAAACCTGCAGCCCGGAATAGTAGTAGTGGCAATAAACATATTACGAATGACAATTAATCAATAACAATTAATCAATAACAATTAATCAATAACAATTAACATAATTATGGGACAAAAAGCTGATATTGGATTAGTCGGATTAGCCGTTATGGGTGAAAACCTGATCCTTAACATGGAAAGCAAAGGCTTTACAGTAGCCGTTTACAACC
>CAZEWS010000206.1:0-7016 GCA_964515985.1 uncultured Rikenellaceae bacterium | reverse complement strand
TCAGGATAATTGTTAAAGTTATAAGTTATATGTTATATGTTATATGTTATATGTTATAAGTTATGGTACTGGATATTCATAAAGCATATTAATGCCTTCAGCTTTGGAATTTAATTTGCATTTGAATTTACTCGGTTCGCCCATGAAGATAGACTTTCAATGTTTTGGTCATTTTTTAGATCAATTAGAAATCAGGTCAATTATTCCAATTTTTATTTCACAGGTTAAAATTATGCATTTATGTTCTTTAGATATTCTCAAATAGTTAGCATATAACTTAGAACATTCTGTTTCTTTCCCTTTTAGCACATTGATCAGTTATCCATTTTTATTCTATTATGACTGAGGAGTAACCTCCTGTATTCATCAGAACATCGACTGCCGGGTCAATTATGATTTCGCGTACACCCGGGAAAATTAAAAGACTTAACCCAAGGCATAAAATTGCAAGTGCAACCATGGAAAAACACATAAAAAATGGTACTTCATTAATCTTGTGGCTAAGACTAAGTTTTGCTTTATTAAAAAATGAAAATTTTTGAAATTTCATGAACGACGCAAGCGTTATTATACTTACCAGAACTGCAAGAAAGGCTAATAAATAAAAATTGCCTTTAATAGCGGCTAAAATGATAACAAGCTTGCTAAAAAAACCATTAAACGGAGGTATTCCTGAAATAGCCATGGAGGCTCCAAGGGATGTTGAGTAGGTGAGAGGCATGGAATCGGAAAGCCCTCCCATCTCCTTTAAATTCCTTGTTCCTGTTTCATATTCAATGGCTCCTGCATTAAGGAATAATAAGCCTTTAAAAACAGCGTGATTGATAAGGTGAAACAATCCTCCGGCCATGGATAATGCGGCAACGGATTTATTTCCGTTGTTGGCTAATATGATCATACCCATCCCTAAACCGATTATTACGTATCCCATCTGGCTTATGCTATGGTATGCCAGTAGCCTTTTTATATCCCATTGCCCAACAGCTAAAAATACACCAATAACCATTGACAAAGCGCCCATAACCGTAATTATAGTAGATATTTCAATGGTTATTTCAAACATATTGAAGAAGAGGCGAATAATACAGTAAATACCCACTGCCTTGATCAAAACACCGGATAACATGGCGGAGATTGGGGAGGGGGCAGAGGAGTGGGCATCCGGCAGCCAGGCATGGAAAGGAATTAAAGCAGCCTTTACCCCAAATCCGGCAATCAGGAATACCTGGGTAAACACCAGGTAAGAACTGTGATCAGAGTTTTTTAAGATACCCGAAACGTCTGCTATATTAACAGTTTTGGTTTTCCAATATATCATACCTATGCCAAACAAAATGAGAATGGAAGACATTCCTCCCAATACCTGGTATTTGAAGGATGCTTCCAGTTCATTTTTCTCAACTCCAAAAGCTACAAGAGCATAAGATGCAATAACCGCTATTTCGAGGAAAACAAACAGATTGAACAGATCCCCTGTAAGGACAACCCCGTTTATTCCACCCACCATAAGGTTTAGCAGGGTATAGTAATTATTCTCAGCTGTATATCTCTTTATATATGAAATGGAATAAAAAGCAGCAAAAAACCCGATAAGGCTTATGATGACCAGCAAAAAAGCACTTAATCCGTCAAGGACAAAATATATAGCAATTGGAATCCCATTAACAGGTTCCCATCCTCCTATTTTCCAGGTATAAACATCCGTATTAACCTCAAAAAGTATATATACGGACAATATGGCCAGAAAAAGAAATATGGTTACGGTAATGGTTTTTTGGAACCCATTGACAAACCTGCCGATAACAGGTATTAAGAAAGCGGCTGCCAGTGGAAGTACTACAAAAAGTGTAATAAGTGTACTCATTGTGCCTATCCTTTTAATTGATTTATTCTCCGGATATCAAAGGTTCCGTATTTTTTGTATAACCTTACCGCAATGGTAAGCAGCATAGCGTTTGTTGCCAGGGAAATTACAATAGCTGTCAGAACCATAGCCTGCGGCAAAGGATCTACGAAAAGGTCAGGATTTACATCTTTAATGAGGATAGGGGCGGCCCCACCCTCGATAAAACCAATCAATGTCAGGAACAGGAATACGCTGAATTCCATAAACGACAATCCTATCACAATTTTAATTACGTTCTTTTGGGTCAGTACTCCGTAAAGACCCACTAAAAAAAGTATAAAACAAAGAATGTATAGTATCATTTCAAACCCTCTTCATTGAAAATTGCTAAAGCTAAAAATATGGTATATAAGGCTGCACCGACCCCGATGCCAGTAAAAATATTATCGAGCGGAATGACTCCGGCACTTATTAAATTCCCTGCCGTTCCTGCAGGCAAGTAATTTTTACAAAAGATATGTGTTCCAATGAATAAAAGCATGATAGCAAAGATCAAAAATGAAACTTTCTCTCTCTTTTTAAGCTTAAGCAGATCACTTCCAAACGCCAATACCAGCAAGATAAATGAACCTGCTAAAACCGCTCCGCCGGCAAATCCTCCTCCTGGTGTGAGGTGGCCGTGAGTTATTATGTAGATCCCATACAGGAACACAAGTCCGGAAACCAATTGAGTAACTTTTTTTACAATGATGGACATTCCTTTCATGATAATATATAAATCATTTTTGCTAATCTAAGTTTTGTATGATTTGGTATATTTCTTATTACAGATATTTTTAAGCTTTGGAATAATGGAATACTGGAAAACTAGAATATTGAAATTCCTATTATTACTCGCTCCCATTTACCCCGTGAAATAATGCTTCGCATTAAATCTACGATTTATTTCACGGGGCAAGTCCTTCGCTATTACCTGCTCGTGAGACATTCTGTTCGCTACGCTCCCAGAATGGTTCCACAAATCCACCATTCCAATATTCCGTATTAAATAATAGATTTTTCAGAACATAGCCATCATTTTCTACCCTTTATCCTTAATATAGTTAGTATACCTACAACAGCCGTGAACAAAATCGTTGCTTCTCCAAACGTATCATATCCCCTGAAATCAAAAAGGACCCCTGTTACCAGATTCGCGCTACCTGTTTTTTCCGCGGCACCATCTACATAAGCCTCAGACATCCTGAGGACATGATCGCCAAAAGGATCCAGATGCATAATGGCAAGACGGAAGGAGTATAAAAGCACAATTCCGGCAATTATCACAATTAGAATATCCCGCAGAATTTTATAATTCAGACCCGGCTTTACGGGGATAGTTGATTTTTTAGCCAACTCATGCCGGGTACTGACAAGAACCACTGAAACCATGATAATCAGGGTAATGGTTTCTACCACGATCTGAACGATTGCAAGATCGGGGGCTCTTAAAAGTAAAAAGCAAATTACCAGGCCATATCCGACTATGCCACAGGAAATAAGAGCCGAAAGCAAATCCCGGGCATGCAGCGCATAAATTGCTCCAAATATCATAAGTATCAATATTCCGGAAAGAATTATTTCCATTTTATCTAGGAATTATATCAAAATAATTAACATCAGAACCAGACCAACAAAAATCCAAAACCCATAAGAAGTAAGAACACCTGTATGAGTTCTGCTTAACAAACCGCTAAAGCCTAGTGTTAACTTTTTTGAGATCTCGTAAATATCAAACCAATTCTTTTCAGCCAACTCATAAATAAATGAGAATAATTTATAGTTCCTTATGGTTTTATAAAATTCAACAACGGAAAAACCGGCTTCATCCTGGGATTTCTCTCCTCCAATAAAACTATCCTCTGTCCGGAAGTTTTTTATATTACCTATTAAATAAACCAGGATCCCCAGGAGGATAGAAACCAGAATTAAGATTGCTACAGCGGTGGAATCCCATATCC
Source organism: uncultured Rikenellaceae bacterium (assembly GCA_964515985.1). Taxonomy (GTDB): domain Bacteria; phylum Bacteroidota; class Bacteroidia; order Bacteroidales; family VadinHA17; genus CAZEWS01. The sequence goes on along the minus strand of CAZEWS010000206.1, from coordinate 3,170 downwards.
CAATGTACGATAGTTGGCCTGTTATGGGCATAATAAGTTTAGGTACAACAAAGGTGGAAGCCAGAACACCAAATCCTATGCAGAGAAATGCAATAATAACATTTGGCAACCACATAAGAACACTGACTTCTTTTATACCTTTTAACTCGTCTCTTTTCCTTCCGAGGAAAATACCGGTAATAAATTTTATGAAACTAGCCAGGGTTAAGGCAGATCCCAGAACAGCCAATCCAAGCCAAACGATCCATAGTTGACTGGCTATTCCAGGTTCTTTCCCAAAATCAATAATTCCCTGGTAAATAATCCATTTGGAAGCAAAGCCGTTTAAAGGTGGAACCCCGGAAATGGCCAATGCACATATAAGAGCTGAAATAAAAGTAATGGGCATGCTTTTGGAGAGTCCGCCAAGATCATCAAGGTTTTCTTTACCTGTTCTTTTTTCCACACTGCCTGCACTCAGGAAAAGACCGGATTTGTATAGTGCGTTATTGATCATATGAAATAAGCCTCCGGCAATACCTAGCGGAGTTCCGAGCCCCAATCCTAATACCATGTACCCTACCTGTGAAACGGCGTGATAACCCAGAAGCTTTTTATAATTATGCTGGATAAGGGCCATCATGACGGCAAAAATGATAGTCATTACGCCCAGAAGTAGTAAAAGGAAGGTTATCCATTGGTTTAATGTAAACATGTCAGTGCAGATCCTTGCCAGAAAATAGATGCCAAGCAATTTGTCCAGTGAAGCAGGAAGATAAGCTGAAGATGATGCAGGAGCACTTTTTGTGTAATCCGGTACCCAGGTATGGAAAGGGAATGCCCCGGCTTTGGTAAAACTGCCGGTTAATAAGGCAAAAAAGGCAATAACCAGAATGGGATAGGTGGTCGGAATGGTCAATTCGGAAATGGTAAATGTTCCATAAACCTTCCAGATTATACCGATTCCCAGGATCATAATTCCATCTGATGCGCCAATCAATATAAGTGTTTTCTTCGCAGCGGACGAACTTTCTTCATCATAACCCTTAATTAGTTTGTATAAGGTAAGTCCGAGAATTCCCCAGGATGTGATGAAAAACAACAGATTATCGGTTAATACTGCTCCGGCAGATAAACCCAGTGTGATAAGGAAGTAAGGGTAATAGTTTTTTATCTGCCTGGTTTTTGAAATATAGGATAGGGAATAAACGATTATGACCAGGCCAAAAAACCCAATGGCAAGTGTTATGAATTTGCTGAGATTGTCGATGTTAAACCGGGAAAACCGGTTAGCTCCTTGAAGGATATTATTCAATAAAGTGCCTTCGTTGAAAAAAGCTGAAAACAGATCAAGATTAATAATTTTTTCTGAAACGGAAAATAATTTCAGGGAAAAGAAGAAAGTGATTCCGGTTAAAATCAAGGCAATTATTCCCTTTATGATTTTGATTCTTTCCGGAAAGGCAAATAAAACAATTCCAGCAATTAAAGGCAGGAAAATTATGTAATAAAGTTCATTCATAACTGAATCATCGTAAGCTTCGTCTTATATCTTCGGTTTTTTGTTGCGAGCGTTTAATAAGATCTTTTCCGCTTAAAATGGGCTTATGATCATAATAATCATAAGCAACGGCCATTCTCTCGGTGCAGCAATAACATGGATCGACCGCTGCCAGTGTAATGGTAGCATCCGAGACGGTCTGTCCAATACAGGATTTTTTAAAGGTGGCAATATTAACATAGCTTGGTGCCCTGATTTTATGCCTGACCGGTGAATAACCACCATCGGTTATCATAAAATGGAAAACTTCTCCCCTGGGGGCTTCGGCACGTCCTGTTCCCATTCCGGCCGGCACATTCTTTACTATAACTTCTGTTTCCCCTTCCTTTTCTTTTTTCAATCCTTCAAGACATTGTTTAATAATGGAAACGGATTCGTACATTTCGAACAGTCTGACTTCCGTTTTTGCAAATACATCTCCTGCTTCTGCGGTTATCACTTTCCAATTCACAAGGGGATAAGCGGCATAGGGATCATCCCTGCGCACGTCAATATCCACGCCTGAAGCCCTGGCAGTAGGACCAACAGCGGCGAAATCAATACTATCCTGTTTTGTAAGTACTCCAACACCTTTTGTCCTGGCATGGATTACGGGATCATCCATAACAGCTCCTGTAAGAAGATCAAGTTTCGGTATGAAATTATCCAGGTGTTTTTGTATTTCGGGTATAAGTTTGTTTGGGATATCCCTCCTTACACCACCCAGTTTAAACATGGCATAACTATTCCTGTTTCCGGTAATCATTTCAAACAGATCCAGTATGGGCTCCCTGTATTTCCATGCCCACATAAAAACGGTATTATATCCAAGAAAATGACCTGCCAATCCTAACCATAAAAGGTGACTGTGAATTCGTTCCAGCTCTCCTATAATGGAACGAATGTACTTTGCCCGGTTGGGAACCTCAACGTTTGCAATTTCTTCCAGACAATTTGCAAAAGCAAAAGGGTGCGAGGTTGAACAGATCCCACATACACGTTCCACCAGGAAAAATACCTGGTCAAAAGTTTTGGATTCGCTCAGTTTTTCAATCCCACGGTGGTTATATCCGGTTTCCCATTTAATATCCTTGACAATTTCTCCATCGCAGTAAAGTTTGAAAAGTTCAGGTTCCTCCTGCAACGGGTGATAAGGGCCTACCGGTATGATTGTTTCTTTTCCCATTAAGCAAATTTTCAGTTTTCAAGGTTCTTTTTTTATTTTCAATATAATTGTCAATTGTTATAAGTTATTGGTTATAAGTTATAAGCAGTTTGTTTTCACAAAATATATTATTACCATTAACATTGGTATTTAATTAAGCTACTCTCAAATAATTAACAGATAACTTATAACATTTTGCATCATTTCCTCTCAACACACTGATTAGTTTCCCAATTATATTAATAACTGACGTTTCGCAGATGACTTAATTATTTAGATTTTAATTAGTTACAAAAATAATAATTTGCATAAAGTGTGGAATATAAAATAAATACACAATTACATTTTTTAAATATCGAACAAGGAACACCGATTTTAGATTTTAGAAATAATCATGGTTTAATATAAACTTCGTTATTCGTTATTCTTTGTTTACCCTGTGAAATAATTTTGCATGCAAAATTGCTCGCCCTGTGGAATTGCTTC
>CAZEWS010000205.1:0-7017 GCA_964515985.1 uncultured Rikenellaceae bacterium | reverse complement strand
CATCGTCCGGCTTGCCGGACTGAAATGTAATAGACAGCCAATTCATTGGCTGGTTGGAAAAGAGCAAAACAACCAGTCGTCCCGTTAGGGATTGAAAGGTATGGAGGAACCAATAAACCAAAAATCCTATGCTTGAACAATTGAAATATGAGGTTTTCCAGGCCAACCTTTCCCTTGTTGACCACGGACTTGTGATCTTTACCTGGGGCAATGTTAGTGCAATCGACAGAAGTAAAAATTTAATTGTGATAAAACCCAGTGGCGTATCCTGCGAAAAAATGAAACCAGGGGATATGGTAGTGGTTGATTTGGATGGAAACATCGTTGAAGGGAAATTAAAACCTTCCTCTGATACGCCAACCCATATCTATCTTTATAAACATTTTAAGAACATCGGGGGGATCGTTCACACCCATTCCGAATGGGCTACAAGCTGGGCGCAGGCAGGGAAGCCCATTCCTGCGTTGGGGACGACACATGCCGACTATTTCTTCGGTAATATCCCTTGCACAAGACCTCTGATCCGGCAGGAAATTGAAGGGGAATATGAAAAAGAAACGGGCAAAGTCATTGTAGAAACCTTTTCTGATATCGATCCTTTGGATATACCGGGCGTTCTTGTACATAGTCATGGTCCTTTTTCCTGGGGTACAGATGCTTATGATGCCGTACACAATGCTGTAGTATTGGAGGAAGTTGCAAAATTAGCCCTTCACACCCTGATGATTGAAAAAAAACCAGATTTCGATCGTGTTTTACTTGAAAAACACTATTCCCGTAGGCATGGCCCGAAGGCCTATTATGGGCAGAAGAAATAAAAGTAAATCAAATGAAAAAGTTAAAAACATTCCCATTATTTCTTTTAGTTATATGTTTTGCTCATGAGGATTTATGTTCTCAGGAGAATAAACAAAAACAAAACAAAATAGTAATCAATGCCGATCTTGGCGAATATGTAATAAACAGGCATATTTACGGTCATTTTGCAGAACACCTGGGTCGATGTATTTATGGTGGAATATGGGTAGGCACTGATTCACCTATTCCCAATACCAGAGGTATCCGGAATGATATTGTCAGTGCATTAAGGGATTTAGATATTCCAAATTTGCGTTGGCCTGGTGGATGTTTTGCGGATACATACCATTGGAAGGATGGAATAGGCCCCAGGGAAAAAAGACCTTCTATTGTTAATGTACACTGGGGAGGTGTTACTGAAGATAATAGTTTTGGTACCCATGAGTTTATGGACCTTTGCGAACAACTTGGTTGTGAGGCCTATATTACCGGTAACCTGGGTAGCGGGACGGTTCAGGAAATGGCTGATTGGGTTGAATATCTTACTTCCGATGCAGAAAGCCCAATGACAAATTTAAGGAAAAAGAATGGCAGGGAAGAACCGTGGAAAGTAAGATTCTGGGGTCTTGGAAATGAGAATTGGGGCTGTGGAGGAAATATGACCCCTGAATTTTACGCCGACTTGATGCGTCGGTATTCCACCTATTGTAAGAACCTTGGAAAAAACAAACTGGTAAAGGTAGCCTGCGGGCCTTCAGGTTCGGATTATAGCTGGACTGAAGTATTGATGAAAGAACCGAAAAACAGGTGGATGATGCAGGGGCTTGCACTTCATTATTATTCAGTTATGGATGGCTGGGGGCATAAGGGGTCTGCTACTGAGTTTGATGAATCGGAATGGATCTCCACCATGAATGCTACATTAAAAATGAAGGAACTGATCACTCGTCACTCCACAATTATGGATAAGTATGACCCGGAAAGAAGAGTCGGTCTGTATGTTGATGAATGGGGAAACTGGTTCGATGTGGAACCTGGAACTGAACGGGGCTTTCTTTATCAGCAGAATAGTCTCAGGGATGCTGTAGTTGCAGCCATTAACCTGAACATTTTCAATAATCACTGCGACCGCGTAAAAATGGCGAATATCGCCCAAACGGTAAATGTCCTTCAGTCCATGATCCTTACACAGGAAGAAAAAATAGTACTTACACCCTCCTATTATGTTTTCCGGATGTTCAAAGTACATCAGGATGCCACTATGATTCCGCTAACCCTGAAGTGTGAAGATTACCGGTTTGAAGAAAAAAAGGTCCCTGCTCTTTCGGCTTCAGCTTCCAGGAAAGAGGATGGAACAATTCATTTATCTCTGACGAATCTCAATCCAAATAAACCCATTGACCTGAAATGTGAGATTCGCGGCAGTAAAGTATCTAAGGTGGACGGTGAAATATTGACAGCCCCCAATATGAATGATTATAATGATTTTGGCCAGAAGGAAAAGGTTTATCCTGTTGAATTTAAAGGAGCAAAGTTAAATGGTGAAACACTGATGATCCATTTACCCGCTAAATCAATAGTCGTGCTTGAACTTAAATAGTGTTTGTTTTTTCCCCATTTTTCCCCGTCTGAACGCCCGCCTGAATGAAAGAATTCATTCTTTCGGGCAGGTACCGTTCGGTACGGGTGGGCATTATTCCATTTAAAATGCATCTCACATGAAAATTATGGATAGACACTAAATCTAAATAATATATATATGGAACCCCAAAAGTATGTAATAGGCATTGATTTTGGAACGGATTCAGTGCGTTCAGTTATTATTGATACTTTCAACGGAAATGAAATTTCCAGCTCGGTTTTTGAGTATCCTCGGTGGAAAGAAGGAAAATACTGCGACCCTGCAAAAAATCAATTTCGTCAACATCCATTGGATTATATTGAAGGCCTGGAACAGACTGTGAAAGAGGCATTACATAATGCGCCTGAAGGAATTGCCGAAAACATAATGGCTATCACTGCGGATACCACCGGATCAACCCCCGTTGCAGTAAATCAGAAAGGTATCCCTTTATCGTTGACTGAGGGTTTTGAAGAGAACCCGAATGCCATGTTTGTTCTATGGAAAGATCACACTGCGGTTAAGGAAGCTGAAGAGATCAATAAGCTTGCACATACCTGTGGAGGAACCGATTATACTAAATTTGAAGGTGGAGTATATTCCTCCGAATGGTTTTGGGCCAAGATCCTTCATGTACTTCGTGAAGATATCTTGGTAAGAAAAAAAGCTTTTTCCTGGGTTGAACATTGCGATTGGATTCCTGCCTTGCTAACCGGGATTACCGATCCTTTAATTTTAAAACGGAGCCGTTGTGCTGCAGGTCATAAAGCGATGTGGCATGAGGCATTTAATGGACTACCATCGGAAGAATTCCTTGTAAAGCTCGATCCTTTGTTAAAAGGCTTACGTGACAAACTCTATACTGAAACATATACCTGTGAGGTGTTGGTAGGGTATCTTACGCCTGGATGGGCTGAACGTTTAGGGTTAAAAGGAAAAATTTCTGTAGGTGTCGGAGCTTTCGATGCTCATTTGGGTGCAGTTGGCGGAGAAGTTAAACCAGGATATTTAAGTAAGGTCATGGGGACATCCACTTGTGATATGATGGTTGCACCCCTTAAAGAAATTAGATCAAAATTGGTAAAGGGTATTTGTGGTCAGGTAAATGGTTCCATCATCCCGGGTATGCTGGGAATGGAAGCCGGTCAATCTGCTTTCGGGGATGTTTATGCCTGGTTTAAAGATTTTCTTCTATGGCCGTTTGAAAATGTATTGGAGGAAAGTAAGCTGCTGGATCAGGATACAAAGGAGAAACTGGTGGAAGAAATTGCCGGCAAAATTTTACCGGAACTATCGAAGCAGGCGGAAAAAATTCCGGTTGATGAATCGGGCATTGTTGCTCTCGATTGGCTGAACGGAAGAAGGACACCGGATGCAAACCAGAACCTGAAAGGCGCGATAACGGGTTTGAATTTGGGCTCAGACGCACCCAAAATATTCAGGGCACTGGTTGAGGCAACTGCATTTGGGGCAAGAAAAATTATCTACCGGTTTATTTCGGAAGGAGTGGAAATAAAAGGTGTAATTGCCTTGGGGGGCGTGGCAAGAAAATCTCCATTTGTGATGCAGGTGACGGCAGATGTTCTGGGTATGCCAATAAAGGTTGCCCGGTCAGAACAAGCTTGTGCCCTGGGTTCGGCAATGGCGGCTGCGGTGGTTGCAGGTATCTATGCAACCGTTGAAGAAGCACAAGATGCCATGGGGAATGGATTTGAAACGGAGTATAAGCCGGATCCTGAAAATGCCGTGAAGTATAAAACCTTGTACGAGAAATATTCAAAATTGGGAGATTTTATAGAGCACTCTCTTAAATAAAAGATACTCATCTATTCTGCCTGGTTCTTCGGACACCGACAGGTCTTCTAATAAAACAACTATGTAGTATCGATAGGATTTGGAGAAGAATGGTTAAAAAACTCAAAATTAACCCCGACAGGGTTCCTTCCGAAGCTCCGTAGCTCCGAAGGAGTCCCTGTGGGAGAATCCCTATGGCACAACCCTGTCGGGGTTCTATTATTTTAATGCAAAGGGAGTGAAATTCCATTCAATCCTGGTTGACTATGGCAGTTTCTCCCAAAGGGATGCCTTCGGCAGGCGCTGTTTATAGTGGTTGTTATTACTACAATAATGGAACCCTGCCCGACTTCGTCATTTCCGCCCGGCTGACGCCAGTCGGACGGGCAGGCGGGCTCTCCGAGGTTCTTTATAAAAGACGACCTGGAGAGTGGTTCAACAATATTTTTTATATTATAATTGCTATTTAAATCTAAAGTTAAGATCAGATAGTTTACTTGTGCCTGAAGCCAAATCAATATGTCAAACAACCTCGACAATAGCGTAAACCAACGATTCTCATCCAGATGGGGCCTTTTACTTAGTGCTCTTGGCATCGCGGTCGGGACTGGAAATATCTGGAGGTTCCCGCGAATTGCAGCTCAAATGGGTGGTGAGGACGGAGCAGGAGCTTTTTTGGTGGCCTGGCTTATCTTCTTATTTCTGTGGAGCATACCCCTTATTATTGCCGAATATGCATTGGGGAGAAAACACCGGTCTGGTGTGGTTGGTATTTTCATTAAAAGCATTGGGAAAAAATTCGCATGGATGGGAACTTTTGTTGCTTTTGTTGCCACAGCTATTACCTTTTTCTATACTGTGATTGTAGGTTGGTGTATTTTTTATTTTATTCAGACGTTGACCCACCCCCTCCCACTGACAACAGAAGCGGCCATGGAAACCTGGAACAATTACCAGAACAGCGCCTGGCCATTTCTGTTCCATATCCTGGCCATCGGGTTTGGTGCTCTTGCTATTTGGAAAGGGGTGAAATCAATAGAACTCATTAATAAAAGCCTGATCCCAACCCTCCTGTTAATTGTTATCCTCTCTGTTATCAGGGCGTTGACTTTACCCGGAGCATGGGATGGTGTTGCTTATTTGTTCAGACCGCAGTGGAGCCAATTGAGTGATCCGAAATTATGGCTTTCCGCGTTAACACAAAATGCATGGGATACAGGAGCTGGCTGGGGTTTGTTTCTTACCTATGCCGCCTATATGAAAAGCGAACATGGGACAGTGAAGAATGCTTTTATCACAGGCATTGGGAATAATACCGTTTCCTTGCTTGCTGCCATTATGGTCTTTGGAACTGTATTTGCTGTTCTCAGGACAGAAATGGGAATGGCCGATCCGGAAGTTCTTGAAATTATGAAGACGAGCGGACCAGCTTCAACAGGTCTTACTTTTATCTGGATGCCCCAGCTTTTTGCAAAAATGTTCTTTGGATCACCTCTGGCTGTTCTGTTCTTCCTGGGTCTTACCTTCGCCGGATTTTCATCCCTGATCGCACAACTGGAACTTCCCACAAGAGTTTTAGTGGATACCGGTATGAAAAGATCCAAAGCCATTGGAATTATTATTGCTGTGGTATACCTGTTAGGGATCCCTTCAGCCAGAAACCTGAATATTCTGAGTAACCAGGATTATGTTTGGGGAATTGCCCTGATGATTTCCGGTGCATTTGTTGCTTTTGCAGTGATCAAACAGGGGATTTCAAAGATTCGCAAGGAAATAAACCTTACTGAAAACGACTGGGCTCTTGGAAGCTGGTGGGATATTACCATTCGGCTTTTTATACCTTTTGCTGCAATTATATTGCTTGTCTGGTGGTTGTTTCAATCAGCTACCGTATTTGCACCTGATCAATGGTACAATCCATTTAATCCGTTTAGTGTAATGACCTGCCTCGCCCAGTGGTTTGTTATGTCAGGATTTTTTATCCTGTATAACCGAAGAATAGCTAATAGTATGATAGGTTAATCATACAATTTAACAAATTCATAGCTATTCCCCGACCAGTCCAGAAAACGGATAAAATCGTGATAAGAGATTACCAATGTTGCCGTATTGATGTTGGGATGAAAACTGATTTTTTCTGCCTTTTCCATGTTGCTGTCAATAAATACATGAACGTGGTTTTCAGTATCATTGATCAATCCGAAAGGTGAGACCGATCCAGCCTCAAGATACAGGTATTTCTTTAAACGTTTATCTGAAGCAAAACTGAGTTTACCCTGTTTTAGTCTTTGTTCCAGATCTTTTATCGCCAGTTTTTGTTTATGTTCAATAATAACCAGGTAATGCCGGTTTCCCTTATGATTTCGGAAGAAAATGTTTTTGCAATGAGTGGCATTGATGTTTTTCCAGTGGATAACGGCTTCTTCAACCGTTGCCGCCGCCGGATGCTCAAAATATTCAAATTGTATATTCAGGGAATTTAAAATGTCGTAGATTGCTGCTGGTCCGTTCATTATTGTATATTTTTAACTTAAATGATTCATTGTAAAGAATTCCAGGATATCCGCCCGCCTCAGCGGAGTCAGGCGGATATGAGATAATCCTTTAAGCCAAAATTAAAAAGAAAATTATCAACTCAAAACAACCTTCCAGCGTTCACAGAAGAAACCCCGACAGGGTTTATTCGCTCCCACAGTCCTTCGCTCAAACCTGCTCATGAGACATTCCGTTCACTTTGTTCACGAAATGGTTATTCGCTCCCACAGTCCTTCGCTCAAACCTGCTCATGAGACATTCCGTTCACT
>CAZEWS010000204.1:0-7049 GCA_964515985.1 uncultured Rikenellaceae bacterium | reverse complement strand
ATCGAAGGACCTGGGTCGAAGATTTGAAAATTTATTGTTTATTCATTTAAGGAAACAGTATAAGCAAATTTATTACTATGCAGAGAGAGGGGAATGTGATTTTTTGGTACTGGAAAAGGAGAAAATCACACGAGCCATCCAGGCGTGCTATGAGCTTAATTCCGATAATTTAGACAGGGAACTTAATGGTTTGTTTGAAGCCATGCAAAACTTTAAACTATCTGAAGGCCTCATTATTACCTTTAATCAGGAAGATCATTTTTCTAAAGAAAACATGAATGTCATGGTAATACCCGCGTGGAAGTTTGTTGAGGTTGGAAGTTAGTGGGTTAGTGGGTTAGTGAGTTAGTAGGTTACTCGTCGGACGAACTGTAGTCGTCGGACGAGTTACGACAAACCCGGAACCCGTTTCAGTAGAGCCGAATTGTATTCGGCTGGAATAAGACCTTCCAGCGTCCGGATACACGTAACTCGTAACACTGCATCATATCTTCGTCACTTCGTTCCTCGCAAAATCCTTTAATTTCTCGGGCCGTATTAATAATTAGTTTATATTTGCGCTTGTATCTATACTATAAGTATGAAAAGGGGCACGAAAATAAACCAAATATTACAACAATTACCACCTGGTGTAGTATTGTTATCTACTTGGCTCAAAGCACAAGGTTACCCTGTGGGCGCACTGTCAAGAGTAATCCCAGAGTAAAAAATCAGAAGTATTGTTCCTCGAGGCCATGTCAAAATGCACGTAAGCGTTCAACCGGTAAAACGGGTTCGGCAATAACTCCAGAGAGCCTTGCATTATTGGTTTTGTTTTATACGTTTAGTTAAAGTATATTTGTAATATCAAGCAATAATTAGCAAAATATATTTGTGGCACATGGGGAACATATAATGCTCTTACGCCAGTAAAAAGGAGCCCCCCAGGCTTTTTGGAGTAAAAAAAACCAGACAAGCCTGTATAAATTAAAACCTATATTACTATGCAAACAATAACCGTAGAACTTACAGGACAAAACTCTCTGAAAGCCTTACAGGATTTAGAGCATAAACATTTAATACGGATAGTGAAAGAAACTGATTTAAATTCGTATTCTTTGCCTGGTGAACCAATTAGCGAAGAAGATTTTAAAAATTGGGTTGAGTATACAGAAAATAATCCTACCGTAAGTTTAACAGAAGCCAGGCAAAAATGGGCAATACAAAAGAAAAAACTCCAAAAACAAAATTTACCGTAAGGCTGTTTGCCTTAGCTGGCTTATTATTTACAAAATAAAACCCACTGAGATTGTAATTCTTGGTATTATCCATGGGTCTCGCAGACCTACAAAGATTAGAAGTTTTAGGAAGATTAAATAATTAAAATTATGCGAGCTTACAAATATGTCCTGACAAAAGTACGATACCTGCCTTCCGGCCAGGCAGTCGCTACACTGTAATTTTCCTGTACTTCTGATTTCAATAGCAATTGGGCCCACTGCAACACAGCATCACCTCATTATTTTGTTTTTTTCATCTAATTGAGTAAATTTACTTACCATATTGAGTAAATCGCAAACAATGTTTGAACGGTCAGAATTACAGACACTTAAAACTTAGTGTGGACATTTAAAAAAGAAAGGCACATAGCCGCCGACCGTTCTAAGCAATAGGGGCAAAATTGTCGGAACATAAAAACAGAGGTGGATTTTAAAAACATGAAAGACACTTATGTATAAACTGAAACTTCATTACTTCGTGGACAATTACGTAGAACTCGAAAGAATTAAAAGATTTTTTGCCCACGCACATGAAGAAGATTTTTTATTTTTGCCTGCACTATCAAACACATTTGGCAGCCCCTGCGCTCAAATCATCCGCATTGCTGCCAAAAGAGTTTGATTGCCAGTGCACAATAAAGGAATGGATATGTAAAAATGATAACACATGACTATCTTTCTATAATTTGCGGGATTTATAATTCATCTTCTTAACTTTGCACAATTGAAACATTGTATTTATAGAATAAAAGCATAAAATGATGAAACTCACAACAATTAATTTCAGCATTCCGGAAGATATAATAGCTGCATTAAATAAAAGCAGGTCGGAATTTACATCTGAAATGCGATTATTGACGGCTATACAGCTATTCAAAGCACATAAGCTATCTATTGGAAAGGCAGCAGCATTAGCGGGAATTAAGAAGGAGCATTTTTTGACTTACTTAGACCAGTACCAGGTTCCTGTTATTGATTACAATGCCGATGAACTGGAAGGCGAACTGAAAAGGTTTGAGCAATGATTGTCGTAGCAGATGCTTCGCCATTAATAAGGCATCAGAAGCAAACTTTTTATCACTTATAAACGGTCCCAAGCAATTCGTAATTCCTAATTTACCAGAGAACTTACAGTTGGCAATTTAAACAATTTGAGTTGCCCCATCATTTTGCCACGAAAAACCAAGCTGAGCTTTTTTACATTATACAGATATTTACCTTTTTTGCTGATTTTCTTGAAATTACCGGCTAATGTCATACTTGCTGCCCTCTGCCAGGCTTTCAAAATATTAACCGTTGTTCAAATAATCCCCAAATCCAAACTCCCGGGAAGACATTCGAAAAAATGTAGTATAACACAAAAAGTGGTTTAACAAATTGTATATTTACATGTTAAGATTCACTAAATTTTAAGGGCCTAATCAAAATGTCCCTTTATCCGATATTGAAAAGTTAAAACTTAATAATTTCATAAATTCAATAAAGTCAAAAATTTAGCAATCCTACACCCAATAACCTAATAACTTTTTCAAAAATTCATCAATAAAATAGTTAGTCATGGTTAGTGGGTTAGTGGGTTAGTGAGGAAGTATGTAGTAGGTAGTAGGGAGTATGTAGTAGGTAGTAAGTAGTTTTTTCAGTTAATTAGTAATCAAATAATTATGGAACAAAGAAAATACAAAGGTTTTAGAGATTTGATTGTTTATCAAAAATCTTACAAACTGGCTTTGGAAATTTTTGAAATAACAAAAACCTTTCCCAAAGAGGAAAAATTTCTATTGGTTGATCAGATGCGAAGGTCTTCCCGGTCAGTCCCTGCTAATATTGCCGAAGGATGGGCTAAGCGAAAATACCCTAAATCTTTTGTCAGCAAATTGATCGATGCCTTAGGAGAGGAAGCCGAAACTGAAGTCTGGCTTGACATGTCCAAAGATCTTGAATATATTGATAAAGAAACTCATTCCAGGTTAATAAATGAATATACTGAAGTTGCTAAAATGCTGAACAGCATGATAAATAGTCCTGAAAAATTCTGCTACTAACTACCTGCCTACCCAGCTACTTACTAATTTCTTCATACTACTTACTATTATGTTGCCTGGTTTATTAACATTATTTGTATATTTGTAATTAAATACACAATATGAATAGATTATTAACAATATTAATTTTAATATTTTTCTCTGTAAAAGGATATTGTCAAACTAAAGAAATATCATTCACTTTAGATGACAGGGATAGAATAATTCGACTGGAAGAAAAATTTGATTCTAAATTTGAAGCTATTAATGAACGGTTCGATTATCAGCAACAACAAATTAACGACTTAAAAAACATGTTCTATTGGGGATTTGGAATTGTTATTGCTTTAATCATTTTTTTATTGGGATATATTATATGGGACAGAAGAACAGCTCTTATTCCTGTCCGCGAAAAAACCTTTGATGTTTCTGAAAAAAATAAACTCCTTCTCAAAATACTCAAAGAATACTCCCAAAAACAACCCGAACTCGCCAAAATAATGAAACTCCACGGATTGTTATAATAAAACAATAAGAACATAGCTTCGCAAATTTACCCTGTGAAATAATGCTCTGCATTAAATCTTCGATTTATTTCACAGGGTGAAAATTTGTATCTTTACCACCAATAATTTTATATCAGGGAAAAATACTTAATTATGGTGGCACAAAACAAAGATATACGTTGGAAGCAAAGGTTTCAAAATTTTGAAAAAGCATTTCTATTGCTTAAAAAAGCTGTAAGTATTGATAATCCCTCAGTAGTTGAACGTGCTGGTCTTATACAGTTTTTTGAAATAGCGTTTGAGCTTTCGTGGAAATTGATGGCAGGCTATCTTGAAGAAATCGGTTTTGTTGCCAATAGCCCGCGTGATGCGATTAAATTTGCAATTCAGGCAGAAATTATTAAAAAAGGTCATTTATGGATGGATGCTTTAAAAGACAGAAATCTGACTGTTCATACTTACGAGGAAGAAGCAGCGCTTGAAATTGAAAAAAGAATAAAAGAATATTATATTCACGGATTTATAGAACTTTATAACTTTATAAGAAATAAAATGGAAGTATGAATTACGGATTAAAGCAGAGAGATCTGGATTATCTGATAAAAGCTTTGGAACAATTTCCCGAAATTGAGATAGCCATCATTTTTGGTTCAAGGGCAAAAGGAAATTATAAACCTGCTTCAGACCTGGATATTGTGGTTAAAGGTGAGAGAATTGCTGATAATACCATATTAAAACTGCTTGATCTGCTCGAAGAAGAACTGCCTTTACCTTATTTTATTGATTTATTACATTACGAAAAAATAAACAATAAAGAATTAAAAGAACATATCGACCGCATGGGTAAGGTGTTTTATTCAAAAGCACATGTATGAAAATTAATTTCGCGCAGAACGTGAAGATTAGTAAGATAGGTAGTAAGTAGTTTTCCCCTACCTACTAATTTCTACATTCTACTTACTATTTCCCTCTCGTAGATTTCGCAGATCAACGCAGAATAATGAAGATTAAAAAAATATCAGCGTAAATCAGCGGGATCAGCGTGAAATAGTCTCCCAGTCTCCCATTCCCAACGCCTCCTAAAACCAAACTCTTTTGTATATTTGAGCTTTGGTATAAAGAACTTGAATGGCTCGTAAAAGAATCAGAAGAATTAAAAAAGATTTTAGGATCCATTGTTGTAAAATGCAAAGCCAAAATTGAATGAAGTTTTAAGTTTCTTTAACTCCTTTTTTTAATTTTTAATTTTTAATTTTTAATTGCCTTATGAAAATAATCTCTATCGTCGGTGCACGGCCTAACTTCATCAAAATTGCCCCTATACATAAAGCCTTCCAAAAATACCAAAATAAGGTTACACACAAAATCTGCCATACCGGTCAGCATTTTGACCGGAATATGTCAAGGGTCTTTTTTGAAAATCTGCAATTGCCTAAACCGGACTTCTACCTAGGTGTCGGAGGTGGTTCTCATGCTGAACAAACTGCCCGGATCATGGTGGAATTTGAAAAAGTTTTAGAAAAAGAGCATCCTGATTTAATAATTGTGCCGGGTGATGTTAATTCCACTATGGCTTGCAGTCTTGTTGCATCCAAAATGGGAGTAAAAATCGCCCATGTTGAAGCCGGATTACGAAGTTTTGATCGCGAAATGCCCGAGGAAATAAACCGGATTGTCACTGATATTTTGTCCGATTTTTTATTTGTAACCGAAGAAAGCGGTTTGAAAAATTTAGAAAATGAAGGAATTGATAGATCTAAAATTCATTTTGTCGGAAATACAATGATCGATAGTCTTGTGCATTATCTCCCTGAAATTGAAACATCTCCTGTTCTGAGATCATTGAATCTTGAATCTTCGAAATATATTCTTGTAACCTTCCACAGACCAAGTAACGTGGATAATTCAAAATCCCTGACCAGCCTGATCACTTTTTTAAACAACCTGGCAGATAAAAGAAAAGTCGTATTCCCTATCCATCCAAGAACGCGTTTAAACCTTGAAGAATTTAACTTAAAACAGTCCGTTCACTCTGATATTCTTCTCTCGGAACCAATCGGTTATTTTGATTTCCTTGTTTTGACAAAAAATGCTGAACTGGTGATAACCGACAGTGGCGGAATTCAGGAGGAAACGACTTTCCTGGGAGTACAATGTATTACGGTCAGGAAAAATACAGAAAGACCGGTCACTGTTGAAATTGGAACAAATCACTTAATTGGGACTGATTTTAGGAAAGTTGAAGAAACGGCAATGTCAGTTCTGGATGGAAATATTAAGAAAGGGAAAATACCGGAGCTATGGGACGGGAAAGCGGGGGAGAGGATTGTGGGGGTGTTGATGGGAAGTAAGTAGTAAGAAGTAAGGAGTATGTAGGAGGTTAGAAGTTAGTGGGTTAGTAGGTTAGTAGGTTAGTGAGTTAGTAAGAATTTTGGATTTAGGATATTTGATTTCGGATTTGGTGGAAGCAGGAAAAGCAGGCAGACAGCAGTCGATGAAATTGTTAAATTTCTCGCTTCGCTCATGAGATCACTAACACTAAGTTGTTAATAAAGTAAAATAAAAAGATAATGGTTCGATGTCTGCAGACCAAAAAAATTTTGCAAGAGTAATTACCCCGGAGGGGTAACATTATTGTAGAATATACGGCAAACAAAGAAAACACGCCGGAACAGCCGGTTTTGATTAGTGTTACAACCGTTTCATCCGGCGCAAGTAGCCGGTAGCTTTTTCGGAAAAAGAAAATTATACTAATAAACAGCCTAAATCCTGATTGGAAGGACCTCTACGATATGTTATGTTAATAACTGAATTTGCGAGGAGCGGAGTGACGAAGCAAACTGCTTAAGTTTAAATTAGTAGATTAATAAAACTACTTTTACACATTACGGTAATCCAAGGAAGATTGCATGCCCGCCGTAGCTTGTGGAGGCGGGCTTCTCAGTTAAGGCTTCGCCTTTATTTCGCAGGGCCAGTTGGCGGATCATGAGATCGCCCTGATAGCCATCGGGGCTAAGTTGTTGGATAAAGTTGTTGTGTTAGAGAGTGGGGCCATAGGTTTTAGAGCCGATTAAAATTGACGAATAACGAACATTCGATTACCGATTTACGATTTAACAGCATGATCAATAATCCTGAAAAATTCTGCTACTAAACATCCGGTAATTACTTACCGATCACTACCTAATTCCAGCTATTCACTACATACTAATTTCTATTTACTACTTACTTCCCATCAACACCCCCACAATCCTCTCCCCCGC
>CAZEWS010000203.1:4001-7061 GCA_964515985.1 uncultured Rikenellaceae bacterium | reverse complement strand
AGGAACTTTTTCCTGGTAAAATAATATCAAAAGATCACTTTCCTTTTTATTTTTGTACTGAAATAAAATTAATACATCATGTTTATCGAGGTAGTTAAATCCAAAATTCATAAGGTAACGGTTTCGGAAGCGAATTTGCAATATGTGGGAAGCATTACGATTGATGAAGATTTGATGGATGCCGCCAACATTGTTGAAAATGAGAAAGTCCAGATAGTAAATGTTAATAACGGTGAACGTCTGGAGACATATGTAATCAAAGCAGAAAGAGGTTCCGGAAAGATTTGCATGAATGGCCCTGCTGCCCGGAAAGCTGCCGTTGGCGATATCATAATTATTATTTCCTATGCATTACTGGATGCCAATGAGACCAAATCCTTTAAGCCAAACATAATATTTCCTGATACGGCTACCAATAAACTCATTTAGTTAACTCCTTGAAAAAAAGATTTTTAAAAATCCTCCATTACCTGGTATTCCTTGCCCTTGGAATCCTGTTGTTATATTTCGCCTTTAGAGGAATAAACCTTAATGAACTCCTGATTGGTTTAAAAAGTGCAAATTATTCCTGGGTTTTCTTATCTCTTATTTTCGCATTTTGGGGATTTCTTATCCGGGCTTATCGGTGGACTCTGTTGATCGAACCTTTAGGATATAATCCAAGCCTGAGAAACACTTTCTATGCTGTGGCGATTGGTTATCTGGCAAATTTTGCACTACCCAGATTAGGTGAAATCACCCGCTGTGGCACGTTGAATAAAACGGAAAACACTCCTTTCGACGCTTTGTTGGGAACCGTTATTGTTGAGCGTGTAATTGATGTTATTAGCCTGTTTTTACTTGTTCTCCTTATCTTTTTTGTAAAAATGGAATTTTTCGGGAACTTCCTGAAGGAATATATATTTCTTCCCCTGATTCGAAAATTTTCCGGCTTTTTTGATTTTTCCCTTTTATCTTGGCTGGTTTTCTTTGGAATCACCCTTATCATTGGGGCTACATACTTTGCATTTAAGGAAAGGCTTTCTAAAATGAGCCTTTTTCAAAAAACAAATAAAATTTTATCAGGTGTCATATCGGGATTAAAAACGGTTTATAAACTAAAAAAAAGAAGAACTTTTTTATTACTTACCATATTACTTTGGGTGGTATATTTTTTTATGACCTGGATAGTGGTATTTGCTATTCCTGAAACTTCTCATCTGAAACCACTGGACGGATTGTTTCTTTTAATCATTGGAAGTTTGGGAATGGCAGCGCCCGTACAAGGTGGAATAGGTGCATTTCACTGGATTGTTTCACTGGGATTAACCCTTTATGGTATTCCAAAAAGTGACGGATTGGTTTTTGCCACCCTGTCTCATGAGTCTCAGGCTATTTTTATTGTTCTTCTGGGTAGTTTTTCTATTTTTATGCTCATTCTGCAACGAAAAAGAATAAAATAACGGGCTAAACATAATTAAATTTTACAGAGATGGACAAACTGGAATGGATTAAATCGAAAATTATATCCTGGGAAGAATTAAACCATTATCTTTCTATTTATCGATTTAAAGAGCAGAAAATTGTTTTTACAAACGGTTGTTTCGATCTTATACATCGTGGACATATTGAATATTTAGCCCGTGCAGCAAATCTTGGTGAGATCTTAATCATTGGTTTGAATACTGACGACTCGGTAAAAAAAATTAAGGGTCCGGGCCGTCCTATTCAGGATGAATATTCAAGAGCTATGATCCTTTCATCAATGGTTTTCGTAAATCATGTTGTCTTGTTTGATGAAGAAACACCCTATGAACTAATCAAGTCTGTTCAACCCGATATCCTTATTAAGGGGGGTGATTATAATCCGGAAGAAGTGGTAGGCTATGACCTGGTTAAAGCCAGGGGAGGACAAGTTATTATCATTGATTTAATCAAGGGGCTTTCCACAACAGGGATCATAAATAAATTATCTTCCCGGCCGGAAAAACGGAAAAAAAACAAATAACACCGAAACAGTTTTTCCTGATATACCTTATACAATTATTAAATGGCAAAAAGTAAGACAGTTTTTTTATGCCAGAATTGTGGTGTGGAATCACCCAAATGGATTGGTAAATGCCCGTCGTGTCATGAATGGAATACCTATGTAGAAGAAAAAATCCACAAAGACACTTTCAGGCAAAGAGTAAAAACCACTTTTGCTTCTCAGGCGCAAAAATTATCTGAAGTTTCCATTTCGGAAGGAAAGAGGATTCCCACTTACAGTAAGGAAATAAACAGGATCCTTGGCGGAGGAATAGTGCCGGGTTCTGTTTCATTGATTGGAGGGGAACCGGGAATTGGAAAATCAACGATTGCCCTTCAATTGGCGTTAAATTTTAAAAACCTAAGAACATTATACGTATCAGGTGAAGAAAGTAACCAGCAAATAAAACTACGTTCCGAAAGGATTGGATTAACAAACGAACATTGCTATTTCCTGAATGAAACTTGCCTTGAAAACATCTATTTACAAATTGACAAGATAGAACCTGATCTCCTTATTCTGGATTCAATTCAAACCCTTTACACCGACGACCTTGAATCCTCCCCGGGAAGTGTTTCACAGGTAAGGGAATGCGCCGCAAATCTGTTAAGATCTGCAAAAGAGACATCAACCCCAATGATTATTATTGGCCATATTAATAAAGAAGGTAATCTGGCAGGACCAAAAGTATTGGAACACATTGTAGATACGGTATTACAATTTGAAGGAGACCAAAACCACATGTTCAGGATATTAAGGGTTGTAAAAAACCGTTTTGGAGCAACATCTGAACTGGCTATTTTTGAAATGAGAAGCTCGGGACTGGTTGAAGTTCAAAATCCTTCCGAGTTGCTCATTTCTCAAACCGATGAACAATTAAGCGGTGTTGCTATATGTGCTACCATCGATGGTATACGGCCCTTCATGATTGAATCACAATCGTTGGTCAGTTCAGCTGTTTATGGAACACCTCAGCGCTCGTCAACAGGCTTTGACCTCCGCAGGCTTAATATGTTGCTTGCTGTACTCGAAAAACGAGCCGGTTTCAGACT
>CAZEWS010000203.1:0-3976 GCA_964515985.1 uncultured Rikenellaceae bacterium | reverse complement strand
ACCCTTAATATCCTGAACATGTGGTGGAATAAAAGTCACAGATCCGGGTATTGATTTAGGTATAATAAGCGCCATTTTATCTTCCAATCTGGATATACCAATTGACAAAAACATTTGTTTTGCCGGTGAAGTAGGTTTATCAGGAGAAATAAGAGCTGTAAACCGGATAGATAATAGAATTCGGGAAGCTGAAAAGCTTGGTTTTAAAAAAATATTTATAGCCAAACATAACCGAAAAGGTGTTGACTTTTCAAAGTTTAATATTCAATTCCGGTTTGTAAACCGAGTCGAAAAATTAGTCAGGGAACTTTTTGGATAATCTATACTAATTACACCATGAAGAAACAGTTAATCACATTAATTTTTGTATTTACTTTTTTAGGCGGTTGTGATATTCTTAAAGAATTGGAACTTCCAACTTCAATGCCTCTGACAACTTCCGAAATAGTTCAGGGACTGAAAGAAGCCTTAAAAGTAGGTACAAACAATGCCGTTACAGCTTTAAACATTGAAAATGGATTTTATGGCAATCCGCTTCTTAAAATACCCTTTCCTGAAGAAGTAAAAGTCGTTGAAGAAAAACTTCGCGCTGTTGGTTTAGACAAAATAGTGGATGATTTCATTTTAAACATGAACAGAGGTGCTGAAAAAGCGGTTAGTAAAGCTGGTCCAATTTTTATCAATGCCATTAAGAAAATGACATTTGATGATGCAAGAAATATTTTAAAAGGTCCGGATAATGCTGCAACAGAATATTTTAGAAATAAAACATCGACAGAATTAAGCGACGCCTTTAAACCAGGCGTACAGGAGACACTGGATCAAATGCATGTTACAAAATATTGGTCGGATGTAATGACTGCATATAACAAAATCCCTTTTACCCGCAGTGTTGAAACCGATCTGGCTAAATATGTTACCGATAAGGCAGTAAACGGAGTGTTTCACAATCTCGCCAAAGAAGAAAAACTGATCCGCAATGATCCGAAAGCCCGTGTAACGGAAATTTTAAAACGTGTCTTTGGATCTGCCTCTCTCTAAACCTGATTTATCTCGAAGGAGGGTTTGAGGTTGAATTAGGCGGAAGTTTCGAAATAAAATAATAGAAGAATTATTTGTTTTATAACTCATTTTGTGGCACTAATATCTCAAAAGTGCTATTTTGCCAAACGGAAGTATAATGAAATACCTTTATAAATTGGTTTAACACAATTCCATGTTCCCGGTATTTTATGGATGAATTTAAATATTCAGTATAATTATCCATACGATTTTCCGGCCAGTTTGTAAGCCCCATATTTACTTTTTGCCGGATCACTACAGGTAATGTTTTCCTCTCTGCCGAACAATACAACTGTTCTTTAAACAGTTTATCGGAATACAGGAGCTTTGGCCAGGAAGTACTCAGATAAGGTCGGGTATTTGTAAGGTAGTGAACCATGGGAAGTTCAATAAAGGCTAATAAGGTATCTCCGGATTCAACGTATTTTTGAATTTCATTTAGCATTTCATTTGCCACTTCAGCCCTCTCCTGTGTTGTATAAATACATTTTAGTTTTGGATGATTTACAGTGTATCTTTTCTTTAACCGGGAGCCAGGATCATTGTAAGTATTATTCCAGGCATAGGTAAGAAATGCTATAAAAAGAATGGATGTCACAATTTTATAAACCTCATTACTCCCTTGAAAAGAAAACTTGCCTTTTCCATGTTGTAATGAAGCACCCTGTTTTAAGCGCTGTAAAATCAGTGGTCCCAACAGCCAGGTACCCCAAAGCAATTTATCCAATCCTGTATCGGAGCCCAACGGGGCAATGACCAACAGGATAATCCCCATCAGGGAGAACAGCCTGGTTTCTTTAGAGGAGTATTTTGAAATTACAGTTATTATACCATTTATTATCATAAGCCCCAGAAATACATAACGCACCTTGCTCCAAACCGGATTTCCGACTTTTAACGAAACAAAAGCGAAAAAAAGAAATAACACTGTCAAAAAAATTTTATATAACCTTGTATTTAAAAATTGGTATTTTTTTACCAAAGCATTTCTGACAAGAAAGTACACTACAATGGTTGCAGTTGTCAGTAATGCTATTTTACCGTATCCCACTGCATAGCTTATTAACAAACTTCTTAAACCATGAGTGGACTCATCAGCCCCAGACATATTTCTTAAGAAAACCAGATTATCGAAGAACAAATGTTGTTGTTCCAATAGCTTCATTGCTCCCATTATCAATAGAACTGCAACAAAGAAACCTGCCAATGCTGATCCGGTATATTTTATCCACTTTGTTGCATTACAATTCTTCAGATATGCATAAAAGGGAATCGCAGTAAAAAAAAGAAGTCCGGTTACGTTGGTGATTTTAATAAAACTGTTTATCCCAAGAAGTAAGCCAAACAAGAATAGCAGTCCAATTTTGTTTTTTGTTAGTCCCTTGAATAAGAACAACAAAGCCGGAGCATAAAAAAACATAGTGAAAACATCGTAATTTAAAGACTCATGCCCCCCACTAAAAACGAATAAATATACTAAACCTAACTCTCCAACCCAACTGCAATCCCGTGAATAAACAGAAAAAAAAATCTTATAGATAAGAAATGTAGCTATAAAAAAAAATACCATGCCCAATCTACTCCAAAACAGTCCACCGGAAGGATTCAACAATTGCCACAGATGTCCCAAAATACAGGATAACCAATACATAAAGGAATATTGCACACCTTCCGGATAGTTGATAATATTTTCATATGCAGTCAAATGCCAGCCCGCATCGCCAAAATCAAGCCCCTGCATGATGAGCATCATGGAATAAGCAAACAACAGAAATAACAGGAGATGTTTTTTTGGTTTAAGAATCATACTAAAAATAAATAAGGAAAAAACACGACAACACCCAAAGCATCACTATAATAATTAAGAAAGCATCCTCGAAAAATAAATGAACAGGGGATTTAATTTTCCCCATAACAAAAATCAATTGAAAATACCTCATAAAAGCCAGAATAATCCACACCGAAGTCAATTTAAAGTATTCGTTACCCGTACGAAGCTGTACTTCAGGAGAAATGCTGTACATTACGTAGATGGCAATGATCACCGATGCCATCATGATCATAATTAAATCTATATAGTTTTGGGAATACCCTGAAAGAGATTTTCGGAACTTATTTCCTTCATTATTGAAAAGCACAAGATACTGTCTTCGTTTCCCCAACACCAGAAAAACCGATAAAAACAAAGTGAGAAGCAGGATCCAATCACTCAGTACAATTCCGGTTGCCAGCGATCCCGCCAGCAATCTCAGAATAATTCCCAAGGAGATAACAAACACATCAACCAGGGCAAAGCCCTTTAGCCAAAAAGAATAGAGAATATTGATCCCAACATAAGAAAGCAATACAAACAAAACTTCCGTATTCAAAAACAAAGTTAATCCCAAAGAAGACGAGAATAAGGCAATCGCTAAAATAATAGCAGGTATCTTTTTAACGGCTCCTGAGGCCAGGGGCCGAAACTTATTTTCAGGGTGCTGTCTGTCTTGTTGAATATCAACCAAATCATTAAAAATATAAACACTACTTGAAAGTAGACAAAAAGCAACAAAAACCAGCATGGTGTTTCCAATAAGCCAACTGTCAAAAAGTTCTGCCGAAAAAAACAACGGCGCAAAAACGATTATGTTTTTAACATATTCTTTAATCCTTAGTAATCCAAGTAGATGTTTCATTTAATAAGTTTCCATTTAGAATAACTAATCGTGCC
Source organism: uncultured Rikenellaceae bacterium (assembly GCA_964515985.1). Taxonomy (GTDB): domain Bacteria; phylum Bacteroidota; class Bacteroidia; order Bacteroidales; family VadinHA17; genus CAZEWS01. The sequence continues at coordinate 204 of CAZEWS010000203.1, read as the reverse complement.
CAGCCTGAGCATAGGCAAATCGTGTTTTGAGTCTCCGTAAACATAGATTTTCTCATAAGCACTTAGCTCATAAGAATCCCGTATTCGGTTTACCTTTTCTTCCCCTTTACAGTTATTACCAACCAACTTTCCGGTAATCCGGCCATCTTTTATCTCTGCCTCACTGCATAGCAAATCGAAATTATTTCTTTCACACCAGGGAGA
>CAZEWS010000202.1:0-7071 GCA_964515985.1 uncultured Rikenellaceae bacterium | reverse complement strand
CAAAGCTGTCCATCACGTCCAACTGTATAATCCAGTCGCGGATCCACCACATCTCCCGTGCTTAGCTCAAATTCATCGATAAAATCCTGCTGTGGTACGTTAAAAAAGTATCCATTCTCAACCTGTGGAGCGAACCATTGGTTCAGAATATTGCCCAGAAAAGGATCCTGGCCTGTCAAATGTTGAATTTCAAATACTGATTCCCTGTTGTTTTCGTAATCTACCATAAAATTCTGCTTGTAAACATCCAGTAATCCATAAATACTTAACGATTCCAGGGAATCAACATAAGCGAGTGCATCGGTATAATTCTCCCGATAGAGATAAACTTTTGCCAGTAAGCCAAAGGCAGCTCCTTTAGAAACTCTGCCATAATTGGCAAGAGTGATATTGGCCGGCAGGTTATTTTTAGCAGACAATAAATCAGTTTCAATTTGCCCGTAAATGATCTCAACCGAAGAAACGGGAACATGCAGGTCATCGAAAGTTTTCACGGGCTCCGTTTTTAAAGGTATTTCACCGAAGATGTTCACCAGTTGGAAGTAATAATAGGCCCGCAAAAATTTAGCTTCAGACAAATACTTCTTTTTCAAAATCTCATCCATATCAATTCCGGGGATATTTGAAATGGCTTCATTGGTCCTTGAAATACCATTGTAATAATGTTCCCATATGGCCTCAACAAAACCATTATCGGCGGTGGTCTCAAAATTCTCAATAAAAGATATCTCACTCTGATCGCCCGGGATCCCGCCCTTTGTGGCATCATCGGAAGCTACATCGCCAAATACCCAGATATTATTTTCAATTGAGGTGAATGCTAAAGGCTCATAGCATGCATTGGTGGCCAAAAGAGCATGCTCTGCAGTTTTATAGAAGGTTGAAGTGGAGTATTTGCCCTGAAGATCTTCATCCAGAAAATCTGAACACCCCAGGGTAAAAACCAATCCGGATATGATGATCAATGATCTAAGTTTCATCTTAATATTATTTAAAAGGTTAACTGTAAACCAATACTTAAGCTAACTGCAGAAGGATAAGTACCCCAGCCGATTCCGGCTGCCCTATCGCCCTCTGCAGTAGAATTGTCGCTTACGGTCATCTCAGGATCCAGACCGGGATATTTAGTGAAGGTCAGCAGGTTTTGCCCTATAACATAAACTCTTATTCTGTCTATGTATAAGTTATGTGAACGCTCTACCGGCACCGTATAACCAATTTGAAGATTTTTCAATCTTAAATATGAACCGTCCTCAAGGAACCTTGTAGAAGGTTTAGTATTGTTTGACTTTGCTGCCCAGGAGGCTCTTGGCTGTGTATTACTGGTCCCTTCACCGGTCCATCGTTCATCGAAATACCGCTGAGTAACGGTGAACGGACGGTAGAAACCTTCAATATCCGTTGCAATCTGGTAATAAATTTTATTCCCGTAACCACCCTGAGCAAAGAGAGTAAAATCAAAACCTTTATATTGGACCATGATATTTAGTCCTAAGGTAAAATCCGGAATAGCACTCCCAACATGTATTCGGTCATTCTCGTTAATTATTCCGTCGTTATTCTGATCCTTGTACATAACGTCTCCCGGTTTGATTTTATCCCCCTGGTAGGCATGTGTAACTATATCTATGTCGTTCTGGAAGATACCTTCCATTTCATACAGGTAAAAAGAGCCTACAGTATGCCCCACTTCAGTAAGCGTTGCATATACACCATTATCTATCCGTCCTCCTGAAATTGGAGCATCTAACTCAAGAACCTCGTTATTAAGGATAGCCAGCATTCCGGAAACGGAGACCAGTCCGTTTTCATAGGCTTGTTTTACATTCAGTTCAAATTCAAATCCGCTATTCAGAATTTTACCTTTGTTCACCCAGGCAGGTTCAATGGACCCTCCCGATGGGGGAATAGGCTCCTGGGTAAGCATATTACTTGTTATTTTATGGAAATAGTCTGCTGTGAAATTGATACGGTTGTTCAATAAACCTAAATCAATTCCGACATCCCATTGATTACTGGTTTCCCACTGTATATCAGCATTTCCGTAAACCGAAGTAGCATAGCCGTCCGATGAAACTCCTCCGAATGGATAGTTATAATTCGGACTGATCTGGTCGGAATATGCATAATATCCGACCTCCTGGTTGCCAATGGCACCGAATGATGCTCTAAGCTTAAGGAGATGAATTAATGAGATATTCTCAAAAAAATCTTCTTTATCAAGCCTCCAGCCCGCTGAGAGTGAATAAAATGTTCCCCACCGGTTTTCGGGACTGAACCGTGAAGATCCGTCCTCGCGAATTACGGCAGAGGCAAGGTATTTGTCCTTATAATTATAATTCGCCCTTCCAAAAATCGAGGCCAAAGCATATCCCTCCCGCGACTCAGATGCTGTCGTAGTCCCCTGTCCGTTACCGAGGTAAACCAGGTTAATATCCTGATCAGGGAAATCTTTTTCGGAGGCAGAGTTCTGATAAATGGAGCCTTTGATCAGTTCAGTCCCCAGCATGACAGACAAATGATGATCTTCTGCAAGCTTGGTGTGATAGGTGAGTGCATTACTCCACGACCAGTTCATGATTTCTCCATCGATCACGGTAAGCGTATTAGGATTGTTAATCCGGTCGTTTGTGCCCCAGTTTTTATCAAATCTTCGCTGATTGAAATTCGCTTTGTCAATTCCCAGTGTAGAAACAAGATTAAGATTATCGGAGAATTTAATTGTGGCATTTACATCTCCGAAAACACGGGTCTCTTTCCTTACATTGTTCTGATTCAGTGCGAGTCCCACAGGGCTGTATCCATCCCCGAAGAATCCGGGTTTATCCGGCAAGTCAACAAACTCTCCATTTTCGTCGTATACAGGGATTGCAGGAGTTCTGAAAAATGCATACCGTACAACGCTTCCTCCATTACCCCCATAACCATCACCGCTGCTTCCTATAATATTGTTTTCATCCTCCGATATATTTATGTTTGTACCAATTTCAAGCCATTCAAAAGCATCAGTGGAGAGGTTAATTTTTCCTGTGGTGCGTTGATAATCGCTATTGAGAATTATACCTTCCTGACCAAAATGACTTGCTGAAAGTAAATATCTTGTTCTATCATTTCCTCCACTCACTGAAAGGCTGTGATTTTGAACAATGGCATTTTGAAATATCTCCTTAAGATGATTTACATCAGGGAGGGTAGCAGCGTATTCGGGAGTAATCAAAGGTCTCTTCAAAAGGTCGTCTGATATAAAGGCATTATCATTGTTGGCTGCCTCATTATATATTTCAACGTACTCGTTCTTATTGGTCATCTCTGTCAGGGACCCATGACGCTGAATACCTAACTGAGTATTAAAATTCACGGTTGTTTTTCCGCCGGAACCCTTTTTAGTAGTGATTAGTACCACACCGTTGTTAGCCCTCGAACCATAAATGGCGGCAGAAGCTGCATCCTTAAGCACACTAACAGATTCAATATCCGAAACTGCCAGGTTATCTAAGGCATTGGTGGTAGGAACTCCATCTACAATGTACAGTGGTGAATTACTGCTATTGATGGATCCAACTCCTCTGATTCGAACGGAAACGCCCTCTCCGGGGGCCCCGGTATTTTGTGTAATATTCACCCCGGCAACTCTTCCCTGCAGAGCCTGATCCACACTTGAAAGAGGAAGTGTCTCCAATTTACTCATATTCACACTTGAGACCGATCCGGTAAGATCTACCTTACGCTGGGTACCATATCCAACGACAACCACCTCATCAAGTAATTCACTTTTTTCCTGTAGCTGTAAATCGAAGTGCTCAGTGTTGCCTGCACGAATCTCAAGGGTCTGATACCCGATATAGGAAATAACGAGTACAGGTTCCTCAATACCTGCCGGAAGGATAAGAGAAAAGTCACCTGTTAAAGAAGTAATGGTCCCTGTCGTTGTACCTTTTACTACGATAGTAACGCCAATCAGTTCGATACCGTCAAGGTCTGTAACCTTTCCTGTAATGATCTTCCTCTGAGCACTACTATTCACTGGTATTAAGAATAAACCGATGAATAAAATGAAAAGTATGTTCTTATGTAAATTTATAAAATGAATATTGTGGGTTAAAATTTCTATCACTTCAAAAAACTTTAAAATTTATTTGTATGCAATAACTATGCCATTAAGCATTATTTTGTCACCTATTCTTTTGAGTTTGCTCTTAGCAGGGATTACTACAATGAGCATGGTCTGGTTGGCCGGCAGGGTAAAATAGCCATTATCTGTCACCTGGGTGGCAACTATACGATGGCTAATTGCATCGAAGATATCCACAGGCTCACTCTCATTGAAATATTCAATTTCTTTATCCTCATTAAACGGATTATAGTAAAGGTATGTCGGAAAAGCAGGACTGCGATAAAAATCTGTGGCAAGACAATTCAACTGAAGGATTTGTTCCACATTGGTTTCCCGAATAATAGAACCAAAAATACCTACATGAGCCGATCCATAGATGCTAAACATGGAGATAGGCGGTTGTCCGATTACCCAGTTAGGACCATCACCAAGAGCTACAGGTGAAATGCCTTTGAGTTCATCCTTATTGTAAGGATCGGTTTTTTTTAATCCTTCGTAAGCAATCACATTTCTGGTAACAGCCTTCTCACCGGGAAGCCATTGGTTTTCATCAGGTATTTCATAAGGATAGAAAAGCCTTGCCGAATTGGCGGCATTAAGCATCCACTTGGCAATAACTTTTGCATACCGGGGCTCATAGCGTACCATGGGAACCAACGGCCACGCCATATCATAAGTATTCATGAGAAAACCATAGCCACCCTCCTGAATAATGTTGCCCTGTATGCCATTTACGTCATATTCACCCCAGCGGTCATTAATGATCCCCCAGCCTGTACGTCCGTCCTCTGCATTACATCCCTCAAAAGTCCAGGACAGCAATGTTGAAATGTCGTAGCGTGTGCCATACTCTGCATTCAGCCTAGCGGCAGTATAAGCTCCAAAAGGCATCAATATTTCGTAAAACCGGCTTTCATTCTGAGAATAGAGAGCATCCAGGGCAGAAATTGCTCCCTCAAGGTACCTGTGATCCCCGAATTTTTGGTATGCTGCATACAATACCCAGGCATGACCTGCGGCAGCATCCTGCTGATACGGAATCTGATTGCGCTTTCCTTTCATTGTGCCGTAATCGAAATAAGAATAATCGTAGTTACCATCAAGTATAGAATCTGCCTTTAAAAACTGTTCTGCGATAATTATTTGCAGACTATCGGCACGCTCTACTCCCGGAAAAAGATCAGAAACCGCATAGTACAGTACATTGGGAAAAACATCGTACCACCAGTCACGTCCATATCCTCCACCAAGCATTGCAATTTCTTCAGAAGTATTGTTCATAATAATGTTCCAGCCATTGTCACTGTTGAAGTAATTCTGAACCATTTTCACGTAGTTATAGTCATTCTGGTTAGTTTTGTCGATACCCACAAGCCCTGCACTCAGCAATGCTCCCAGTGAATTAATAGCTTCGTGAAATTCCCCGTTGTTTACATCCGGCCCCTGGCGCACATCACCAATAACAGTGAACAATCCAAAAGTGATCTGGGAGAAATTTTTTTCTGCAGAATCCAGCCATATCAATGGTTCTCCAGGTGAATCAGCCTGATGATTAAAGATTATTTCATCGAAATTCATTGCTTTCTCATTCCAATCAAGCATCTTGTAGGGAGTTGGATGATTAGGCATTTCATTCACTTTTGCCAAACCAACCTGTTCTATTTCATTGTCATAGTAATTGCAGGCAGTGAGAATGGACAATGTTGACAGGATGCATATAAGGGGTGTCATTTTCATCAGTTCATAATTATTTTAATTTGACTGATTCAACTTTTTGTTTTCAAAATTTATTATCATTATTGCTTGTATTCGGATGAACCATGAACTTTTCATAACCACTAATTTAAGCTATTTTAGATTCTTTGTCAAGTAAAGTTTCCGGTTTTGATAAATATCTGTGAGATTTCCTGATCAGGCTTTTCGCAACAGGTATGGAAATTAACTGCAAAGTTGCAATAATGATCAGCGAATATTTAAGGGCAAAGGATTCCGAAACGTAATATATGAGGACAATAAACAAGCCCAGACCGAAAAACCTACCGAGATATAAACCAAATTCATGATTAAAAATATAAGAAAACTGATTTCTGTTCTCTTTGAATGAAAGCACATCTATCACTTTCATTTGTATAGGGAAATATGCAATATCATGCAAAGGCTGAAACATTACCTTACAAATAACAAATATTATTACTCCTGTAGCAGAAAATAGTATTCCGTTGATTAGTGTTCCTATAAAAAATATAAATAAACCGGCTGAAAAAATATAAATTCTGTGTTCAGGTTTGGAAATTCTTCCTAATAAATATAAAACAATTGCAGACAATACACCGGAGAGGCTCTGAATAGTACCCAGCGATCCTTCATCACCCACAAGCCGCATTATAAGAATGGCAGGGGCCGTAACCAGATATCCCTGTGCTAAACCTTTAAGTAATGACAGAAACAGCATTTTAGACCATAACTTATCAAACCTGAAATAAACAAATCTTTTTTGTCTGGGGTTTCGGAATTTCTCCTGGTGGATGATGATACTGGAAATTATGGTAAGAATAAAAACTGCTACAGTTACCAATTTGTAAGCATTACCAATATTCCCAATCCATTTCCAATTCCCGGAACTTACCAGAAACCAACCAATGACGAACGGAATAAAAATCGTAGTTATAGTGTAGAAGAAAGTTTCCAGCCCATAATAATAATTTCTGTTATTATCGTTAGTGGTATTAAGCGTCAAGAAATCACGGTTAGCCCAGAAAAATCCAAAAGAGGACCCCATGATGAGACCGGAAAAAGCCACTCCTGCTGCACTGATCTCTCCCAGAGTCATCATAAACAACATGGAAATGCCACTGAGTAACATGCCAAAACTATACAGATGTGCGATTTTGATTTGATTCAGCACAGATTTTCATGTTTAATATGACACCCTAAAATCAGGATGATGTAGCCCCGGT
>CAZEWS010000201.1:0-7116 GCA_964515985.1 uncultured Rikenellaceae bacterium | reverse complement strand
ATCGCTTCATAATTTCAGGGGTGATTCAGGCCTTGGTACCTATCTGACCAGGATTGCGATTAATCTGTCACTTAACGAGTTAAAGAGAAGAAAAAGAAGTTTGTCACTGTTTTTTTCTGCAAACATACTTGAAGAAAAGGAGTTTGATCAACCGGATCCTGGAAATGTTGAAGATTCAAGAGATACAAAAGAAATAGTTCAAAAAGCCTTGCAATCGCTTGAACCTGAATTCAGATCAGTTATCGTATTACGGTTGCTTGATCAATATAGCACCAAAGAAACAGCAGAAATCCTTGATTTGCCAATTGGCACTGTACTGTCAAGATTAGCAAGGGCACAAACAAAATTGAAAAGTATATTGGATAAACTAATTCAATAAGAAATGGAAAATAAAAAATTGCTTGATTTATTGATGAAATCGTTTGATGAAGAATTATCGCCGGACGAAAGGAAACAATTAGAGAAGGTTTTATCAGAATCGGATGAGTTAAGGAGTGAAAAGAAGAAACTTCTGAAATTAAGGGAAGTATTCTCTTCCCAGGAATATCGGTTTAAGCCTTTCTTTGAATCGAGGGTTATGAACCGGATCCATAAATTAAGAAACGGGAAAATTATCGAGTTTGATTTTGCAAAAAACCAGTTTTTTGTATTCAAAAGAGTTGCAATTTCAGGAATTGCCGCCATTTTGATTTTACTTATAAGCATTTATATCTCAGAAGGGTCATTTTCGCTTGATGCCTTTACAGGAGTGGAATCCTTTTCTGACGATAACCTGATTAGCTATTTATTATCTGACTTTTAATATTGGTTGCCATGAAAAAAAAACCTGTACTGATCATTGCTATAACCCTTGTAATTGGATTTTTCCTGGGCTTTTTAACCAGTGGGATAATCAGAAATCAACAATTAAAGCGCTTTCGTTCCTTTTCGTCTGCCGAAGGTTTTAAATACCGGACGCTCAGGATGGTTGAACCAACGGAGGAACAGATGAAAGATCTTCTGCCTGTTCTTGAGAAATTTGCTAAAAAGAGCCAGGATGTCAGAAAAGAATACGCAAAAGAATTCAGGAACCTGCTAAAGGAATATCATTCTGAGTTGAAACCGTTGCTCACGGATGAGCAGATACAAAAAATGGAATCATTTTCACAAAGGAAGCCTCCATATAAGGGAAGAAGGGATTTTCAACATCGTCGGGAAATGAGGAGGAAAAGAGACACCCTCAGAAATCGCTGATTATTTATTTTTCCATAAGCCAATAATATATTTTTTAAAAAGGGAATAAACAGCGAAATCTAATTGTCTAATGTGTGAAAACACAAATTAAAAAAATGTTTAACTTCATAAAAATTAATAAAATGAAAACACATAAATCAAAATTAATATTAGCACTTTTTGTTGCTTTAATGTTAACAACAAGTATTAATTTGTTTGCCCAACGAGGCAGAGGCTTTGCCCGGCAGGGTAGAGGTTTTGGTCAGCAGGGAATGTGCATGATGTTTCTTGATCAGTATCGCCCTTATATTTTAAATCTTACGGATGAGCAAAGAGAGAAAATTTTAGAATTGAGCACATCCCATCAGAAAGAAATTCTGTCACTTAGGAGCCAGCTAAATGAAAACTGGGCAAAGAACCAATCATTTATGTTGGAAGATAATCCTGATATGAAGGTTATCAATGCAAACATTGATGAAAGAACCGAAATAATGAACAAAATCATGAAAAGCAATGCTGAATTCCGGAATAAAATCAGTGAACAGCTAACGGATGAACAAAAGCTGATCTTTAATACGCGAACAAGAGGATTTGGAAGGGGATATGGCAGAGGATTTTGCAGGGGATTCAGTGAATATGATTTCTATGGAAGAGGATTTCGAGGCAGACCCGGACGGGGATTCGGACGGTAGAAAAATGTTGAGTTTTTTTCGTGAATTAACAGGGTTAATTATTAGGGAGACCGTCTCATAGGTTATTATGGGGCGGTTTTTTTTTTGGAGATGATATGGCTGTAAACTGGTGAAACAGCCTCTGAGCCGGGGGATAGTTATATTTTTAATTCCTGCAGAGCTTACCGACCACCACATCGAATAATTAACTAATAACTTAATAACTGCCTGAAAAATTACAAGGTAATTTTTCAGGCCAGGGAATATTGCAAATAATCCAGCATTATCGGGATATCATCAGGGATTATCCCATGTTTCAGGAGGTGTTCCTTATCATCATTGAAGGTTGTCAGGAAAAGTTCGAAGCTGTTATCTTTTTGTTTTATACTTTTCTTGTATAGTTTAACGGCTTCTTTTCTGTTCCCTAAACACCATTCAACGTGTCCGAAATTTATAAAATCATATTTGGTTAATTCTTTTTCGGAGAGTTTTTGATAATATTTTTTTGAAGATTCGAGTTTTCCCATAACAAAGTAGATCCAGGCAATGGGGCGCACAACAGATTGCTTGGCGGGTGACAGGTATTCCACCTTGAAGTAATGTTTTAAAGCTGATTCGTAATTTTTGAGGTCAAGGTAGCAGTGGCCAATAGAAGCCTGGATGTACAAATTATTCTGCTCAAGCTTCTCAGCTTCAAGATAATACTCCAGAGCCTTTTCAGTATTTTTTAATTTCCGGTAGCAGAGACCAATTTTTTTAAGGATCCACAGACGATTTTTATCAAACAGTTCAGCCTGTAAATATAAATTAAGGGCGTTTTCCCAATCTTCAAGCTTTTGGTAACAAAAAGCGATTTTTTCAACAATTTCGTAGCTTTTGTCTCCTGATCTTTGAAGATCCATATATATTTCAAGTACCTCTTCGAAATAATTTTTCTCAAAGAAATATTCTGCAATATTTCTCTGGATATCCCGATCCTTAATAATGGTTTTATAAAAGTAGGAATTGTAAATATCCAGTTTCCCAACAAAAATGTCTTTGAATTCATTTTTATGCTGAAACAGTTTATAAAAACGGTAAAGGTCTTGCAAATACTGGGTATAAATAACCTTCGAACGTTTAGATTGATCAAGGAGTTCATCCTGTTCTGCCAATTCATTCATGCCCTTAATTTCCATATTGAACAGTTCAAGCATCATGGTTTTTTGGGTTTGGGGCATGTGACTGACATTCAAAATAAAGGAATACTTATCAGAATTACATAGAAAAGCTGAACCTGCCAAGCCTTCAATAAACAGGTTTTTATCAAAATTGGTGTTTTCCTGGGAAAGGGATTCATCGATGACTGCATTTTCCGGGTAAAAAGGAATGAACCAATTGGTCATTTCCCGAAAAAAATCAAACTGTTTAAGGTTTGAAAAAGCAGTCATAAAAACATCAGCTCCCTCCATTTGAAGTTTTGTGAATTCTTCGACCTTTTCAAACAATTCGTCGGAATTCTCAAAAACAGTTTGCCAGTCAGGATTCTTGTCCTCATCCAAATCATCCGGTATTAGTTTGTTCAAATCAAGCTTGTCTTCCAACTTTGGCCTGAGTTTGGTCATTTCCGGGATAATTTCTTCCCTTAGTTTTTTTGATATTTTTTCGGTTTCCCTGGATCGTATGATCTGAAGGATAATGGCTTCTGTTTCTTGCTGGATATTCTTTTCATCTTGCAGGACAGACAGCCGTTTCAGAATTTTGGAGTAAAGATATAACCGTTTATCATGCTGATAAAGAGCCAGGATTAACCCAACAAGTGCTCTCTGTGTAACTTCTTTTTCGTTGTCCTGATAAAAATCGAAAAGAATATGGAATTTATCTTCATCAAAATACCGTAAAAGGCTTAATGTAATTGCACTAACAAAAAGACATTTTTCAAACCATCTGATATTTGTATTCTTACGAATGATTTTAACCAGGTCAATATAGGCTTTGTTATAGGTGTTGGTAAGCCAGAGGTAGTAAAAGATGTTGACGATTAGCCTGTTGTGTTTTTTTGATTGCTCAGATACAGGATCGGAACTTATGCTGTAATTGTTATTAAGAATTTCATCCAGCTCTTCTTTGAAGCTGAAATCTTCCAATCTTTCGATGTCAGATTTGCCTGCATACTTTTGATTTTTTTTCAGATCATCTTTTAACCGGTATGTTTGCCAGCCGGAGATTTGTGAAAGGATTTTCTGATTTGTTTTATCGGCTAATTCAAGAATTGAAATTAATAAATGGTTGTATACCTTATGCCTTTCCGGGTCTTCAACACCCTCCAGTGTATATTTAAGCATGTATTCATAGGTCGATTTAAAATTAACAAGCTCATCATGCAGGTCACCTGTCATGAATATATCTACCAATTCCGACAGAACTTCCAGGGCTTCCTTTACCCTTTTCTGTGAAATCAAACTGCAAATAATTTTATGTTTCTCAATTGCTTCGCGCGCATCCATTCAATCAGGTTTTATTCAAAAGTAGTAAAAATCCAAAATAGAATATTATATGATTATGATGGTTTAAAAATAAACTGCCAAAACTTCATGTAAAGTCGTATATAACCCGTTTTCAATAATCAGGCCAAAACCTTTTTATGCACCGTAAGTCAGTCTTACTACTACAAAATGGCAGATTCTTAGTGTTTTTTATCAAATCTACTCGTACCCCCGGAACTGAACTCAGGGTACGAGCTACAGAAATAGATTGATCTTTATCTAAGTAATTAAAAATTACCAGACCTGAAGGAGGAGTTATTTTTGCTTACCTCGACTGCGATAGTTACATATTGATCAAGCAAACCACTACACGGGTATTCCAGGGAAATGAAAGCAGTTTCACTACTTTATTCAGCAATTATAAAATGGTAGATTGAGTGGCTGTTGCGTTCAGCAGAGAAACTACTTCAGCCGGACGTCCGGGAGGCCAGAGCACAGGCAGAGTTGGCGGCAGAGGAATGAGGGGTGCCGGCAACCATGTTATTGAGAAGATTGTATTTAATAAAAATATAGATGACTCAATGTTTCAAAAACCAGGTAACAATTAATTCCATACAAAATCCGATTCAAGTCAAGTCCACGTAAAATTAATAAAAATATAAGTCCCGGAGGGACTCACAGACAATAGCCAGCCGGTTTACCGGCTGGAATATAACGGCACTTGAACCTGACAGCCCGCTTAGCGGGCTTGAAAGAAGTGTGAGAAAAGGACATTGATTTAATACCTTTCAATCCCGCAAGTAGGACAACGTGGTTCCTCTTTTATTTCCAACAACCAGTAATGAAATACTGATAAGTATGAGGATTTCTCCAAGCCAGAATAAACCCCATTTAAATCGTACGGGGATATAGGTAGTAATTATTTCAAGGAAAGATTCGTTTTCTGCCAGGTTAGTGAGATCACCTAAGAATCCACCCTTTATAAGGATATTTGAATAATCCCAGATGAAGGTTGTAAAAATGATGATTGCGCCGGTTAATATAAATATCCAGTTCAGGAGTTTCCATTTTACCGGTTCCCCGTCCTTTTTCACAAAAAGAATTACCATGGCCAACAGGATCATAGTGAGAGAACAAATAATAGGCGAGATAACGAGTCCAACCCAGGTAACCGGTATCAGGAACAGAAGATCCCATGTTAGCAGGGAAGGTGGCCAGTTGAGCAGGAGTTTTAGCGCAATGTAATAAAAAATATCCCAGATGGCAAAAGTATACAGGAAATAGGCAAATTTCTGCAGAATGGTCCTGCCTGCCAGAAATCCAATGGCAACCAACATGATAAGTGTTAATAGCTCTCTGATTAATTCAACAATAAGGATATGCTGGTCAAAAGTATGTAAAGGAAACTGAAATCCTTCGGGATAGTAGATCTCTCTCAAATAAACAACGACGATGGCTTCAAGGAAACCCATGGAGACAGCAAAAATCCCTGCAATAAGCAAATTCCTTCTTGCTGTTTGTTTTGATAAATGTTCCTCAGTCATTTTCTTACTTCTCCATTGCTTTTCCGGTCATAGGTACAAAACGGACAGGATATTGTTTCTTTTTCCTGAGATTGCCCTTTTGATCTTTTTCAACAACAACCAGAATTTGCAGTTGATTTACTCCTCCAACGGGAATAACAATTTTACCGCCTGGTTTTAGCTGGTTTATGAGGGATTGTGGGATATTTTCCGGTGCACAGGTTACGATAATGCCATCAAACGGGGCATACTCCTTCCATCCAAAATACCCGTCACCAATTTTCACTTTTATGGTATTATACCCGAGGTTTTGAAATCGTTTTATTGCGATTTTTCCCAGTTCTTCAACGATTTCAATGCTGTAAACATTTGGGGTGAGCTCAGACAGAACAGCAGCTTGGTATCCGCTTCCTGTACCAATTTCAAGGATCTTATCTCCAGGCTTTATATTTAGTAATTCTGTCATATGAGCCACAATCAGCGGTTGTGAGATGGTTTGACCGTAACCTATGGACAAGGGATGATTTCCGTAGGCTTGCCGTTGAGCATTAGGTGGTACAAACAGGTGTCTGGGAACCACCCTCATAGCATCCAAAACCTTCTTGTTTTTAACCGGATGATATGGATAATTCTCTATGCCTTTCCTGACCAGTGCTTCCCGTTCGGTTTTTCTTTCCTTAAAACGTGGTCGGTACCAGCTTAATGTGTCCTGTCCCTGAAGTTTAGGTTCATGAATTGCAGGTAGTTTCTTGTCAGTATCATTTATTGAACTACATGATCTGACCGAAAGCAAAAAGAGTAGAAAAATCAATTTTACCATTTCTTTGTATATTGAGCCATTGGTTTATTAATGAAATTCAATTAAAGATATATAAAAGTAGTGAATAATTCAAGCCGGAAAACAATTCATCAATTTTCCCATATTACTCGGTGTGGCAGAGTAAAATCCCATGCCGTATTGATATTCTTCGGGTGTGAAATAAAAATAAAACTCGGGGACATTGCCCCAAACCTTAAACGGTCGTTTAAACGATATCCATAAGTCTGTCCTGAATGGTGATTTATCTTTTGAAAATCGTGTATCCCTGTATATTTTGGATATCGTTTTGTTTATTATTGGTGTTGTTTCTATTTTAGAATCAATACTTTTTATAATCAATCCCAAATCTGTTGTCAATTGCTTTAAAGGTTCTACGTTTTTTCAGGACAAGCCTGAAAAAAAACCGCTTTGCGGGATGTTACATT
>CAZEWS010000200.1:293-7116 GCA_964515985.1 uncultured Rikenellaceae bacterium | reverse complement strand
TAAAGGCGAAGCCTTTACTGCGAGGCAGTATTTCACAGGGCTGGCGGAGAGTAACCGATCTCACCGTAGGTAATCCTTTCGCTTATTAAATAAAAAAATAATAAACTTTGAAATTCCTGTACAATAAATTAAGTTCTCCTCCTCTGGGGAGGAAAATTACACAATGGCGGGGGTAGGTGGTGACAGCCCCAATGAGAATCAAGGTAAAGAAGCAGGACTAATTGATGTTTAAAAGAATTCAATTCCTATAATGGAAACATCATCGAATAGCTTGGTGTTACCCGATACAATATTCTCTTTTTCAATAAGGGTTTTTATGTTTTTGTCAATCCTGTCTTGATTGGAAAGATTTTGTTCTATTACCCGGGTTCCTAACTCTTTTCCGTTTTCGTCAGGTAATTCAGACAGGCCATCGGTATAACAAAGTATTTTTGATCTTTCCTTTATTTCAAATGATCCTTCGTTAATTACAGGTATTTCATCCAGCATTCCCATCCCTACACAACTGGTTTGGAATAGGGAAATATTTCCTGAAACGGTATTGTAAAGAACAGGTGGGTTATGTGCTGCATTGATGTATTGCATGATTTTGGTATTGTAGTTATACCTGGCAATAAATAATGTGATAAATTTTTCGCCGGCAGCACTGTGAATAACCCGTTCATTCAATTTTTCGACCAGGGAAACCAATGAAATCTCGTGAGTAAAAAGGGCTCTTAAATTAGCCTGGAAATTTGACATCAGAAGTGCAGCGGAAATTCCTTTTCCTGAAACATCGGCAATACAGAAACCAATCTCCTCTTCATTCAATAAAATACAATCATAATAATCACCGCCAACATTATAGTGAGGAAGATAAAAACCTGTTACGAAAATTTTGTTGTTTTGCGGCAACTCATGGTTATCGGGAATTAACATGGATTGCATTTTGGAAGCTAACTCCAGCTCTTTCTTTAATGCTTCCTGGCGCAAACTTTCATTAAACAAGCGAATGTTTTCAATGGCAACAATGATGATATTCGAGATGGTTTGTATGAAATTAAGGTGCTTGATCACCGGACTGACTCCTTCGCCTTCTTCATCGATATCGCCTATTAAAACAAATGCAAGGTGTACGTTATTATTAAGAACCGGAATAATAATATCAAAAGCCTTCAGGATATTGTCTTCACCGGAAGGAACAAATGTTATCTCGGAGTATTTCATTAGATCCCTTTCCACATCAATTTTTTCGCACATATTCGGGGAGCAGCCGGCAGCAAGAATACATTCCCATTCAACACTATACTTATGGATCAGGATCTTACCTATATTTAATTCCTCCCTGAGGATTTTCTCATATTTTTTGAGCAATTCATCTACAGGAAGATTTGCAGTAATGGCCTGAGTAATGTCCAATAAGGCGTTTAACTTAAATTTGGACATTTTCAGCCGGTTTATGGATCCCTTACTCGTCATTTTTCGGGAAAATTGTTTTGTATTTCTCTGTAATGATAGCTGTGAAATTTATTCGAATTTCTAAAATATTGTCCTGGTCGCGTGGCGAATCAAAGCCGCCTTCTCAGAAGGCGAGTATTTACTCTTTTACCCTTTCAACATAGGATTGGTCACGGGTATCGATTTTAATTTTATCCCCTGTATTGATAAAGATGGGGACATTAATTTTTGCACCTGTTTCTACTGTCGCGGGTTTTTGAGCGGTTGTGGATGTAGTATCCCCTCTAACACCCGGTTCGGAGTAAGTAATTTCCAGAACTACAAACGGCGGCAGTTCAATGGAGATCGGGGTCTCCGTATCAGCATGATAAATAATTTCAACTTCCTGACCTTCCTTTAACAACATAGGAGTTGAAATAAGTTTTTCTTCAACATGGATCTGTTCAAAGGTTTCCGCATGCATAAAATTGTACCCAATCTCATCCTTATATAGAAATTGGTAAGGTCTTCGCTCTATTCTTGCCAGATTGACTTTAACCCCTGCAGAAAAAGTATTTTCAATAACCTTTCCGGTTGTAACACTTTTTAATTTGGTTCTCACAAAGGCAGGTCCTTTACCTGGTTTTACATGTTGAAACTGGACAATGGTAAACAGGTCATTGTTATATTCAATGCAAAGTCCGTTTTTAAAATCTGCTGTACTTGCCATAAATCTATGGTTTTGTAAAGTACTGCAAAAATAGTGGAAATCATTGAAATACCTACCCGGTTAGACGAATTAAATTTTACTCTGTTTGCCGGAATTACTCTCTCACCTTTAAACTCTTGAACTCATGCTTAAGTCCCTCGTATTCAACAAGGTTGATTTTAACAGCGCCAACCCACATATCAAACCTGACTTTTACTGGAAGGAAATTTTTATCTCTTGAGAACCAGACAGACATATCATCTTCTGTCTCGAACACACGACCGACCTCGGTTATCGGATTAAACTTCATGCAGTTGACCTTACCCAATTTTGTTCTTATGGTTTCATTACCAATGTAACGGATCTTCAGAGGCCATATTTCGTTAGTAAAATATGTATCAATATGAATCAGTTCACCTTTTTTAAAATGGTAATCCCTGAAATATTTCCGGAAATAATAAAATCCGGAAATGATATCGTGGATGTTTTTCGGAACGATATGTTTACCGGAACTTTGGCTGTAAACGATTGAGGAATCCGAACGTGTAGTATGGTCGAATACCACCTCATTGTATTTCCTGTAATTTCCTTCACGGATATTTCTTATAGCCTTTGCCGGAAGATCGGTATAAGGGTTTACAAAACTTTCATAGGTGTCGTGAACACGGTACAGAATATCCGCAATGCCGGTAGTCCGGGCAGTTATCACAAAGTGATATACCGAATCTTTTAATAGGATGTCTTTGTTGATAGTAATGGAAGCTTTACCACCATTAATGAAACCATAACTTATTATATATTGGAGATTTTCTCCTGGTTCGTATGGAGAATCAGGCATTCCTTGCCTCTGAGCGCTACAGGGGATTAAGAATCTCAGAAGGATAAAGAAAAAAATAATATGGATTTGAAGTTTCATTTAACTAAAACAGGCAAAAATATTGCCAAAAAATCACAGATGTTTCTTAAAAATTTAAACGAAAGTACAATAAATTTAAATTAACGAGTTGTGCCATAGACCTGCCTCCGCCAGAATGAAAGAATTCATTCTTTCGGGCTGGCGAATGACTTCCTGCTCGAATGACTTGGTCAGGCGGGCGGGCGGGCATCCCTTCGGAGCAAGTTTCAGGTTCAAATACTTGTAACATGCAACTTGTATTATTTCAGTATATTTTTTCTTGGTTTTGTAGCTATAAAATCCTTCAGGTAATAAGGTTCAAAATAGGCGGTATTTTCAAACTCCTTTTTCATGTAATTCTGGTATGCAAGTTGGGTCATGAAGGCTGCTGATGTATTAAAACCATCGATAAAAACCGCATTGGGATGGTTCAGGATGTTTTTACATTTGCCTGATCCTGTACCAAAGAATATCACCTTTCGTTTGTTAAGAATAAAATCATAAATTCCCGGTTTAATGATATCGGCTGAAACTTCATGTTTTTCTCTACACTGAAAATCGTAAAATGACAGATACACTTCCATTCTCCTGGCATCGATCATGGGACAAAACCAAATATTTGCCGGATCTTTTATTTTAATCGACGAAAATTTCTTTGAATTGATCATCCCGAATGCCATTGCCTGAAGGGTACTTACTGCGATTAGCGGAATATTTGAGCCGTACGAAAGACCCTTTGCCGTAGCAACTCCAATTCTCAAACCTGTATAGGAACCAGGCCCTTTGCTGACAGAAACCGCATCCAGATCAGCCGGTCTTAATTTTTGAGATGTAAGAATTTCTTTGATAAAAACGGTTAAGAGAGTAGCATGCGATTTTTCCTCACTGCTTTCCCTGAGAGAAAGAGTTGTTAAATCTTTTGCCAATGCAACTGAACAGATGTTTGTTGCTGTTTCAAGGTTTAGGATGATTGCCATCTCCCGGTAAAGGCGACTTAAAGGGATTGATTTATTTTTTTTCTTTGAAAAGCTCCTCTTTTGTGACGACTTCAACCAGGGAGCTATCATTTAATTTTTTTGAAATTGCGCTGTAAGGGGCAATAACAACTTCGTCTTCTTCAGTTATACCCGACAGGATTTCAATATAGTTATTATCCTGAATGCCGGTTTCAACCTCTTTGCTTAGGGCCATGTTTTCATTGACAACAAAAACCACTTGTTTTAATTCCTCATCGTCAAAACTGCTTTCTTCCTCATCGTATGTCTGCTCTGTAGTATCAGCCCGTGTTGTTACAGCCTGGATTGGAACAGATAAAATATCCCATTTGGTTTCTGTTTGAATATCAACTGTTGCTGACATTCCGGGCCTAAACGGCGTAGGGTTTGTTCCTGTTATAAGATGTTGATATGATTCTTCAAGTAAAAGAATCTTCACATCAAAACTGGTCACCTGATCGACGGAAATGCCGGTAGTAGTAGCTGAGTTTGCGATTTCCGTAACAATACCGTTAAATTTATCATCCATATAGGCATCCACTTCAACAATTGCCGTGTCTCCTGTTAATACCCTGATGATGTCATTCTCATTTACTTCAACGATCACTTCCATCCGGTTAAGATCGGCAATTCGCATTAACTCAGTACCACTCATCATTTCCGTACCAACAACCCGCTCGCCCTTTTCAACATTTAATCTGGAAATGGTTCCCGACATGGGCGCATATACGGAGGTCTTAATCAGGTTTTCCTCGGTTTCCTTTAAAGATGCTTCACCGCTTTTAACAGTATATCTTGCAGCTTCAACATCTGCTTTTGTCATTTTAAAAGTAGCTTCGGCATTTTCAAATTCCGCTTTTGATATGGTTTTTTGTTCCCAAAGCTGTTTGTTCCTTTTATATGACAACTCGCTTTGAATGTATTGTGCTTCAACTTGTGCTAACCTGGCTTTGGCAGAATTCAGGGAAGCTTCAGCCCGGTCGCGCATCGAAATGTAAGTATCAGGTTTAATTTTCAATAGCAGCTTTCCTTTTTCAACATCTTCACCTTCCTTGACATACAGTTCAACAATCTCACCTGAAACATCCGGACTTAATTTAACTTCCGTTTCAGGTTGTATCTTACCATTGGCGGTGGTGGTCTCGATAATGGTTCGTTTCTTGCCTTTCTCTGTAGTTACCTCAAAGGTCTCTTCTTTACCGAACCATCCCACCCGTTTGCCAATAAAAGCAAGTATGATCACTGCCACTGTAATGATAATTACTATTCTGAATAGTTTTTTATTCTTCATTTTAAATTAATTATTAAGGATGTATTTTAAAAATAATAATTATGGAATGTTGGAATAATGGAATACTGGGAATTATAATATTCCCTGCTTCGACGAGTAAACAACATTCCAATACGCCATTATTCCGGAGAATTGAAAATATGGAAGATAATATAAATACTAAATAAATCATATATTTTTTAGAACATAGCGATTATTTACAATATTAAAGGGTTAACGGATTCCCCCTGTAAAATTCCAGGACTTTGGTTTTAAAGATAAATTCATATTTTGCTTGTAGCAAATCTGACTGGGTTCTGGTTAATTGGTTTTTTGAAGTATTGTAATCGACAGAATTGACTAAGCCAACATTGAATTTTTGTTCAGTATAACGGAAGGATTCTTCCATGAAGAAAACGGCTTTTTCTGTAGCCCTGTATTTTTTCAAGGCAGCTATAGCGTCTGCATAAGCCTGCTGAATTTCCTTATACAGCAAATTTTTAGTGTTTTGTAACTGGTATCTTGAATTCAATACCGAAAGTTTTGAATTGCTGATGGCAGTATTGGTCTGCCATCCGTTGAAAATAGGAATAGATAAGTTTAACGTTAAACCGTAAGTCAGGTTATCCTTAAACTGGTCTCCAAACGGATAATCTCCCATTTGGGTTACTCTCTGAGGGAAGGAAACTACAGGTTGTCCCGTTGCTTCCACAACCCCGATTGGATAAGTAAATTCATCATCACTGATGGAAGGTCTTTGCCTTATGTTTGAATAGCGTGTACTATAGGAGCCTTGAAGTGAGATCCGCGGACTGCGGGAGCCCCTGGCAATATCAAGACCGATTTCATAACTTCTTAAGGAATATTCTGCGCTTTTTATTTGGGGAAGAACATTCTCGGCATCCTTATATATCAAATTGACCTGTTCAATCAAAAAATCCTCTCCGGGTACAGGCAGCTCAGGCACCAGAATGGTGAAATCACTTACGGTCTCCAATTCTAAAAGCTGAGTCAGGTTTAAGTAGGAAATGTTCAGGTAGTTCTCTGCATTAACAATAGATAATTCTTCTGAAGCAGCCTGTGCCTGGATTTCCAGTAAACTTCCCATGGCGAGACTGCCCGCCTCAACCAACTGACTGGTCCTTTTTATTTGTTGTTTTGTGATGTCAAGCTGGTTTGTTGACACTTCCAGTAATTCCATGTTTAGCAATATTTGTAAGTAGGCAAGGGAAATACTTAATGAAATATCATTTTTGATTTTTTCGACATCTTTCTGGGCGACAAGAAGATTATACTTATTTTGTTTGATGGTATTTTGGGTTTGGAACCCATTAAAAAGAGTGATGGAACTACTTAAATAAAAGTTGTTGGATTGTATGGTGGTGTCTTTGGTAAACCTGTACGTCGATTCATCCAGTGCCCTTCCAAAGGAATAGGAGTGTGAGGCTGCACCATTAAGTGTTGGAAGTGCATTTATCCGGGATTGAAATAAAGTATTTTGGTTAAATTCGGCATTAAGTTCCTGTTGTTTAACCTGG
>CAZEWS010000200.1:0-209 GCA_964515985.1 uncultured Rikenellaceae bacterium | reverse complement strand
ATTGTTCTTTATAGCATAGGATATACATTCTTCCAATGACCACTTTTTTTGTTGTCCGGAAGATTGAAATGAGAATAAAATTGAAAATATTAAAACAATTGGGATAAGACGTCTGAAAATTTCCATGAGTATCGTCGGTTTAAAAATAAGGCGTAAAGATAGATATAAAACGGTTCTGCAGGAATATTATTTGAGAAAAATATGATATT
>CAZEWS010000199.1:0-7130 GCA_964515985.1 uncultured Rikenellaceae bacterium | reverse complement strand
GGCAAAAAACACAAAAACTCACATCCTTGGCAGTATCATCATAAAGGAAAACGGAAATTACTTTAACCGGCTTATCTGGATGCCGCCTGATGGGAATCATACCTGGTATGACAAGCATCATTTGTTTAGAATGGAAGGTGAACGTGATTTTTACACTCCGGGAAACCAACAATTGATTACAAAAATAGGTAACTGGAAATTTAAACCATTGATTTGTTATGATTTGCGGTTTCCTGTTTGGATAAGAAACCGCAACGATTATGATATACTGGTGTTCATTGCTAATTGGCCGGAACCAAGAAGAAAAGTCTGGAAAACCCTTCTTATAGCACGGGCAATAGAAAATCAGGCATATGTTATCGGTCTGAACCGGATTGGTTTGGATGGAAGGGAAATCAGTTATTCCGGAGACTCAATGGTCATCAACCCCAGGGGAGAAGTGATTAGCAAGACAGTTCCATATGAAGAATCCATCGAAACCGTTTTTTTATCCTACAAGGAATTGATGGACTTCAGACAAAAATTTCCCGTTCATCTTGATGCGGATGAATTTAACATTGTATAGTTATTCTTTACTTTATCGACTGAAAAACTTGTTGTTAAACACATTTTCCCCATGATAATAATCATCACATATTGTGGAAAAAAAAGTCATATTTAACTAAATTTGTATTTTTTAAAAATATCACATAAAATATTGATTTACAATGGAATTACTTGAGAGAATAAAAGAAAATGCAAGAAAACATAACAAAAGGATCGTTTTGCCTGAAGGATTGGAAGATAGAACATTGAAGGCAGCAGATATTCTAATTGCAGAAAACATTGCCCGGATAATTATACTGGGCAATCCGGCTGATATTGAACGAGAAGCTTCGAAAAATAACCTTAAGCATATTTCAAAAGCCCTTATTATTGATCCCAAAGATCATGAAAAGAAGGAAGATTATGTTGATCTTATGGTAGAGTTAAGGAAACACAAGGGACTAACCAGGAATGAAGCACTAAAAATAATCGAAGATCCTTTATACCTGGCTACTCTGATGATAAAAAACAATGATGCTGATGGAGAAGTTGCAGGAGCCATGAATGCTACGGGCGATGTATTACGCCCGGCTTTCCAGTACGTAAAAACTATGCCGGGTATCAGTGTCGTTTCAGGTGCTTTTATCATGATCCTGAAGGATAAAGAATTTGGTGAGAACGGGATGCTTATTTTTGCCGATTGTGCCGTTCATCCGGATCCTACAGATAAGGAATTGGCAGAAATTGCTGTGGCAACAGCCAATACAACCCGGGCTATAGTGGGTTTTGAGCCTAGAATTGCTATGCTGAGTTTTTCAACCATGGGCAGTGCAAGTCATGAAATGGTTGATAAAGTTGTTAATGCTACTAAAATTGCCCTGGATATGGATCCCTCATTAAAGATTGATGGCGAAATGCAGGCAGATACAGCCATAATTGAGTCCATTGGAAAGAAAAAAGCACCTGGCAGTGACATTGCAGGTATTGCTAATGTATTGATTTTCCCAAACCTCGATGCTGGAAATATCACTTACAAACTGGTCCAGCGATTAGCTCATGCAGAAGCCATTGGACCCATTTTACAAGGTTTGGCAGCACCGATCAATGACCTTTCAAGGGGGTGTTCAGTAAGCGATATTGTGAATCTGGTGGCCATAACGGCTAACCAGGCAGCCGGATTAAAATAATAGTTAAAATTTAATATCAGTATAACATGACGGAAGTTTTAGAAGATTACGCATTAAGTAAAAAAGTTCATCGAAGAGGAACCTTGCAGAAAGTAGGGATAATTGGTTGTGGAACAATGGGGCAGGAAATTGCCAGGGTTATCAGTCAACATGGGATCAATGTGATTTTTATTGACCTGTCAGAAGAAAGGGTTAAAGAAGTATTTGCTGAGTTAAGAAGGCATTTGGATGATGAAATCAGTAAGTGGGGACTAACGAAGAGTGATAAAAAAATCATTCTTTCTCGAATCGAGGGTTCTGCAAATTATAATGATATCAAGGATTGTGACCTGATCATTGAAACCATTAATTCCAAAAAACCAGGTACAAATCTCGAAATCAGGAAAGAAGTGTTAGCAAAAGTTGAAGCAGTTGTCCGGGAGGATACAATTATTTGTTCCAATACTTCAACTTTGATGATATCCGAGCTGGCTGCAGAATTAAAACATCCTGAACGGACTGTAGGTTTTCACTTTCTTTCTCCGGCATCCACCGTGAAACTGGTTGAGGTTGTAAGAGGAGTTAAAACCAATGATCAATCATATGATTTGGTGGTAAAATTTGCAAAAATGATTGATAAAAAAGTGATCACCCTTCATGAATCTCCGGGGAATATCAGTACGCGGCTCATTGTAACCCTGATCAATCAGGCTTGTGAAACCCTTATGGAAGGTGTTGCTTCAACTTTATGTATTGATGAAACTTTAAAGCATGGATTTGGATTGCAATTCGGACCACTTGAAATGGCCGACAGGATTGGACTTGATAAACTGGTAAAATGGATGAATAATCTATACCAGGAATATGGAGAACAGCAATTTAAACCCAATCCGGTTATTAAGCGATTATACCGGTCAGGATTCTATGGACGCAGTACAAATATGGGATTTTATAAATATAAAAACGGGGTTATTGTTGGTGAAACCGTAACCTGTCCTGAAATCAGTGAATAACTATTCTTTAACATTTTTATATGAAAATTTTAGTATTAAACTGTGGCAGCTCTTCGATAAAATATCAGTTGTTTGACATGACCACTCATGAAATTATGGCAAAAGGTATTGTTCAGAAGATTGGTTTGCACGGGTCTTTCATTGAGAATGAACGTAACGATGGGGATTATGTTAAACTGGAAGGTGAAATACTCGATCATCAGCAGGGAATTGAGTACGTATTGGGAATATTGATCAGTAATAAGCATGGCAGTATTAAAAAGTTTGACGAAATTGATGCAGTGGGACACAGGGTTGTCCATGGAGGCGAAAAGTTTAATTCCAGCATGCTGATAACCGATGAGGTAATTCAAAAAGTGGAGGAATGCGCCGATCTTGCCCCCCTGCATAATCCACCCAACCTGAAAGGTATTTATGCAATTAACGAATTTCTGCCTGATGTTCCCCAGGTGGGGGTATTCGATACAGCATTCCATCAATCAATACCGGATTATGCATTCATGTATGGCATACCTTTTTCATTATACATAAAATATGGGATTCGCCGTTACGGCTTTCATGGCACCAGTCACAGGTATGTTTCAAAACGGGCATGTGAAATACTTAACGTTGATTTTGATAAGCAAAGAATAATTACCTGTCACTTGGGGAACGGCGCGTCCATTGCTGCTATTAAAAACGGCAAATCGGTTGATACCTCAATGGGACTGACTCCTGTGGAAGGTTTGATCATGGGTACCCGGTCCGGCGACCTGGATCTGGGTGTGTTGACTTATATCATGCGCAGGGAAGAAATTGGAATTTCAACCGCAAATACGCTTATTAACAAACACAGCGGCATGCTTGGTATTACAGGTGTGTCATCTGATATGCGCGAGATTGAGAAAGCTGCCGAAGAAGGTAACAATAGGGCCCGGTTAGGACTTACTATGTATAATTATAGAGTTAAAAAATATATCGGTTCTTACGCAGCTGCCATGGGAGGGGTTGATATACTTGTTTTTGCTGGTGGAATCGGCGAAAATGCAGATAAAACCCGTTCGGAAATTTGTAAAGGTATGGAATTTATCGGGTTGGAATTGGATGAAAAAATAAATAAGGGCTTGAGAGGAAAAGAACAACTCATTAGTAAGGATAGTTCAAGGATCAAAGTAATGGTTGTTCCTACAAATGAGGAACTTGTAATTGCGCAGGATACCCTGGAAATTGTGGATGAATTCAAAAAAAATAAGTAAAAACGAACAAAACTGAGCAGGATGGAGATAAACAAACTGGTTGACATGTTTGAGGTTCTGAGAGCCAGGAAGAAGAAGACCCTCGTTGCAGTATTTGCTAATGATGATCATACAATAGAAGCAGTAAATAAGGCCATTGATTTTGAGTTGATTGACGGAGTCCTGGTTGGTGACGAAAGAATCATTCTGAAAATATTGAAAAAAAAAGGAATAAATCCTTCAAAATTCAGGATTGTTCACGAACAGAATGAAACAAATGCTGCAGCAAAAGCAGTTCAATTAATTAAAAAGGGCGAAGGGGATTTGATCATGAAAGGATTGGTAAGCTCGGATAAATACATGCGGGCGATCCTTGATAAGGAAAACGGCTTGATGGATCCCGGAGCCATTTTAACTCATGTATCCGCACTGGAACCTAAAAACTATCACAAACTTTTGATCATAGGAGATGTGGCTATCATTCCTTTGCCGGAATTAAAAGAAAAAATTGTAATTCTGAAATACCTGATCCGTACTGCACAATCCCTTGGAATTGCGAATCCCAAAGTAGCGATTCTTGCTGCAACCGAACAAATACTTCCTAAAATGCCTGCATGTGTTGATGCAGCTATTCTTACAGGAATGGCAAGAAGAGGACAAATAAAAGGGGCAGTTGTTGAAGGACCATTAGCATTTGATGTTATTGTTGATAAGGAAAGCGCTAAAATTAAAAAGATTAAGTCAGAAGTCGCAGGAGATGCCGATTGTATACTTTTTCCCAACATTGAATCCGGCAATGTGTTTTATAAATGCTATACCAAACTGACAGGTGGAGATCTGGGTGCTGTTGTAGTTGGTGCAAGAGTTCCGGCTGTTTTGTCATCCCGGGGTGATAGCGTTAAAACCAAACTATACTCAATTGCCTTAGCGGCACTTATGGCAAAGTAAAACTTAACCATTAATAACAACCTGAAAAATTCCGAAGGTAATTTTTCAGGTTGGTTTCCAGGAAGAACTCTAAATGGAATTTCATAGAATATTGGTAATTAATCCAGGTTCTACATCAACAAAAATTGCTGTATATAGGAATACCAAATCCAGATTTCTGAAAACCATCAGGCATTCTATTGAAGAAATCCAGCAGTTTAATAAGGTGGCAGATCAGTATGAATTCAGAAAAAATGTTATTGCCAGGGAGTTAGTGAAAGCCGAGATAAAAATGGAAGAAATAACAGCAGTGGTGGGAAGAGGTGGATTATTGAGGCCTATCGAATCAGGGGTATATGAAGTGAATGATAAGATGAAGGAGGATTTGAGGAAAGGTATTATTGGAGAACATGCCAGTAATTTGGGAGGATTGATAGCCGATGATATTGCAAGATCTTTGCCTGGTGCACGGGCATTTATTGCTGATCCGGTAGTTGTAGATGAACTACAGGAAGTTGCAAGGATTGCCGGACATCCAAAATTCGTTAGGAAATCTATATTTCATGCACTTAATCATAAAGTGGTTGCCAGGATACATGCGCATTTTCTGGATAAAGACTATGAAGAACTGAATATGATTATTGCTCATATGGGTGGAGGGATATCAGTAGCTGCGCACCGAAAGGGTAAGGTAATTGATGTAAATCAGGCCCTTGACGGTGAAGGACCCTTTTCACCTGAAAGATCAGGTACTCTGCCATCTGGTGACCTGGCAAAACTATGTTTTAGTGGAGATTACACTCTTGATGAAGTAAAAAAAATGATCACAGGACAGGGTGGACTTGTTGCCTATCTTGGTACAAACGATGCTTATATGGTCGAAATGATGGCAGAAGAGGGTAATGAAAAGGCTAAGATGATTCAGGAAGCCATGGCTTACCAGGTAGGTAAAGAAATTGGAGCCATGAGCGCCGTACTGAAAGGGAATGTCGATGCTATTATCCTTACAGGCGGTTTGGTACATAATAATACGGTAGTGGATTATATCAAAATAATGGTGGAACATATTGCACGGGTTGCAATTTATCCTGGCGAAGATGAGATGAAATCCCTGGCAATGAATGTCTTAGGTGTGATGAGGGGAGAAGTGGAATGTAAGGTGTATCAGTGATAGGAAAATGAAAGATAAAAGTAAAAAGATAAAAGTAAAAAGTGAAATGTGAGATAGAGAAGGGGAGATGGGGAGAAAACTGGGTGACTTAGTGACTGAGAGAGAGGGAGACTGGGATAGACCTGCCAGGGTATGAAGTACCTGGCAGAGTCTGTGAAGGGGACAGGGAGGCTGGGATACTGAGAGAGACCTGCCAGGGTTTCTCGAAGAGATGCCTGTGGCAGGAGAACCAGGCAGAGTCTGTGAAGGAATGGAGGCTGAGGTTAAGGGCTAAGGAGCAAAAAGAAGTTAGTAAGACGAAGCTCCGGTTCGTCATTATGTTTATTGAGGATTGATAAATTAGTAGCAGCGGCAGTAGCAGGAGGCAGTACTAAGTTTCCACCAAGAGAGTAAAGTAGTATGTTGAAAGAATTACGAATATCGATTAACGATTTACGAATAACGAAGTGATTATGAATTTCGAGAACCCGTACCCCGCAACCGGTACCCGGTACCCAGTACCAGAAACTTCAAACTACAAACCAGAACCTACGGCGTGCTGGTCGAAACGGGAATTATTTTTCCATTAAAGTATTTATTTCCTTTTATAGCAAAGTCAACCACAAATTCTGCCATATGATGGGTTGACAGTGGAGCAATATACCCGGGAAATGCCTCTTCCAACATTTCGGTTTGGACTGCACCCAAAGCCAGGCAGTTAAAGGATATTAATTTCTCGCTCAATTCTACTGCAAGGCATTCGGTTAAATTAGCTATTGCAGCCTTGCTTGCGCTGTAGTACGAAATCCCACTGTATTTCGCTGATCCCTGGAATCCTCCCATGCTGCTGATATTAACAACATGACTTGATCTGGGTGTACCCATCAATGGAAGAAGTAACTTTATTAAATGTGCGGGGGCGAGAAAATTTACTATTATTATTTTTTGCGCATCTTCTTTCGTAGTCTGTTCAAATGGCACGTTCTTTAAAAACCCTGCATTATTGATCAAAATGTCAATATGATCCATATGAGCAGCAATCCTTTCTACGAGTTCCTTGCCCTTCTCATAAATTTCCTCTAAACACAGATTTTCATGTACATAACCTACCCTAAGTTGGCTTTCCTCAGCTAAA
>CAZEWS010000198.1:0-7166 GCA_964515985.1 uncultured Rikenellaceae bacterium | reverse complement strand
TTTGATAATGAAATTAACTTAAACCCCGGACACCGGTTTAATTATGGCATTTCAGCAATTTACAGGATGTACTTACCTTTAGCCGGTACATTCTTATACATAAATGACGTTTTACAGGGCAGGAATGATACTATTGCAGGTAATACCCAAAATAATTTTATAAGCTCCGTGTATCTTGAAGATAAATACATTGTTAATAACAAGTTCTATGTACGGGGTGGAATACGTGGTTCTTTAATTCATGCTTCCGGTAAAACATGGCTTATACCGGAACCACGTTTTACAATGAACTACTATTTGAATGAAAAAATGAGTATAAACGGTTCATGGTCAATAACAACGCAGAGTATTCACCGTTTGACCTCATCGAGTGTAATGCAAACATCCGACCTTTGGGTGCATTCAACACAAAACACCAGGCCGGAGGTATCATCCTTATTTGTGGCAGGCATGAAATATCAATACAATCACGGAGTATTGGCAGGATTGGAATTGTACTATAAAAAAATGTATAACCTTATTGCCTACAGGGACGGTGCAACATATATGACCGAACCTTATTGGGAAAATAATATTGTTTATGGAGAGGGCACATCAAAAAGTGTTGAAGTTCTTATTCAAAAAGCAGGTGACAAGATGTTTGGTTTAATAGCATATACATTGTCGTTTACGTATGTGCAATTTGATGAGATAAACAACGGGAAAAAATTCCCATTTAAATATGATAAAAGGCATGACTTTAGCCTGACAATTGCATACAGGCCAAGAGAGAAGCTTAGTTTGAGTTGTAACTGGGTATTGCAAAGCGGGAAATGGGCCTCGGTTTACGACAGGTTTGTCCCGGTACCGGGAATTCCTCTACTTGATAACAGGAATAACATACGATTTCCGTTGTACCACAGGCTTGATTTGAGCCTGCAGTTAAAGAAGAATAAAAAGTGGGGCACAGCCTACTGGAAGTTTGATATTTATAATGCATATTCCAGGTTAAACCCATGGTACTTAAAATATAGCTCCGGCACTTTTGAGCAAATAGCCCTTTTCCCAATAATACCCTCGGTAAGTTATAGTTTTAGATTTTAAATCTACTCACCGGGTGACTCGAAGTCACCCGGTGAGTAAGCTCAATTCCCAGTGGTGTAAGATTTGAAAGTCCGGAAAATGTTTTATTTTGTGAGGCGAATGTGAATTATACCTGGATTTACTGGATGGCTTACCAGAGGAAAAAGCGGAGGAATTGCAGCAGCGTTACGCAAAAAAAGCAATGGGTTTGGAAGAGGAAAAATAATTTATATTTGTTTTCCTTTCAGGATTAATTCATCAAACATTTTTTCGAGATCCGGATTTACTCCTCTTAGTCCTTTTATAACCATTTCAGCCCAGATAAGATAATCCCGTTGTTGTCGGTTGGACCATTTAACCGGAGGGTTTATTAAAACATCCTGTACGTTACAAATCTTATCAGCCAACTTTATTTGTTTGGCTGCATTTGATTTTTTGGAAGCGTTTTTGATTTGTAAAAACTTTCTGACAGGTTTGGGTTGCCATTTTTTATCAGTGGTTTCCAACACCAGGGCAAGAATCTTCTTGCCAAACTTTTCTTCAATTTCGTCAGGTTTGGTATGGGTATCTTCGATCGTATCGTGCAATAAGGCGGCAGCAATGGTATGAACATCCGTAACCTTTCCGGTTTCGACAAGGGTTTTTGCTACTGCGATAGGATGATTGATATACGGGGTTTCCCCTTCGTCTTTTCTCCGCTGGTCTTTGTGCTTTTTAGCGGCAAAATCGAGGGCTTTAAAAAAGATTGTTAAATCGTCTGAATCCATTAGACGTTCCACCAATGCCATATTTTAATTTTTCCCTGGTCAGATTCTGTAAGTTCTTGTTTTGCTGATGCGGGAACATGCTGTGAGAGAATTGAAGTGATTATTTTGGGAGCGAAATATCCCAAACTCAGGGCATAGATAATATCCTGTGGTTTAAGCAAAAACACAACCAACCCGCCAAGGAAGGATGATAATATCAATCCTGTCCAGTAAGCAGGACTTCGGTAAAAATCAGCGAATTCGCCGGTAAACCTGTTTTTAACCAGCCGTATTATATCCGGCAGCAATCCTCCGAAAGCTCCCCAGAGTATTAAAGAGTATTCCATAATAAAAAGTTAAGATTAAGATTAGTTATTGAAGTTTCTTATGTATAATAACATACTGAATATCGGGGAAATAATAGGTGAAGAAACCAAAAGTAATAAAATTTTGCAAATATTTGTAGAACAACCCTGCCTGCGTGTGTTTCTTCACAATAAAGGTAACGGTTTTAACTTTTATTATCAGTATATTCACTAAGAAGAAAACAAACAAGCAAGTATTGAATAATCTGTTAAGAATGAAGCAGAATGTTAAGTAGAGCAAGTTGATAAATCCCGTATGGGATTTAACTTTGAATAACCCGGTACGAAGTGCAGGGTAATAACGATAATGATTAACCGACAACCCTGAAAGTATCTTCAAAGATCCTTATAATTTCCAGGAATTCCTGTGGTAAGTATTCCAGAGCTTGCTCCATGATGGATTGAGGTATCTTTTTATAGTAAGCTTGTGCTATTGCTCCAGCCATGCAGGCAAGTGTGTCGCTGTCGCCTCCTAATGAGATTGCTTTTCGAACAGCATCTTCAAAATCTGCCGATTCCAGAAAGGCAATAATTGCTTCAAGAACGGAACCCTGGCAGCTAATATCAAAAGTATAGAAAGGGCGAATTTCATCAATTTTTCTATTCAGATCATAATTAAATTTATTTTCAATGTACGATTTTATATCTGACTTTGAATAACCTGATTTAGCCAAAAAAACTGAAATAGCAATTGCTTGTGCTCCTTTAATACCTTCAGGATGGTTATGTGAAATTTCTGCTGACCTTTTAGCCTCTTTTAAAACGGTCTTTTCATCACTAAAAGCGAACCCGACCGGGCTGACCCGCATAGCTGAGCCGTTACCCCAACTGTTATATGGTTGCGGGTTTGCAGAATGGAGCCAGTTGATGAAACCGATTCCGTATCCTGCGTTGGGATATTTGTTTCCCCAATAATATATCTTTTCAGTATAGGCAGCCTGGCATAAAATAGCATCTGCGACGGCTATGGTGAGGACGGTATCATCCGTAAATGTGGTATGGGGAGTGAACAGTTTAAAATCAGTTAATTTGGTCGTTTTACATTCGTAAACCGAACCGATAATATCGCCGATAATTGCTCCGATCATTTTTATATAAGTTGTCGGATAACTAATTATAGTTGGTTATATTTTTTCGCGGTATTCCTGGCCTTTTCCGCCGGATATTTTTTACTGTTTTCCTGTATCTTTTGCAAGACCATTTCTCTTATATCAAATTCGTATTTATGAGCCATGAGGAATGAAAAAGCCAGGATATCTGCCAGTTCTTCTTTAATTTTTTGCCTGTCAACCTGTTCGGATTCTTCCCTGGTTTTCCAAAGGAAAAGCTCGTTTAGTTCAGCAGCTTCAATGGATATAGCAAGAGCAAGATCTTTTGAGTTGTGGAATTGTTCCCAGTTTCTTTCATCCCGGAAGGTTACCAGTGCGTTTAATATTTCCTTAAAATCTGACATGGTTAATTCATTTTATTTTTTAATCCGGTTAAAGGTAAAAGATTGGAGGGGAAAATGAAAATATGTATTAGGTTTCGGGTTCTCAGCCTGCCCCGTGAAATGCGACGCTTGCCCTGCCTGCCCCGCAAGGAAGAATGACTGTGTCGGGGTGAAATTTGAGGTACGAAAACATTTCACCAGGGAAGGAGCATATTTCACTGGGGTTCCCGGTTTTCGGTTTCGGTGACAGTGTGACCAAATGTTTAATAAACTAACAAAATTCTCCCTTGGAAAGGAGGAGTACCCGACCAACGGGAGGGGGAGGTGGGTGATTCTTAGTTAAACTACCACCCCGTCCCTCGCTGATGCTCGGGACACCCCTCCCCCGTAGGGATGCCTATGGCACAAAACCCTTAGGATCTCCTGGTCCAAACACTGCCAGGTCAGGAAGACGCTGGCAGGTTATTCCCAGCTTAAACACCAGTAGATGTGTTTCCAGCCGAATACAATTCGGCTCTACATTTGGAACTAAGCTCTCTACAACATCTGCGTACTGCGTACTGCATACTGGCGACTTATTCCTGTCTCCTGCCATCCGTCAATTGCCGGACAAGCTGCCGCTGCAACTGTTTCGTGTAGCTACGTATCATTTATTAAATCAATAAGATAATCAGCCGTTTTTTTGATTTCAGGAGACAGCTTTTCTCCAAAAGAAGTATCCTTTGGCTGAATGCCAAGGATCCAGACGGGCATGGTAAATAATTCGGAAATTCTTTTCAGGGAAATATTATGGGTGTGAACAGTAAAGTCCCTTACCCTGTGAACAGGTAACATCTCAAAATACCCCGGTTCTTTTTTGAAATCAACACAATCGATAAGGATCAGAATATCAGGGTTTAGCCTGTTTATTTTTCCAATATAGTTTTCTATACTAACTTCAACAGTCAGTGAGGAAACTTTATTGCCCGACTTAATGTGATTGCTTATATAAACCCCTATACCATCATCCGATTTAAGTATATTGCCAATCCCGGCAAATAAAATATGTTTAGATGTATCTTTTAGTATCTTGAAATTCAAATTCTGTAATTTTTTAAGAATAAACTGCGCAAGCTGGTTGAAAAATTCCAAATAACAATATACAAAACTTTTACCCCGTGAAATAAATTAAACTATTTCACTGGGCAGGTAAATCTCAATAGTTCATTATTCAATGACCAATTATATTTTGGGATTTAATCAATTGAAATTTGAAAGTTATTTGATATTTGTGATTTGAAATTTGTCTTTTTCGGTTTACCCCGTTGGAATAATTATCCTACGGGGTTTATCCAGGTTTAGAGGTAATTTAGACTTTTCGGCATTTAGTAGGATGTTTTTACCAGAATCTTCCTCAAACAGTTGGGACAAATGATGTTGAACATATCCTTCCGTTTCAATCCATCTCTGACTTCCACATGGATTTCTTCCTCTGAAGCAAGCCTGAGGCTTTCATTCAGGACATTTAAATTTATTATGGATGAAAAAGCTTTTGGGCCTAATTTTTTATGCATGTATTGAATATGTTCTTTGGTAGTAATTACAGCACCACAACTTTCACATATCAGCAATTCCTTTTCCTGCCTTTCGATCAGATCTTCCCTGTTAAAGGTTGCAAGGTCATAGATCTGATCCGATAATGTTACTCCTTTTCCTGTAATACAATGCTCCTGACACTGACCGCAGAAAAGGCAGAGACCATAATTCCGCTCAATGATCCTGATCTTTTGATCGTTGTCGTCTTTGAATGTAATGACACCGGAAGGACAAACATTGGTGCAGGTTTCACAACCTACACAATTCGCGTCATCAACAACCGGCTTGCCCCTGAAATTTGGATATGGTGTATGCGGCTCCTTTGGGAATTTTGTTGTATATGACGGTGTAACCAGTGAGTATATGGCTTCTTTTAGTTCCCTTAGTTTTGGAT
The DNA here is from genome assembly GCA_964515985.1 of uncultured Rikenellaceae bacterium. Taxonomy (GTDB): domain Bacteria; phylum Bacteroidota; class Bacteroidia; order Bacteroidales; family VadinHA17; genus CAZEWS01. The sequence goes on along the minus strand of CAZEWS010000198.1, from coordinate 1,592 downwards.
ATTTCATTATAGTAATATTCAAATTTCGGTTCCGAGTTCTAAGTTGCAGGTTTCGGCTTTAGACTCGCTATCAATTATTCAATCTTTTCTCCAAGGGATCTTCGGAAAAAACACACTATACTCCATTCCCTTTGCTCTTTGCCCTCTGCTCAAAGCACCTCGTCCTATTTCCAGCCGAATGCAATTCGGCTCTACATTTTTTGCCTTTTACACTTTCTCCAACAATTTAGCAATTTCACCCTGTGAAATGCTTACCCTGTGTAATCCAACAAAAGTTGGTGCGAAGGAATTCCACAGGGCGGACATTCCGACTTGTCGGAATATTTTACAGGGTAAACCATTTTACAATGTCACTAACTGCCTCCTGTCACTTTTCATCCCAACACGCTGATTTGTAATTCGTTTTATTATTGCTCTTTAGTATCTTCTTTTTCAACCTGGTCTTTGTAATCGTCAACAACGCTTTTATCTCCTAATCCAACTCCGAAAATATATGATCCCCGCATAAGGGCATGTGCCGTAACAGCCGCTGTAAAAAAAAACAAAACCATTGCAACAATTGCCTTAACGCCAATTTCACTAAATCCAAAGAAAAACAACAAACTAAAGATCATACTGCATGTTCCCAATGTGACACACAGGGTTGATGCCTGTAGCCGGTTGTAAACATCAGGTAACCGGACCAATCCGATGCAACCGATCAGATTAAACAACAATCCGCATGAAAGCAATATAATACCGATTATGTTACTCATTTAATTTCTTTTTACTTAAATATTTAGCCAGGGTTAATGTTCCGATAAAGCTTAAAACAATCCAGGCAATGCCCACATCAATAAGAAACATCCGCCTTGTAATGATAGCTAGGATTACACAAATGCCAACAACTAAAATTCCAAAAACATCAATGCCAACCATCCTGTCGGGTATAGTAGGGCCCTTTATTATCCTGTATAAACAGAGAACGGATAGTGCGATTTGAGCATAAAGCAGTATATACAACAGGGTATTCATTCAAAAATTCTTTTTAAGTATTTCTCAAATTTTCCGGATATTTTCTCACTGTATTTATCGGGATCAGTAGTGTTTATATAGATCCAGTGGATAAAAATAGTATCGTCGATAATATCGATGGCAATTGTGCCTGGAGTCATGGTTATTGATAAAGCAAGCATGGCTTTTCCAATCCCTGTTGAAAGACCCATCTTAACCTTGACGATGCCTGGTTTTATGGGAAGGGATGGATGAAGGATACGGTAGGCTACATCGAGGTTTGCTTTAAAACATTTACATATAAAAACAAACAAATATATCAATAGCCAGAAATACCGGTGTGGTTGATATAATTTTTTGACATCGTTGAAAAAATACTTACCGAAAAACAATGTTGTAATAAAAGCTGCTGCACACCCTACGATAAGATTAGCCGTGCTCAGTTCAAATGTCAACAGTAACCAGAACAGGAAGATTATCAAGAAGTAAGTAAGGTATTTCATTGTTTTCAAAAATTTAATTTTAAAGGCTCTCTTTTTTATATTCAGGATAATTGTTAAAGTTATAAGTTATATGTTATATGTTATATGTTATATGTT
>CAZEWS010000197.1:0-7172 GCA_964515985.1 uncultured Rikenellaceae bacterium | reverse complement strand
AAGTAATCGATAAGGAGATTATCAGATTGTCCGGCAAAGCCCTGAAAAACAAAGAGAAGGTTTGGATATCCAGAGAAATTACAAATACTCACCGGTCGATTGGGACGATGCTCTCCGGCGAAATAACTGAAAGGTATGGTTTGGAAGGGCTTCCTGAAGATACCGTTAATTGTAATTTTTATGGTTCCGCCGGACAAAGCTTTGGCGCATTTCTGGTAAACGGTATTAGCTTTCGGCTCGAGGGAGATGCGAATGATTACGTTGGGAAAGGTTTATCAGGTGGAAAGATCGTAGTGGTTCTACCAACATCTTCAACTCTAAAGGCAGAAGAAAACATTATAATTGGAAATACAATCCTTTACGGAGCCACGAAGGGACAAATCTATGTGAATGGAATTGCCGGTGAAAGGTTTTGTGTTAGAAACAGCGGTGCAATTGCAGTGGTTGAAGGGGTGGGAGATCATGGTTGTGAATACATGACAGGAGGTCGCGTTGTTGTTTTGGGTAAAACCGGTCGAAATTTCGCGGCAGGAATGAGTGGGGGAATAGTTTATGTTTTAGACCTTAATGGAGATTTTTCTTATTACTGCAACCAGGACATGGTTGAATTAACCATATTGACGGATTATGAAGATGTCAGGGAGTTGCAGGAAATGATTTCAACACACTGGAAGCATACAAAAAGTGCAATTGCAGAAAGGGTATTGGTTAATTGGGATGAATACCTGCCAAAATTTGTAAAGGTACTTCCACTGGAATATAAAAAAGTGCTTAATGAAATAAAGCTGAGGGAAATAAATCTGAAACTACGCCATGCTGACTATGATCCTAATTTTGCAGAGTAAACAGTTACTATAGCAACTAACACAAAATTCTCCTCCTTGGAAAGGAGGAGTACCCGACCGAAGGGAGGGGGAGGTGGTTGAGTAGAAAAAAAATAAGGGGATGCCTTGGCATAACTAATAACCTATAACAAAATCATTCATTTATGTTATATAATCAGCTTTATTCTGAAAAAATATGATTTAAAATATTAGTAGAAATATCATGGGAAATCCAAGAGGATTTATTGAAGTAAAAAGAAAAGGAGCAGGAAACCGCCCTGTAGAAGAAAGAATATCGGATTATGGTGAGGTTGAACAAACCCTGAATACGGATGACAGGATTCTTCAGGCATCCCGTTGCATGGATTGTGGTGTTCCGTTTTGTCATTGGGGATGCCCGGTGGGAAGCAGAATGCCTGAATGGCAGGATGCTGTTTACCGGGGCGACTGGAAAGAAGCCAGTGATATCCTGCACTTAACTAATAATTTTCCGGAATTTACCGGCAGAGTTTGTCCGGCTCCCTGTGAAAAATCCTGTGTTTTGGCAATTCATAATGAACCTGTAACTATCCGTGAAAACGAAGCTGCTGTGATTGAAAAGGCCTTTGACCTGGGTTATATTGTACCCAGACCACCGGAGAAAAGAACCGGGAAAAAAGTGGCTGTTGTGGGATCAGGACCGGCAGGCCTTTCAGTAGCTGCCCGGTTAAACCGTTTTGGGCATACCGTAACACTTTTTGAGAAAGAAAATAACGTGGGAGGATTATTAAGGTATGGGGTACCTGATTTTAAATTGAATAAGAATGTTATCGACCGTAGAATACAACTTCTTGGGGAGGAAGGATTGGTGATTAAAACCAACACCCTGGTAGGTAAGAATATAACGGCGCAAAACCTGCTTGAAAAATTTGATGCTGTATGTTTGGCTGTTGGTGTTATGCAGCCAAGAGATCTGCAAATTGAGGGCAGAGGCCTTGAAGGCATCCATTTTGCAATGGATTATCTGACTCAACAGAACAGGGTGGTTGCCGGGGAAAGCATTCCTGATAATGAAAGGATCTTTGTAAAGGATAAGAATGTGATCGTTCTCGGAGGAGGAGATACAGGTTCGGATTGTGTAGGTACAGCCGTTCGTCAGGGAGCTAAAAGCATCACCCAGATTGAGATATTGCCAAAACCACCGGAAGTCAGGCGACAAGATAATCCCTGGCCTTTCTGGCCGGATATCCTGAAGACCACAACTTCGCACGAAGAAGGCTGTAAACGTTACTGGAGCCTTGGAACAAAAAGATTTATCGGTTTAAACGGTATGGTAAACCGGATTGAAGCAGTTGAACTTGATTGGAAAAAAGGAGACAAAAATCAATTGATTATGACTGAAGAATCCGGAAGTATTAAGACGTTTGAAGCAGACATGGTCCTTCTGGCCCTTGGATTTACACGGCCTATTTATGAGGGTCTGCTGGAGCAACTAAACATGGATTTTGATGAAAAAGGAAATATTAAAGTGAATGATTCGTTTGAAACCAACCGCTCTAAAATATTTGCCGTTGGGGATGCGGTTTCAGGCCCCGGTCTGGTAGTAAAAGCCATTGCATCCGGTCAAAAGGCGGCAAAAGAAATACACTATTATTTTTTAAGAAACACTCGTCGGACGACTGCAGTCGTCTGACGAGTGTACAAAGTAACTCATGCATCACGTGTTGATAACCGGGAGACAGACGAGAATCCGCTTAGCGGTTTACTCACTCCCACTGTCCTTCGCTCAAACCTGCTCGTGAGACATTTTACTCATTTCATTCATAAAATAGTTGTGCCACAGGCCTGCCCGAATGCTCGTTCAGGCGGGCATCCTTACGGGAGAACCGCTTAGCGGATAGTAAGTCACCCAGTGTATTTGAAAATAAATGGTAACTTACGGTGCAATTTTGTAACATCTATGAATCAAAAAATCCCACAATACGAAGATATTCTTAGTGCTCATCAAAGAATAAAGAATTACATCCATCAAACCCCTGTTTTACAATCCGATGGTATAAATAAAATTTTGGATTGCGATCTTTTTTTTAAATGTGAAAATTTTCAGAAAGTAGGTGCTTTTAAGTTTCGGGGTGCCTGCAACGCGGTTTTTTCCTTGTCAGATGACCAGGCAAAAAATGGGGTTGCAACACATTCCTCGGGTAATCATGCTGCTGCCCTTGCTCTGGCAGCAAAATTAAGAGGGATTAAAGCATATGTTGTGATGCCTGAAACTTCTTCAAAAATTAAGATAATTGCTGTTACCGGTTATGGAGCCGAAATAACATATTGCAAACCTACACTTGAGGCCAGGGAGAGCACCCTGGATAAAGTTGTGAAGGAAACAAATGCTCAGTTTATTCACCCATATGATAATTTTCAGGTAATTTGTGGACAGGGAACCGCTTCAAAGGAATTTCTGGAGGAAATTCCGGATTTGGATTATGTGGTTACTCCGGTCGGAGGAGGGGGCTTATTAAGCGGTACCGCAATCACAGTTCGGGCTCTCAGCCCAAACACAAAAGTCATAGCGGCTGAACCTAAAAATGCGAATGATGCCTGGCGCTCTTTTAAATCAGGGAAATTAGTTCCATCCATAAATCCTGATACGATAGCAGATGGATTATTAACATCGCTAAGCCCGCTTACCTTTAAAATTATCCAGGAAAAGGTGGATGATATAATCACCGTCATGGAAGATACCATTATTCGTGCCATGAGAATGATCTGGGAAAGAATGAAAATCATTATAGAACCATCCTCCGCGGTAACTTTGGCGATCGTTATTGAAAACCTGGATCAATTTAAGGGGAAAAGGGTTGGATTGATTTTAACAGGAGGTAACGTTGATTTGGAAAACTTGCCTTTTTAATTCAATATTCGTCCGACCACTCCAAGTGGTCAGACGAATTATTCTGATCTTATATATAAATTGCAAGTTACCGGATAATGGTCGGAATAATTTACACGGATAGTTTTGAAATGAGACGATTTAATGTTATCGCTGTGTAAGATATAATCAATCCGGTATGAGGGAAATCTTCCCAAATATGTGTTTCCAATCCCGGTACCGGATTCAACAAAAGCATCCTTGAGTTTTCCCCGCATTTTATGGTATGAATAAGATACAGGTGTATCATTGAAATCACCGCAAACCATTACCGGATAAGGCGAGTTTTTTATGTGCCTGGCAACAACATTAGCCTGTTTAGCCCGCAGAGTAAAAGCATGTTTCAACCGGAACGAAATATCTTTTATTTCATCAATCGTTTCTTCTTCATCGATATTATTAAGCGTTTTGAGAAAGGAATAACTTTTTTTTCTGAGTCTGACAGATTGCAGATGATTATTATAAATTCGAATAGTATCGTTGTTTATTTTAATATCAGTAAAAATAGAGAGATTGATGGTATTTGGAAAACGGATATCACCCTTGTTCACAATCGGGAAACGACTAAACGTGGCAATTCCATAGTTCTTTTTACCATTTTTGCTTAAAGCCCATGTAACATGAGAAAAGGTTGCTTTACCTGTTTTATTTCGTAAGCTATCGATCGTCAATGTTCCTTTTTCTCCGGTAAGAAAAATCTCTTGCAAACATAGAATATCTGGTTTTCTTTCGGAAATTAATCTGAGGATCCCATCCTTGGCGCCTGGAGTTTCTAACCATTTATAATAATTGAAAAGCCTGACATTGTAAGACAAAAAATCAATCATGACAGTATTACCAGTATCTTTCAGATATTCTGTCTTTGATTCTCTTCGATTTGAATTCAGATTGGATAATACCGGGGGCCGGATAAAATTCTGAAGGTTATACCAGCCAATCAGAATCGTAATTAGTGAAATCAGGATTTCCTTTTTTAATTGAACAGACCAGTAAATGATCATAATCAGATTCAAGGCTAACAAATAGGGATATGCTAATCCAAAAAGTGCTGCGATCCAGAGATCTTTCGGATTAATATATACTGACAGGTAGGACAGGATTAGACCCGCAACCAGGAAGGCATTGAATAGTAGGGCACTTTTATAAACAAGTCTTTTCATTTAGGTTAGTTCTTGTTCTTCTCTCCCATATTAAACAGGATTTTTTTTTCCTCCTTGGTTAAACTATCATAACCTGCTTTGGAGATTTTATCCAGGATCCGGTTTATTTCTTCTTGTTCCCGGGCCTTCATTTTATTATATTCCATATCATTCGCAGGCCTTTTATGTTCTACCTTTAATTTCACCTTAGGTTTAAAAAAGGATAAGAAGTGGTCAAGTATCCGGCTAAGTCCTTTACTGAAGTCTGTTCCTTTCCGGTATTGATGGATGTATATAAATCCAAATAAAGCGCCTCCGATATGCGCAATTTTACCACCGGTATTCGTGGAGAAATCCAAAACCGATGTAAAAACAAATATCAGGATGGCAATGTATTTGATTTTCACAGGACCTAAGAATAACAAATAAACGGTATAATTCGGGACATACACTGAAATGGCGATTACTATTGCAATTACTGCGGCTGATGCACCAATGGCAATGGATTCTGCAGCAATAGAATCAAACACGGGAAAAACATTAAATGAAAAAACATAAAGAAAAGCACCGGATAAACCGCCAAGGATATAAACACCGGCTAATTTTTTATGGTCAAGGTATTCAAGAAAGATCTTACCGAACCAGAAAAGCCACAATAAATTAAAAAGGATATGGAGAAACCCTTCATGAACAAACATGTAAGTAAGGACTGTCCAGGGCTTTCTGATAAGTTCGGATAAATTGGAAGGTACTGCCAGCCAGCGGATAAAAGATTCACTTCCTTCCGGGGTATTAAAGAGGAAAAAAAAGATCTGAAAAATCTTGATGCCTAAGAAAACGCACAGGTTTATATATATCAATTTTGTTAAGGAACTTCCCTGCTTAAAAGATGTTTTTATCTCATCAATCAGATTCATTACACTATTCTAATAAAAATTACTCCGTCCCTTTTTCCAGTATTTTATAAGTATAAATCCGAATAGCATCCCGCCAATATGGGCAAAATGTGCAATGTTGCTGCCGGGTTGTGAAAAAGCTAAATATATTTCAAGCCCACCGTACAGAATGACGAAATATTTTGCTTTCATCGGAATAGGAGGGAAGAGTAACATGAGTTTTGTATTGGGGAAAAGCATTCCGAATGCCAATAATATGCCAAAAACTGCCCCTGATGCACCAACAGTTGGGATATTAATATTCATTTCAAGCACTTGCCTGGTAAATTCAATAGCTTCCCTGATGTAATTGCTGTTATTCGGGTTAAAGGTCCAGGAATTGATAAAATTATATAGCTGGGGTGTAGGTGAATTAACATGGTCTCTTACGAAACCGGCGAAAAGTTCAGGTGAGGGTGAAACAGCAAAAGCCGATACATCTTTTACCAAAGATGAAAGTTCAATCCAGTTTACAAAAGTATGTAAAACGGCAGCACCCAGGCCAGTAACAAAATAGTAAACCAAAAATCGTTTAGGTCCCCATACACTTTCCAACACCCTTCCGAACATCCATAAAGCAAACATATTAAAGAAAAGGTGAGCTAATCCACCATGCATAAACATATGTGTAACAAACTGGTAGGGTCTGAAATATTCCGATTCAAAATAATGAAGGCCTAAAATACGGGTTAGGTTAATTCCAAAAGCTTCCTTTAAAGCAAAATCGGCTAACAGCAATATTACATTTAGCAGTATTATGTTTTTTACAACAGGAGGCACAGCCCCAAGTCCTGAGCTTCGAAAACCATTCATTAAGTGCTACTTTGAGAGTTCTTAAATTCTAATTAACGTGAGTTCGATATATTAAATAGATAAATAAATCATTAACTTTTACTTAGTGAAACTTTGAGCCTTAGTGTCTTAGTGGCAAAAAAAAATAAATGCCACGAAGTCTCGAAGACACAAAGAAAAAACTAAGAATTCGCAAATCTTATCTAGTAAACAACTTATATTCAAATATAAAAAACTATTGCTTATCCCGAACTAACGTTAATTAAATTGATGCTAAAATTGAACGTTGTAACGATAAATATACAAATGCCTAAAATGCCTAAAATCAAATAATAACAATTTAAAGTATTTTAATCATTTTCGAAATTTTTTTGTGCAATACTTGAGCCAAAGATAGTAATTCCGGAAAATTTTATTGAAATAGACAAAATGTCAGAAAAAATCACTTAAACATATTTTCAATTTCGGAAAGATTAAGGATAGAAACAACAGGTTTACCTGATGGTGAGTAATTAGGTGTTTTACAAGCAAACAAAGAATCTATAATTTCTCTCATTTCTTCCTTTGTAAGGTT
>CAZEWS010000196.1:1088-7173 GCA_964515985.1 uncultured Rikenellaceae bacterium | reverse complement strand
TGATTATTTTACTATAGCTGCAGCCTTTGGAAATGTGCACGGAGTTTATAAACCAGGAAATGTCGAGTTAAAACCGGTCATTCTTAAAAACACTCAGGATTATATCCGGCAGAAATTTAATACGGGTCCAAATCCGGTGAATTTTGTATTCCATGGAGGATCAGGATCGGAAAAGCATCTGATTACCGAGGCAATTGAATATGGCGCCGTTAAAATGAACCTCGATACCGATATGCAATGGGCATTTTGGGATGGTGTTCACGGTTACTATAAAGACAAGAAGGACTTTCTGCAGGGCCAAATTGGTAACCCGGAAGGTGAAGATAAACCCAATAAAAAGTTTTATGATCCCCGTGCCTGGTTGAGAACTGGAGAAGAGAGTTTTGTTCTGAGGCTGAAAGAAGCGTTCGATGATCTGAATGCTTTAAACAAAAATTCCTGACGATCAGAAGATCTTCATTAACTCGCCGGGTTGAAGCAATAAAATTTAGTTGCTTTTATCCCGGCTTTTTTGTTTATTTATTTGAATCATGTTTTTATATCAAAACAAATGAAAAGATTGGTTTTCAATGTGTTTATAGTCATTGTAGCATTTATGGCTATCTTTTACATTATTCCAGCCTGTACCAATGGAGAAAAAGAACCCGCACAGAAATCGGAACAATTTGAAACCCAGGTAGTACACCCCGAATGGAGCAAGAACCTAAGCATATATGAAGTGAATATACGTCAGTTTTCAGAGGAAGGCACTTTTTCTGAAGTAGAACAACATCTTCCCCGCATGAAAGAACTGGGAACGGATATCCTCTGGCTGATGCCGGTTTATCCCATTGGTGAAAAGAATAGAAAGGGAAGTCTGGGAAGTTATTATTCGATAAGTAATTACCTGGAAGTAAATCCGGAATTTGGCACCATTGAGGACCTGAAGTCATTGGTAAATAGTGCACACGAACAAGAAATGTATGTGCTTCTCGATTGGGTTGCTAATCATACTGCCTGGGACAATCCTATGGCTGCTTATCACCCGGAGTGGTATGAACACGATGCGGAAGGCAATTTTGTTTCTCCTTACGATTGGACTGATGTGATTCAGCTTGATTACCAGCAAGAAGGGTTATGGGATTATATGATCGATGCCTTAAAAAATTGGGTGGAAGAAGTGGATATAGACGGATATCGTTGCGATTATCCGGGGCAGGTCCCCGTAGAGTTCTGGAACAAGGCACGTAAAGAACTGGACCAGATTAAACCCGTGTTCATGCTTGCTGAAGATGAAGACCATCGTAATTTGCTTGAAGATGCATTTGATATGAACTATTCCTGGAAGTTTTTTCATTTGATGAACCAGGTTGCTAAGGGGGAACAAGTTGTAACAGAACTTGATTCTTCGCTATTGAAAGAAGAAGCAGTATATCCCAAAGAGGTTTACCGCTTGCGTTTTATTACTAATCATGATGAAAACTCGTGGAACGGGACTATAGAAGAAAGGCTTGGAGATGCCGCTAAGGCTTTTGCTGTACTTACTTTTACCGTACCGGGAATGCCATTGATTTACAGTGGCCAGGAGATTGGATTGAATAAGCGTTTGCAGTTTTTCGAAAAAGACCCGATAGAGTGGAAAGAATCGGAACTGGAAAACTTTTATTCAACTCTGACTAATCTAAAAAAAGAAAATCCTGCTTTGTGGAATGGAAGCTTTGGAGGTGAGTACATTAAAATGAACAACACAAATAATAATGTCTTTTCATTCATCAGGGTAAAGGATGATCATAAAGTAATTGTAATTCTCAATCTTACTGGTGTAGAACAGGCTGTGGATGTATTCACGGGTGCCCATACAGGCACATATAGGGAAATTTTTATGGATGAAAACCATGAAATACCACAGAAAATCTCAATGCATCTGAGTCCATGGAAGTATCTGGTATTTGAAAAATAACAGCATTAAAAATTACTGCTTAACCAGCTTGTAGACCTCTGTTTGATCATCGATAACAGCTCGAAGAAAATATATACTTGAAGGAACGTCCTGTCCGGCATCATTTCTCCCGTCCCACGTCAGATTTAACACCCCTCTATGCTTTTTAGAAATCAAGCTTTTGAGCTTGCGACCTGAAAGATCAATCACCTCAAGCATAATATATGCTGATTTATCCGTTTTTAAAACTATGTGAAATTCATCTGGTGAAGGATTTGGATAAATACTAACCGAGTAACCAGACAGGATCAATTTTGGCTCATCGACATCCGAGATAATATCAGGAACTTCCAGTTTCCGGGTGGTATATATTTTGTATTCCCCGGGTTGAAGGCTTATGGTTTCATTCACATCGGTTACATCGATTGAACCTCCTGTGAAATATTCATACCAGGTCCCGGTTTCCTGAAAACCCGGATCGATACCTCCATCAATCACATCAAAATTCCCCAGAATGGTCACTTTCATATTCGTATGGTTCAGGTGAAGCCGTTTCAGAGTGGATGACAATGAATAGGAATAATCGGATGTGCGGAATGCTTCATGCGCTTTTCGTAATTTGATCAGCGACTGATAGACCTGGTATAGCCTTAACCGTTCATTAATATCAAGGTAATCCCATTTGATCGGTTTTTCACCAACCCGGCCATTTTCATTAATAGAGATATCATACCCCAATTCTCCAAACTGCCAGATCATCTTTGGACCCGGTATGGTTAAAAAGAACATGGCATCCAGTTCCATTCTTTTAATGGCGGTGGAAAAATTTTTTGTATTATAATTACCACTGGAGTTTCCAAAGGTGATTGTTTTATACATCAGTCGTTCTTCATCATGACTTTCCATATAGGTAATCAGATGAGGTACATTCCAACCTCTTCCCCTGGAAGTACCCCAGGAAAAATTTGAGGAATAACCCATAGCTGCTTCCGCATAATCATGGTTCATGTTCCCCCATATCAACATACCGTATTCTGCCAGCTCTTTTTCTTCACTATTAGCGGAAAAATGTTCCAGGATAACATAGGCATTTGGGTTGACATTCCATATGTGATCAGCCATTCTTTTCAGGATGCTGATCCTTGAGACGTCATAAGCTCCTCCATCACCAGGGGTATTAGTAAATCCTTTTGTAAAATCAAACCGGAAACCGTTAATATTGTATTCCGTTAACCAATATTCATTTACACTATCGACAAAATCTTTTGTTTCCTGACTTTCATGGTTGAAATCATAACCCCATGAAAATGCTGTATTTGGTGAATCCACATTGTACCAGGGATTGTCAGCGGCTGGTTTCCCTGTATTCTTATCAAAATAGAGTTGCACCAAAGGCGATTGGCCATAGGAATGATTCAGAACCATATCCATAATCACTGCCATTCCCCGGGCATGACAACTATCAACGAATGCTTTGAAATCTTCTTTCGGACCATAAAATTTATCGGGTGCAAAATAAAATGACGGATTATATCCCCAACTCAGATTCCCCTCAAATTCATTAATTGGCATAAGTTCAATGGCATTTACTCCAAGACTATCCAGATAACTCAGAGTATCAATCAGTGTCTGGTAATCATGCTTTGCTATAAAATCACGAATTAGTAATTCATAAATGACCAGGTCTGTTTTTGCAGGGGGCTGGAACTCAGCAACCTGCCATTGAAAATCTTCCTGAGCAGTTTGAAGAACCGATACGATGCCTGAAGTATAATTTTCAGGATATTCGATTAAGTTAGGGTATGTTTCATTTGTGATATAGTGATCGTTCCAGGGATCAAGGACTTTGTCAGCATAAGGATCGGCTATATATATTTCTCCATCCACAAGGTATTGATAACGGTATTCATTCTGTGGGGTGAGCCCTTCTATTTCTATCCAATACCTCGCTGTATCAGGTGTAACTTTCATATACCCTTTCTCCCTGGCTAGCCAGTCTGTGAAATCTCCGATTACAAATACATGATTTTTGTTGGGAGCATGTAATACAAGGGTAACAGAAGTGTCAGTGGTGTAATTGATTCCATCCTGAACGCCAGCCGGAAGTGCTTCAACGATAGCTGTCTGTCTGACATAATAGAAAAAAGAATCGGCCACAAAATCGGATTGACTGTATGCAACCACTTTCACCTGGTTTTCACCATATTCGTCAGCTAATATTGTATGGGTTAAAGATGTAGAATCTGCACTTGTCTTAATGAATTCATCATTGATAAAAAGAGAAATAGAATCCGCCAAAGTAGCTGAAGCACTGACATCTATGGCGTCATTGAGTTCGATTACAAGAGAATTTTGCGAAGGAGAAGTAATATTGATGTTCAAACCCAATTCAAATACATCTACAAACAGATCAGCCGTTTGCTTAGCTGCATCTGCACTCCTGATAACAAAGGCCATTTTTTTTACGACTTCTCCTCCCTGAACATTATAGAAGTTATTAATGTCTGGTGTAATCGATAACGAATACTGATAGTTGCCAAGATATGTAAGTTTCGGTTGTGTAGAGTTATCACCCCATGTCCCGATCACATGCATCCAATTACTTGATCCTTCGAGGATCACCCCGGTATGAGTATAAAGATCTCCTGTAAAGTTTTTCAGGGCACCAGGCTCTTTACTTGAATCAAAATAGATTGTTACCGGCTGGTCAGCAATTGGTAATTCCGGATCTGTTACTATGATCTGGGCGTTAACAAACAAAACGGAAATAAAAAGTAACAAAGTAAAAACTACTTCTCTTTTCATTCTTATATATTAGTTAAGTAATCTTCTCAAGCCTTCCGCCAACCCCGGATGGGGTTGAACTCAAAATAAGTATCTTTCATCAAATTCAATCCCATGTTTAATCAATAGCTTCCTAAACTCTTACTCAAAAGTTATTTTCTGGTGATGTTCTTTCTGATTCTTTATATTTTGTCTGTATGTTGGTATTTCTAATCGTTATTTAATTCAACCCTTTCAGGGTTGTTGTGGTGATACTTTTTATTTTTACCCGGCACTTCGTACCGGGCTATTCAAAGTGGTTTTTCGTTGCCTGCTTTTTGCCAAAGGTATGCCTATGGCAGTGTTTTCTTAATGGCCAAGGTTGTAAAAAAGAAAATAGAAAAACTGCTATCTTTATTTTGAAGATATACACATTAGCAGACGTGTTTATATACTTAAAATATGAAGAAAAAAGCATATCATTTTATTGTAATTCCAAAATTAAAGGAGCTAAAGCAGGAACAATTATTTCATCTTTCATATTAAACTGTGTTTCGCTAATCACATCTTTCCCTTTTGAACAGCCACCAATCATTTCATTGAATCTCTTAAGTTTCAAATGATGATCTTCCTTGTTTTTATTTAAAACGATCATCACTTTTTTTATCGTTATTATATCTGAAAAAGACATAAACTCCATTTTCAGGTGCAAAATGAGTTAATTTCCCTGTATGGATTACCGGATTTCCTTTCCGCCAGTTCAGGAGTTTCTTAAAGAAGTTTTGAACTTCAATTTCTTTTTTTAAGAGTCCTTTCCCGGTAAATGCATTTACTTTATCGCCTTCCCAACCACCGGGAAAATCTTTCCTGATATGGCCATGACTATTGCTTTCTTTATGAGTCATTAATATTTCAGTACCATAAAAGATTTGAGGAATACCGCGGGTAGTAAGAATGTAAGTAATTCCGAGTTTAAACAAATCGACATCCATACCTACCTGCATATAAAAACGGCTCATATCATGATTGTCTGGGAAAATTACCAGGTTGTTAGGATCGGGATAGAGAAAATCATAAGCCAGAGCTTCATAAAGCTTAATCAATCCTTCATTCCAGTTTTCCTTTTCTGTCAGGCCTTTTTGAAGAGCGCTCTGGAGTGGAAAATCCATAAGACTGGGTAGGTTTGGAGCATATCCGTCGCGGTTATTCTGTCCTTTTTGCCAATAAGAGACGATGGCAGGATTTAAACTCCATTCTTCTCCCACAATGTTAAAATCAGGATATTCCTTTAAAACCCGCCTGTTCCATTCTGCCATCGCATCCTTGTCGGGATATGGATAGGTGTCCATTCTTATCCCGTTCAATCCAACGTATTCAATCCACCAGATGCTGTTCTGGATCAAA
>CAZEWS010000196.1:0-1078 GCA_964515985.1 uncultured Rikenellaceae bacterium | reverse complement strand
CAAATTAAGGTCAGGCATGGTTGGGACAAACCACCCTTTTGTCATTAATTCTTTATCCAAATTTGAGGCATATGGATCCTGGTTTACGGTTCTTCTGTGATTGGTTATCACATAATCAGGATAAAAGTTGATCCAGTCAGAGCCGGGCATGTCTTCCATCCACCAATGTTCAGAACCACAGTGATTAAAAATCATGTCCATGATAAGTTTAATCCCTTTTTCTTTGGCAAGGATTCCCAGCTTCCTGTAATCTTCATTTAAACCAAACCTCCTATCCACTTCATAAAAATCAGTAGTGGCATAACCATGGTATGACCATTCAGGCTGGTCATTTTCCAGGACAGGATTTAACCAGATGGCCGTGAACCCCATTTCACTTATATAATCGAGATGTTCAATAATCCCCCGGATGTCACCCCCATGCCTTCCATAAGGTTCTTTACGATTAAGTTTTTCTTTGAAACCTTCAACATAATCATTACCGGGATCTCCATTTGCAAACCGGTCAGGCATGATCAGATACATAACATCGGAGTTTTTAAATCCTTCCCGCTCCGCAGAACCTGGTTGCCTTTTTTTCAACTCATACGTAAACGATTCTACCGTTTTTTCATCTTTTTTAAAAGAGATATCAAATTCCCCGGGTTTTACGCCACGGGATAATTGTAAATCAATGAACAGAAAATTCGGATTTTCAACGGAAGTCACGGACTTCAGTACAACCCCTTCATAATCAACCAAAACTTTTGTTGCTGATATATTTTCTCCATGCACCATTAGCTGTAAACTCGGATTTTTCATTCCAGCCCACCAAAATGGAGGTTCAACATGGTCTATCTGAGCATTTACAGATGTTATGGCAGTAATGGAAAAGGTTAACAATGCACTTAAAAAAATCTTTAGCTTCATGGTTTAAAATTCATATGGATAAGTCAGATAATTCATTCCCTTAATAACATTCACCTGAAAATCAAAAAGTGTATTACATTCCCAGGCAGATCCTTGCCCCCATTGCGTTTTTATATTTGAAGAAATCCAGCCTGGTTCCCAGTAAAATATACCTTTCCCTCCTCCGTCA
>CAZEWS010000195.1:0-7220 GCA_964515985.1 uncultured Rikenellaceae bacterium | reverse complement strand
TTCAGAACTCCTGACCTCTCGCAGGCTCCACTGTCGCAGTTTTAAAAAACAGCTTAAGATTTGTGCCTGGAAAAACTGCTTCATAATCATTTAGCGTTTGACATATTTCCCTTATAGCCATATTGTCCCTTGGTGTTGATAAGCTATTTAATCTTACAGTAAGAGTATTTGTCTGATAATCCGGATATAAATCAGCTTTAGCAAATATTATACTCTTTACCAACGCTCTTATTTCATTGGAGCTTTTTCGGTAATGAGCAGCAAGCAAATTGGCTATAGCCGTTTCTGCTCTATAACAGATTATCTTGATGATATTTTGCAAATGCTTACTTTCCGTTTTTAGTTTATTATATCTCACATGTTCAGGCATTTTACCTATGCTTATCTTGTATGGCTGTTGCTTTCTTTGGGCTATGATCTCTTGTTCTTCTGCTTCAAGCAATTCGATTTCTTGCTTGATGCATAATTGTTTCTTAATATTTTTCCCGGTTTGCTCCATTTCGCCTTCAATGTTTTCTGTTTTCAAGGTATAAAGTTTCGCCTGGCGCCGGGCTTTTTTTTCTCTTAACTTTTTTAGTTTTTGAGTTAAATTGCTGTACTCCTGATTAACCACCATTATGGTTTTATCTAATTCATCTACACCATATTGTATTATTCTGTCTATATCGTATTCCTGCCTCATATATCTAAAAAAATTTTCCTGGGCCCATCTGGAAAACATGTATAAAGCTATCAGAACAGTAGATATTTTATAGTTGGTAGTAATCACACTGGTTTGGTGACCGGACCCGGTGAGCTTGCGTACTTCTCGCATCTTAACGCCATTGAGTTCTACCTCCTTTTCGCATAAATACATGGTAGTCTCCATCTCGGTATCAACATCATAAGGAGAAAAGTCTTTCTCATCCCATTTATCTTTTACATTTTTTCTATAGGTAATTACCGCTATTCGGAAGCATTCCCATAGCTGCTTGAAAAACGCGGGACTATAAGCCTCCCTGTCAAACACCAGGGAGAACCTGGGGAGTAACTCATCCGCGGCAAGCTCTTCCTGGCTGACCTTACCATCGGTCAGCTCAAGCAACCGGGGAGCCAATTGTGTTGTTATCACCTCTTGAAGTTTCTCATTTACATCCCCGGTAACATAAAAATAGGGCAAACCATCAGCATTATTTACCCAGAATTCCATCATCCCAGGCAGGCAAAGCTTTTGGCGACTAATATGTTTTTTGCCCAGATTGGCCAGGTGCCCATGATAAACCTGAACATGTCCGTCTATATAGTATATACTCGTGTCTTCCTGGTTTATCCAATCCTCTGAAAGATAGGCATTCCACTCGGAGGCTCTTTCCTGCACGCTCAACTCTTTGATTATCCCTCTCAGGCAACGAGCCTCGGGGACCCTGTCCAGTCCAAGCAATTTCCCCATTTCACCAGGACTGCAGTGTTTCAATTGTTCCGCGTTTTTAACACGGCATAGGTACATGAATGCCACGGTTAGTATCAAGCTGTCAAAATTATAATATCCTGAAAGCCTCTCTGAATAATATTGTTTGTAGCTTAATAGACCATTAGCTAACAGAAAGGGCAGTAAAAACAATACCCCTCCATATTCAATGCTTTCACACGGATCAAAAGAAATGTCCGCATTTTGTTTGCCTAATGCAGCTAATGCCCGGGACTCAACCCGTGTGGCGCCTATCCCGATGATGTCCGAAACCAAAAAATCGGCAATGTCACGTTCCCTGGGAGTGGAGGCAGGTACCGCCGGTAAAACATTTAGTTTTTTTTTAAATGCTTTGCTTTTATATGGTAACGTATAGCGCTTTCGCTTACCCCTATCGCTTTTGCCGTGCCTTGTTGCGAATATCCAAGTTCTAATAACTGTTGGGCATCTTCCATTTTTTCCGGGGTCATTTTATGGCATTGCCCTCGTGTTTCCTTCCTGTTGAAAAAGTGCGCCATACCCTTTTCTCTTAAAGCTTTTGCGTATCGCTCTATATTTTTCCTGGGTACTCCTAATGCCTCGCTTAGCTCTTTAATGCTACAGAATTTATGATTGACCAGGGTAGCCATTACATAACGGTACCCGTTCTTATCTTCCGTCTCATGACAGTATACCGGTAATCCGTTTACAAAGTAATGTATAAAGTCATCTATTTGTTTGTAGCCAACTTTAAAATTGACCATCTTGGTTTCCTTAGGAAATATTGGAAGAAATAGCTGCATATCGAGTTTTTATTTGCTAATTTACGACATTTTATGTTTGCGACATGAAAGCCTTAACTAACTGATATCCTGAGATGGGATCAGGAGTTCTGAATTTGTGAAATTCAGGCGATCAGGGTTTAATCCTTATTTATTGTGCGCAATTGTTATTATTTTAGTTCATATATTTTTCTGCTAAATAATTCAAATAGAAAAACCTTGTCGAATTTTGATTCAAATGTCTAATTATCAATTTTATTATTGATATTGAATGATGTTGATCTATCAAAAGTATAAGCAGTTTATTACCTACCAAAATTTGTAGTCGAACTAATCCCGATTTACGACATCAATGCCTTCACAGCAGGTAAATTATCGGGACGAGTTAATGACAGCGAAGCGAATTACTATTGAATTACAACTGAATGACTATCGAATGACCATTGTATGACCATTGTATGACCATTGTATGACTATTGTTTGACTATCGAATGACCATTGTATGACCATTGTATGACTATTGTTTGACTATCGAATGACTATTGTATGACCATTGTATGACTATTGTATGACCATTGTATGACTATTGTTTGACTATCGAATGACTATTGTATGACCATTGTATGACTATTGTATGACCATTGTATGACTATTGTATGACTATTGTATGACTATCGAATGACCACTTAATCTCTACCTGACAATTATCTCATCAGACTGCTTCATTTACCATTTTTATTTCTTTGAATCTGCAGAAATGTCCAAGTTCTTTGGTAATATCCCCATAGCATGTCACACGGTGTAAACCATGGGACCAGTTTTTCCATAATTTCGTTACATCTCCATCGACCCTGACGGTAATTTTCGTCCGGCAACCCCTGTCGTCTTCAAGCGAGACAGGTGTTTCGACAATTTCACCTGTGAAGTAAGGTAGAATGTCCATACCAACCAGTTTTGCCTGGGTAACTTTCTGGCCGTTGCGCATCTTTACCTGTGGTACAGCCCCTTCCTGCCTCTCCATGATTGTTCGTAATTTGTACGTAGCAGCAGGCTTATCCGGGCCATCCATTTTTGTTGTACCCATGCAGTGAGCCAGAATGATGGTATTATTGGATTCATCCACTGTTGGATCGCTGATAAAACCAGGCTTTCCTGATAAACCCTGAATTAATATGTGTGTCATTGCAGATGGCAAGTCCGATTCACAAATTCCTCCTAAACCCATATCATTTAACCGGGTAAAACCAATACAGGGATAGGCATAGGATTGGCAGAGCGGACCATACATGCTGCCATAACAATCAGCGGTCATGACGGTTGCATCTTCTTCATCAAGCAACTGTTCAAATGCAAGCGCCAGTTTACATGACCTAAATATTTCTTCCTTAGAAGGTTCCACAACCTGAACAGCTCCTTTTATCCATCGTTCGGCTTCAGCCTTTGCTTTACTATCGCTGATGGCATTATATTTATCTAGTACTTGTTCAAGTTCAATCTGCTTGATCTCTGTTCCAAATTTTTTATTTATGTTGTTTGCATATTCTGTAAACGACCTGGTTGTAAGGTTAAGGATTTTGGCTTCTCTTAAGTGATGGATTGCACGAAAGGGTTTTATTGCAGCTGCCAGTTGTGTATAATCAGTGGTGAGTATACATTCCATTTTAGCGCCCATCTGTTGTTTTTGCATATCCCCGAATCCTACCCATTCATGCCCGGAATATGGAACAGCAAAAACCATGGTGGGCTGACCAACGCTGAGAATTTCATTTAAGATCGGCTGTATTCCAATATTAAAATGAATAGCCAGGATCCCGTCAACTTCTTTTAATCTGCTTTTAATGTTTCCAACCTGTTCCGGGGTAGTGACCAGTTCATCAACCACAAATTCCACATCATACAATTCGTCTTTCAATTTTTCGAACTGTGATTCATAAAACCGGATTTCATTTGTAAAGTTCATATTCGGTTTAGGCCAAAGCCCATGAGAAGTTCCCATGTAAATTCTGGCAACTTTAACTTTTGTTCTCCTGCAGCCCGGGCTTATCAGCTTTGACCCTTGTTTGTTTGCACCAAACGCTAAAAGACCCGTACTGCAAAAGCAGAGAGTACTTCCGGCAGCAGTAAGTCGCAGGAACTCTCTTCGTTTAATTCCTTTTTTCATAATAATTTCCTTTGTTTAAAGATTTGTTCAAATTTAGAAAATTACGTCCTATGGGCAAGTATGGGGAAAAGGAGCAGGTAATAAAAAGCGGAAGGATAAATAATTACTCGTAGCCCGAGCTGAAGTCGGGATACGAGTAATTAGCACTGCCATGTCTTATACACTCCCTAACTGTTTATTCTACTTCCTGCTTTCTACTTGATTGGTAGGCGTTATTACATGCTCCATGGATATTTATCTCTATTTACACAAAACTCACCGGTAACATTTGAAGCTAAATCCGCTTCGAATATCAATTTAGGTTGGTTACCGCAATATGGCTCATCAATTTTAATAATATACTTTTTCAATTCAATTCCTGTTATTTCAATATCAAGGTCATATAAACAATTACAATTACATAAAGCTTTTTTCTCAAACTCCTTGATTACTATTAAATCACTTGATAAAACAATACTGCAATATAAACTATCAGGACAGCAATTAAATCCAGCATTTATATGTTTTAATGTTAACTTTTTATTTTGAGAATCATATGAATAAGATATACAACTTATGTTGCTATCATAATCATCTTCTTTAATGCTTGATTTAAAATTCTTACAATTTGTGTGATTGACGATTTTACAACTGATAGCACCTTCCGGATTATCTTTTTCACAGCTTATTAAAAATAAACTGATTAATAACAGGCTTATTCCAAAAAAAATATTTGATTTCAATGTTTTAAATTTTAATTAAACATTCTTCTGATAACTACAAATAAGATGCAATTATCTCAATAAAGGTTGCTTTAATGCCTGCCAATGTTGGATAAACAAAATTTCGGACATGCAATGGCTATTTTTTCGGATATCCTACTGTTTGTGCAAGGATGACCTTCTGATCCGGTCGCAGCTTCATAGCCTTCTCCAGGGCTGGCTTGTCAATTAAGCCACGCACAACAGTTGCCAGTCCTTCGGAAGCACAATACAGGTAAACATTCTGGCTGATAAAGCCTGTGTTGGCAGATGAAGTGACATACTTTTGATTTTCTTCAGCATTACCCATCTTTGAGAAATCCGATACATAAATAAGGTTTACAGGCGCTTCCTGCACAAACTGCTGAGTTCCGGTTTTAGCGCGGATATCCTCTGGCAGAACCGGCATCAGCATGTGTGCCTTCGCATCATACATGTAAAGTCCTTTAGCAGTTGCAACGTAAATATCGATTTCCTGCCTGTTATTTGCCGAAGGTGCAGTACGCTTTCCTGATTCCGGGCGATTTACTCCGAATGCCGCCCAAAGCATATCGGAAAGCACCTGCATTGGCAACTTCTCATTACTGAATTCGCGGGAAGAACTTCTGTCCTTCAACACCTGCATCAGGGGCCGACCGCCGTCCATTTGCGGTTCCAATAGCTGGACCGGCTGGAGTTCCTGCGCCAAAGTCAACGTTGGACAAATGATCAGAATGATAAATACCAGACGAACGGCTTGAAAAATTTTTGTGTTCATGATAATCCTCCTTTAAGTTAGTTTTTGGTTTTTTTGAAGAAATCTTTAATACGAATCTTAATTGTAACATTATTTATTAATGGTTTTGCCCAAATACCGATACTAAAAATATATCCCAGGGTAATATACAGGAAAAACATGCCAAGACGTAAGCCAATCAATTCTCCAAGTCCGCCTATTATTAAAGGAACTAATGCCCCACCCATAATACCTGTACAAAGAATACCTGAAAATGTTCCATGGTGATGGGCGACAGAATTCAGGGCCAGTGAGAATATTACCGACCACATTACCGAAGCGAAAAATCCGGTAAGAGGGAATGCATAAAAGGCTACCTGCACAGGGCCAAACAATGCAAAAGTCAATGAAATTAGTGCGCCGGAAGTAAAAGCAATTAAAATGGTTCTGCAATCAAATAACTTTAATAACAGTAATCCAAGTACACAGCCAACAGTAAGCAAGCCCCAGAAATATGAAATTGCATCAGCACCTTTCGTAGCAGGATCGACATCATGATACATTTGAAGAAATTTTGAAGTCCAATTCGCAATACCCTGTTCAGTTCCAACATAAGCAAATATGCCTATAAAGAATAGAATTACATATTTATTTCTTAGCAAATCTTTAAAAGCAGTCCCGGTTTGTATCTTTTCATCCTCTAAACGAACCACTTTGGGAAATTTAACAAACCGGATTATTAATATCATAAGCAAAATAACTATGGTAAATACCCAATATAGTGAAATCCATTCCAGATTTTCAGGAACTATATAATTCAACATTTTAATTATAAAAGAAGAATTTTCAGTATGCACATTCAGTACAAGATAGCTATACAACTGGGGACTCAGAAAGGATGCTGAACCAAAAACCAACTGTGCCAGAACAGAATAAAATGCAAAATTCCCCTCACCTCCAGCTTGCCGGAGTAAGGGATTAATAGCAACCTGCAACATAGCCATACCAATGCCAATAGAAAATAGTGATATTAATGCCACATGAAATTTGGGAAATAATGCAAATAATAACGCTCCCAAAAAAGCAATAGAAAATGCAAATAGTAAGATGGGTTTTTCTGAATACTTTTCTATTAATACTCCTGCCGGAATAGACATTACACCATAAGCCACAAAGAATGAAAAGGGCAAAAAACCAGCCAATCCAATACTAAGACTGAAACTATCAATAATATCAGGAATTATTGGACCAAGAATATTGGTTAAAAATGAGATTACAAAAAATATTAAAAGAATTAAGATTACAATTAATGTACTACGTTTCATTATTTTATTTTTTTAATCAGGTAACAATTAGAACAAATACATATTCTATCGAATGCTTTACGATTAGATTT
>CAZEWS010000194.1:0-7256 GCA_964515985.1 uncultured Rikenellaceae bacterium | reverse complement strand
AGGTTCAACATTCACTATTGTAATATAACCCGGTATTCGGTAACGAAACCCGCCCCATGAAAAGAATCAGTTGTAACCGTTGTACGTATAATGAAAAGGATATTCTTAGAAGAAAAATTCTTTTCAAATGCAGAAAAATAATCCCAATTAACTAATAACAAATAACCTAACCCGGATAAACTGGGAATCACTGCCAAAGGCATGCCTTCGACACAAATTTATTTTTGGTAATTGAATATTGATTTATTGAGAATTATTTATTCACAAAATAATTAATTTTTAAAGGAGTTCATGAGCTCTCCGCCAGCGGATCGGTTATCTTTTGTTATTTGTTTTTTGTTATTTTCTGCCAAAATATGACAGAATTTAAATTTCAAGGTACTAATAACTACCTGAAAAATTACCATGGTAATTTTTCAGCTTAAAATATTAAAGCAAAAACCGTCTCAACACCAGGTTGGGACTGAACTGTAACAGTTCCTTTATGAAGTTGCATAATTTGCCTCGAGATACTCAGCCCGATCCCGGTCCCATTCTTCCTGGTTGAAAAGAAAGGTACAAAAATATCTGCCAGAATTTCATCCGGGATGCCGTCGCCATTGTCTGCAACTTCGATCTTATGGCGATTATCCTGAATCGTTGCGGATAAATTTATCTTTGGTTCGTAAGTTTTTTCAAGTGCTTTTACGGAATTTTGAATAAGGTTAATCAATACCTGCTCAATCAATTTTTCATCGGCGGTTAAATGAAGATTTTCAGGTCGTACCCTGAATGTTATTATAATTTTCTTTTTTATTAATTCATCTTTTAATAAAGTTGAAATGTTCTGAAAAAGTTCCGGTATAGGAAAGGTAGAATATTTTGGTTTTGGAACCATAGTCAAACTTCCGTACGATTTAATGAATCTTTTCAGTCCCTTGCTTCTTTTTTCAATTGCCTTAAGTCCGGCAATGGAGTTGTGAATAGTATTGTTGTCAATTGTGGAAACGGGTTTGGGTTTTCCATTTTGCTCAAAATAATTGATCAATGTAGAGGAAAGTAAATTGATAGGGCTCAAGGAGTTAATAATCTCATGATTTAGCACTTTAATTAATCTTTGCCAGGCATCGACTTCTCCCTGTTCAATTTCCGGTCTGATATTCTGAAGGGAAACCAACTTGATTCTTCTTCTCTCGATTATGAATTCAACCGCTTTAACGGACAAGTGAATGGATTCATTCTTAACCTGCAATTTAATCAGATCAGTTTGATTATGTTTCAGGTTGGAAAGATAATCTGACAAATCCTGTTTTATTTTATCAAGGTCTTGTATATTTCTAATATGCTTTTTATTAAATAGTTGTGAGGCAGCCTCATTATAAATTTCCACTTTTCCTTTTTCATCAAAAGAAATCAATCCAATTCCTACGTGTTTA
The DNA here is from genome assembly GCA_964515985.1 of uncultured Rikenellaceae bacterium. Lineage (GTDB taxonomy): Bacteria > Bacteroidota > Bacteroidia > Bacteroidales > VadinHA17 > CAZEWS01. The sequence goes on along the minus strand of CAZEWS010000194.1, from coordinate 5,841 downwards.
ATGGTATGCAAGAAATAAAAATGCTCACTTTCCTTTTCAATCTTAGCCTGACTTATTGTCTTACTGATCTGATTGAAGGCTTTATAGAGTTCTTTAAATGTTTTTTCTCCTCCTTTTTCCTTATACTTCCGGGTAAGATATTTATGCTTTAATGAATGCAAAAATCCAGCCAGATCCCGGTTTGTTTTCCTAACGTAATACATCAGATAAGACACCTGGAATATCCAGATAAAAACTAAAGAAACACTTGTAACAAGAGTATACTCTTTTGAGGTACTCCAGGTAAAGATCAATGGAGTCAGGGCAATGCCAATTGCCTGTACGGTGACAGCTAATTTGAATCGGTCATAATTCATATTTTCTTATTTTTTCATAAAGTGTTGACCGGTTTATTCCAAGTTCTTTTGCTGTTAAACTGATATTTCCATGGAATTTTTCCAGCGCCGTTTCAATCAGCTCTTTCTCATTTTCTGATAAATTAAATGAAACCGGCTTATCTTGTAAGATTTTCCCGGATTGTAATAATAAATTTTCGGGTTCTATTACATTTGAATCGGTTAAGATCACAGCCTTTTCAATAACATGTTGCAGTTCTCTTATATTTCCGGGCCATCTATGTTTTTGCAATGCTTTTAAAGTAGCCGGGCTTAGTATTAACCTTTTCTTTTTATACTTATCCAGGTATTGGCTCAGAAAGAACTGGGATAAAACAGGTATATCTTCAACCCTTTTTCGTAAAGGAGGAATTTCAATTTGCACAGTGTTAATTCTGTACATTAAGTCTTCACGGAAATTGCCTTTACCAACCATTTCGGTTATGGGTTGATTAGTAGCACAAATCAACCGAATGTTAACCGGAACAGGAGTATTGGAGCCCAACCGTGTAATTTCATGGTTTTGAATTGCTGATAAGAGTTTTGATTGTAGCGACAGGGAGAGATTTCCGATTTCATCCAGAAACAGTGTACCACCTGAGGCTATTTCGAATCTTCCGGCTTTATCTTCGTTAGCATCGGTAAAGGCGCCTTTTTTATGACCGAATAATTCGCTTTCAAATAAGGTTTCACTCAGTGCGCCAACATCCACGCTAACGAAAATTTCATCTGCACGATTTGATTTGTGGTGAATTTCCCGGGCAATAACTTCTTTCCCTGTACCATTTTCTCCGAGAAGCAAAACATTGACGTCTGTTTTAGCTATCTTTCCGATGGTCGCAAATACTTCCTGCATTGCCGGAGAGCCGCCAATACATATATTATAATCACTTTCGATCTTTTCTTTAAGATGTTTTTGCTTGTTTCGTAAATTTATTATTTCGAGTTTCGACAGCCTGTGTTTAAAGGCCGAAAGAATAGTGGATAAGATTTTCTGTTCGTCCCAGGATTTTTGGATGAAATCGGTTGCTCCTTCCTTCAGGGATTTTACAGCCAGTTCAACATCCCCATATGCTGTTATAAAAACAATGGTGGCTGACGGATCCTGTTCAAGAATTTTATTCATCCAATATATCCCTTCATTTCCGGTTTGAATACCGGCACTGAAATTCATATCTAACAGTATAACATCAAATGTGTTTTCCCGGATGAGAGATGGGATTAAGTTGGGGGTTTTTTTCGTGACGATCTCTTCGAAATGGGGAGACAGGATCAGTTTAAGTGCAATCAACAATTCTTCATTGTCGTCTACGATTAATATTTTGTCTTTTTTTCCGGACATTCTATATACAAATGTAGTAAAAACGGACAGAGGTGTTGGAAATTCCAACATTATTTTCACGCATCTATTGCTTAGTTAGCTGATATATAAAAGAGTACATATTTGGTACGACTATTGGATTTAGATCATGCATTTGATGATAAATTTAATATTTATTACAATTATGTTTAAGAATTACATCAAAACTGCCATAAGAAGCATATTAAGGAACAAGATTTTTTCCTTGATTAATATTACAGGTTTATCCATTGGCCTTGCTTGTTTTATGTTGATCTTTCTTTGGATAAAGGATGAAGTCGGATACGACAGGTTTCATGATAAAGCCAGTCAATTATTTAGAATTAATACGAGAGACCATGAAGACCCTGATTTTATCTGGACAACTTCCCCAACTCCTTTAGCTCCACTACTCAAAGAAGAATTCCCGGAAATTATTTCATATACGCGGTATTGGTCATTTGCTGCAATGGTGAAGTATGAGGAAAAACATTTTTTCGAAGATGAAATTAAACTGGTTGATCCTTATTTTTTTGAGATGTTTTCCTTTCCATTTATAATTGGAGAAAAAGAAACTGCCTTGCCTAATCCGGATGCCGTCGTTTTAACTGAATCGACAGCAAGAAAATATTTTGGTGAAAAAAACCCTATTGGTAAGATGTTGAATATACTCAATAATATTGATCTTACAGTGACAGCAGTAATAAAGGATCCTCCAAAGAATTCACATATGAGATTTACAATACTGGCTCATATGGATCATGTCCCGGAATACCGACGGATTAGTTGGGCATCTGATTACCCGTCCTATATAATGATCCATGAAAAATTCACTGAGGAGGAAGTGAATCAGAAGATCGAGGGGATTTTTAGAACTGTTAATCCGGATAATACCGAATATCCGGTTTTACAAAATGTAACAGAGATCTATCTGAATGAAAATGGTGTTCCGGGCAAGCTTATTCATGTTTACACGTTCTCCATTATTGCCATATTGGTTTTGATCATTGCCTGTATCAACTTTATGAATTTATCAACAGCAAGATCTGCAAAACGAGCCAGGGAAGTTGGATTAAGGAAAATCGTTGGAGCCAGTAGATCACAGCTTTTCAAACAATTCATTGGTGAATCTATGGTATTTTCATTTATTGCTTTATTAATCGCCTGGATATTAGTAGAGTTATTTCGGCCGGTCTTTAGCACGCTGGCAGGTAAAGATATTGAAATTGAGTATCTTGATCCTATCCTTATTTTGTCGATACTTATTATATTTATATTCACCGGATTGTTATCAGGGAGCTATCCGGCTTTAATCTTATCGTCATTCAAATCGGTTCATTTTTTGAAAGGTGAAAAAAATCAACACCCGGGAAGCAAAACCTTGCGAAACATCCTGGTGATTTTCCAGTTTTTCATTTCTGTTGTTTTGATAATATGCACAACTGTTATTTACAAACAACTCTGGTATATACAAAATAAGGATCTGGGATTGAATAAAGAGAATATCCTGGTTTTGCCGTTTATTGAGATAATGGCACCTAAATTTGATGACATAAAAAACGATTTACTACAAAATCCGAACATCTATTATGTTTCCGGAGCATCAAATCTACCTACAAATGTAATCGCGCACGTCGCACTTAACTGGGAAGGTAATAAGAATGATGAAGGAATCGGAATAGATTACATGATGGTGGATTATGATTTGATTGAGGTTATGGAAATGGAAATGTTATATGGACGGAGTTTTTCAGAAGAATTTGCCGGTGATGATTCCATCGCTTATATCATTAATGAAACGGCATACAAACGAATGGGGATTAAAAATCCTATTGGTCATCCGGTTGTATTCCAGCATCCTTATTTTCCGGAAAGATTCAGCCGGGGGAAAATCATTGGAGTGGTAAAAGACTTTCACCACAGGCCTTTAAGAGAGTTTATTGTTCCACTTGCGATGAGGATGTATAGGCCATGGTATAACTACCTTGTTGTTAAAATCAATTCTGAGGATATCCAGAATACTATTTCATATATCCAGGCAAGTGCAAGAAAATTCGCTCCTGAATATCCCTTTGTATACTCTTTCTACAAGGATGAGATTAATGCTTTATATAGCCCGGAACGTAAAATCGGGGATATTGTGAAATATTTTGCCATTCTGAGCATATTCATTTCATGTCTTGGATTGTTTGGACTCGCATCATTTACAGCCGAACAATATACCAGGCAAATTGGGATTCGTAAGGTAAATGGTGCATCTGTAACCAGCATTATTTTCCTCCTGATCCGGGATTTTACGAAGTGGGTAAGCTTAGCCCTGATACTTGGCTGTCCGGTAGCATGGGTTATTATGAAAAAAATCCTTGCTAACTATGCATATAAAACAGAGTTCTTATGGTGGATTTTCCTGATCACTGCATTATTGGTATCCTTCATAGGCTTATTTACAGTGATAGTCCAGGCAGTGAAGACTGCAACCCGGAATCCGGCTGAAAGTTTGAGGTATGAATAAGTGTAAATAATCAGTTAGTTGGGATGAAAAAGTTACCGGCTACTTGCGCTGTATGAAACGGTTGTAACACTAATCAAAACCGGCAGTTCCGGCGCTTTTTCTTTTTCTGCTTTATTTTCTACAATAATGTTACCCCTCCGGGGTAATTACTCTGGCGACTGCCCGCCCGAACGCCCGCCTGAATGAAAGAATTCATTCTTTCGGGCAGGTACCGTTCGGTACAGGCGGGGATACTGAGGACTGGCAACGTATTCCTGCTGCTGCCGCTACCACTTGAGCTTTACAGACTCTGCCCCGCCTTCGCATACTACGGCGGGCAGGCAGGTCTATTGCCAGCCGAATACAATTCGGCTCTGCATTTCGGCCCAGGCTCTCTGCAACATCTGATTACTGCGTACTTTTATATAACTAAACTTTCAACTGGCTGTATATTAGAGAGTTCCAATTTAGTTATTTTTCTTTTTTTCCAAATTCTTTTGGTGGGGGACTGCCTACTGTTTACTTATTCCACTCCCTGCTCTTATACCTTTCGCATTTTCCATTTTCCCCGCCGGAAAATCAGAAAGACAGCGATGGTCATAACAGATTCGGCTATTATAATTGCGTAATATACTCCCTTTTCCCCAAATCCTGAAGGTATTGCCAGAAAATAGGCAAGGGGAATCTCCAGCATCCAAAAACAAAAGAAGTTTATCTTCGTTGGAGTGAGTGTGTCACCAGCACCGTTAAAAGCCTGAACCAGCACCATTCCCAGGGCGTAAAATATGTACCCATAGCTGATAATTCTGAGGCAAACTGTTCCGGAAGCAATTACACTTTCATTTTCTATAAAAAGTTTAATAAAAAATGCCGGGTTCAGAATGAGGAAAACGGCGATCAATCCTAAAAATGCTATGTTGGCATAACCGGTTAACCAAACAGAACGTTCAGCTCGTTTGGTTTTTTTTGCTCCAAGATTTTGGCCAACCAATGTTGCGGCTGCATTTGCGAGACCCCAGGCCGGCAGCAGGGAGAAAATAATAATGCGGATGGCAATGGTATATCCTGCAAGGACTTCGCTCCCGAAGACGGCGATAATTCTTACCAGTCCAATCCAACTGGAAGTAGCAATAATTTGTTGTCCGACCCCGCCTAATGAAATCCTGATCAACCTTCCCATGACATTGAAATTCAACCTAAGGTGTCTCAGGTTGAGTTTCACCCTCGTTTTACCTCGAAATAACAAGTAGAATTGATAAAGTACTGCTAATCCCCTGCCGATATTAGTTGCGATAGCAGCTCCTTTTATACCCAGTTCCGGAAAAGGTCCCCACCCAAAGATGAGGCAGGGATCAAGAATAATATTGAACAAATTTGCCATCCAAAGAACCCTCATGGAAATGGCTGCATTACCGGCGCTCCGGAATACAGCGTTAATAATAAACAAGAGCATTATTACTACATTACCCCCCAGCATGATACCAGTATATTGGTATCCGGATTCAACAATTTCAGGAGTAGCTCCCATTATCCTGAGAAATTCAGGTGCAAGAAAAATTCCAGCTACGCCAATAATAAGTGAAATTCCTCCCTCTATATAATCCATGAGTTTTCCCCTCCGTTTGGCATAAACATCT
>CAZEWS010000193.1:0-7384 GCA_964515985.1 uncultured Rikenellaceae bacterium | reverse complement strand
ACATTGTCATCAAGGTCATCATTTTTCCATATTACGGAACCATCTTTTGCATTCAATGCACAAATATACTGGCCGTCATAGGGAAATACTCCGGCACCAAAATAAACCGTTCCGTCTTCAACCAAAACACTGGTTCTGATTGGCCAGAGAGATATCATTTTTCCATTTCCAAGTACCTTTTTGTCTTTTGGCCCGGGACGGTATTTCCAAACCAGTTTCCCGTTTTTTGCATTAAGGCAATACACATAACCGTCATCTGAACCAAAGTAAATCCGGTTTTTCCATATCGAAGGTGAAAACCGGATTGGTCCTTCAGCGAAAAATGTCCATTTCTCTTTTCCTGATGAACTGTTTAAAGCATAAATTTTATTGTCAACTGAAGAGCCAAAGTAAACCAAACCTTTTACTGCAGAAACATGAAATGTATTATCGAAGTGCATTCTTTGCATCTCTTCTGCCGGCAGGCTCCAGGCAGGTTCCGGAGCATGAACCGGAATATAGGTCCAGTTCAGAAAGAGTTCGGAAGGGATTTCTTCGGTGGTTGCTCCGCTTCTGGTTCCATCATGCCGGTATGTTTGCCATCCCTGTCCGGGATCATACCTTATGCAACCGATAGTGCCAAAAATGATTGTGATAGCAAGAACGATTATTGTCTTGTAATACTTCATTTTGTGTCCTGATTTTGAGTATTCTATTTCCATAATTATAGGGTTGTTTTTGAATGTTTGAATTTCATTTATATAACTTCTTTCGTCCCTGACGGGACTTTTGTTAATATTCAACTTAAGTTCCCTGCCAGTAAACTGGCAGGCTATTATCAATTTGTCCCTACGGGACATTGCACCGCATCGTATTTAATAAAGTATAATCAATAAAATTGCGGTTAATTCATATTGTCAGCTCTTCAGATAATTTATATGTCATCAATTAATCACCAGTGAATTCTTTCAATTGAAAGTTTTCATCCCGTCAGGGATGATTAGAAAATAGCCCGGTAATTTATTGCCGGGGAAATTTGCACCATTAATAGTTTGTCCTGTAGGGACAATTGAAATTATAAGGATTATTGCACAATCTCTCCTTTACTCAAATTAAAAATACGATCGGCAAACTGATCTGCGTCCTTACCGTGAGTCACAAAAACAACGGTACCTCCGGTTTGATGATATTCTTTAAGAATTCTAATCACTTCCCGGGAATTATCCGGATCAAGATTACCTGTTGGTTCATCAGCCAGGATAATTTTTGGTTGATGAATCAGTGCTCTGGCCAGGGCAACCCGTTGGCGTTCGCCGGCACTGAGCTCTGAAGGTTTATGCAGGATGCGATCTGATATACCGAGTTGGTCTGCCAGTTCTGATGCTTTACGCTGTCTGGTTCCATTACTACCCAGTCCGGCAGCAAGCATAATATTTTCCAGGACATTTAAATACGGAATCAGATAAAACATTTGAAAAACGAAACCGATATTGTATGCTCTGAATTTTGTTCGCTCAAACTCATTCAAGAGATAAATGTCTTTATTTTCAACATTAACAACGCCTGAAGAAGGTTGTAACATTCCACCAATACTCAGTAACAAAGTTGTCTTACCACTTCCGCTTGGCCCCCTGATAATAATAAATTCACCTTTGTTTACATGCAAATCAATATTTTTCAGTGCCTCCACCTGTTTCAGGGGTGATCCGAATATTTTACTGACATTATCAAGATGAATCATTTTAGGTACTTAAATTTAAATTCTGCATCCTGTAGACTTGGAATAGTAATAAATCACAAATGACAAATCCCGAAAATCAAATAAATTACAAATTATCAAATCTCAAATTTCCATTTCATTTATTTGGTTTTTTCAATATGGGATTCCTTTTTGCATATTTTAATTCTCATTACAAAATCTTTTTTTTTAAAGCTTCGTTTGCTTCTCTGTAATTAGCGCCAACTGATCCTGAGGATTTTATAACTTTTCTGCTATTATCATAATTATTTACAATTGAATATTTTAATGTTTTAACAAAGAGCCTTACATCTTTGGTAAATATGAATGTTTTTTCTTCAAGATCGCAGACAGTTTTGGAATTTTTTATTTGGGTCATTGGTATTTATTTGTATTTTGATTATTGATTATTGCTATTTATCATCCATTACCCACCATACACCCTCCATTGAGCCCGTATTCATTCCTTCCTTAGTGTTATCGCCGGATCTTTCAATATTGCAACCAATGTAGGCAAAAAGGTTGCGATTGCCGAAAAGACAGGAGCTGCAATTATTGACCAAATCAGGATTGAGTAAATTGGTTTTATTGAACCGGCAGTAATTTTAAAAATCCCGGGGCCGAATTCTAATGCCAGAATTGTTCCGGTTGCAAAACCTAAAACAGCGCTTACTATTCCAATTATCAGCGCTTTTCCGATAAAAAGACTTGCAATTTTCCTCCCGTTATGACCAATTGCCCGTAAAATACCAATTTCCTTCTGCCTCTCCCTTGCATTCATCATTGCAAGGGTAGCAATCCAAACAGCAATTACGAAAATCACAAAGGTGGTAACCAAAGCAAAATATTTTTCAAGCATGTGTCTCTGCTTTTCCCGGGCATTCGCAATTGTAGTATTCATAATTACTTTTGATTCAGGAAGTACCTGATCCAACTGCTCCCGCAATATTTCCAGGGGATCATTTTCATCAGGTGAAACACAAAGACAATTGAGTGCCATAATCTCATTTATTTTCCCTTTAAAACCAATCAAATCCTGGAACTCCGATAGTACACCATAAATTCTTATATCATCTATACTTCCGGTTTCGGAAAGAGTTTTTTTTACCTTAAAGTATCTGTTAAAAATGTTGATTGAGTCTTCCTGGCGAATTTGCATATCTTTTGCCAACTCATACCCTACATATACAGTTCCTGGCTCAATACTAAAGATCATGGCGGTTTTTTTCTTTTCCGAGGGTTCAATCTCCGGTGCAATACCGGTGAGAACCACCTCTCTATTGTTCCAAACTATTTTTTTATGTAAGGTCGCAGTCAAATGAGCAAAGGAAAAATCCTTAAATTCCCAAAACCGGTTAATATAATCTTCAGGCATGGTAAGGTCTGAATAACCTTCTGTCCAGAATTTATTCATATCGGTTTCCCCGGGGATAATCCGCAGATTAAACCCCATATCACGTGTCAGACGTATGGTCTCCCTTTTTGATGCCTCATTTGCCGTAAAAAACGATACAAAAAACGCCACAGCAATAGTTACGGCCAATAAGGCAAGAACGAAATTTAGTTTTCGATGGATGATCTCTTTGTAAATGAGTTTAAGGAACATAAATTGTAACGGTTCAGTTTTTAAAGATCTATTTTTGATATGTATATGTTATATGAGGTTTCAAGTTGCAAACCAGAAACCAGTAATCAGTAACCAGTAACCAGTAACCAGAAACATGCAACCTGTAACCTGTAACATGCAACATCATTAATGCCTAATTATCTCTTTTGTTTTCCTATTTACGTTTATGTTTTATAAAAATAAAAACTCCTGCAATCAAAACAACAAGCAAAATTCCTCCAAATCCCAAAAAAATTGTTCTGAAAACCAGGTTATTCTTTATTTGTGTTGTTTGGAAAAAAGATTTCCGTATGTCGGAAGCTGAAATCCTTGGAATATCCTGAGAACTTTTTTCAATCTCAAATTTTCCTTCGGTATATCCTAAAAGGTTATCTTCTACAGGATTCAATGGGTTTTCAGATACTGGTTTCACTGACAATATCTGGCTCATTTCAGCTTTGACCAATGGACTTTCGACATCAAAGCCAAGAAATTGTGCCAATTCAGATTGTACTGAAGGTTCCCATCGCAGGGGGAGCATCCTTCCCAATATCCAGAAGTGATCCAGTCCGCATTCACAATCAGCGCCAACAACGGTAAGCAGATTAAATACTTTCCTTTTGGTGATCTGATCACCCTGTAAAACCGGTCCCATTATTCTTCCTCTTCCATAAATAATGGCAACAAAAGGCTCAATGGCTTCTTCTGCCTTGATACCCAGGCTCATGAGGAGGATCCTTTCTTCATATGTTTTTTCATACGGGATAATTAGAATGCCCGGGGGAGAATTCACCACCTTTGGCATTTGATCCAATGTTTTGGAAATTTCCCTGACCGCTTCATTTGCTTCGCGTATGGCATTTTTGTTTTCTGGTGTATTTTTTCCTTCAACTACCAAAACCACACAATACGACTGGAGAAGCTGATCGATAATGGATTTGCGAAATGCAGAGGAAACAAGGTTTTCCAGTAATAGCCAAACCGATTCATTAAAAGATCGCCCAGGGTAACTAAATGAACAAATCATGGATTCTCCTTCCGGGAAAACAAACAGGGCCGACGGAAAAGATTGGATATTATACTTGTCAAGATAGTAAAGTGTTACGGAATCGTTTTCCTCGTCGACATTTACTAATTTAAGTTTAACATTCGTTTCATTAAGAAGGGCAAAGGATAACTTTTTTATTGTAGAAATATCATTTTCGGGCATATCGGATCTTGTAAAAACATAGATATGATATGGCATGGAGCCAATATCAGAGAAGCCTATTTCACGGATGGTGTAGCGGCAGGCAGAGGTATTTAAAGGATAAAAAACTCCGATTAGAAAAGCAATAAATAGGATTCCATAAAATGACCTGTTCATACCTTAAAAATAAAGATTTATTGTATAAGATGAAAATTAATTTATTCAAATCAATCTTAACCTACTCGTCTGACCACTAAAATGCATCAACTTTCTACATAAACCATAATATAATTGCAATGTTTCAAATTTAAACTAATCGCCTTGCAGTAGTAGTGGTCTGACGAGTAAAATTTCCCGTGGATGGATCGATCTGACAAGGTCCGGTAAATCATAGTACTTCAATGCATCCGGAACCAGGTTGGTTAGATGGTTACGGTTCATAGGATTTTCTACAACATCTTTCCACGAACCCAGTGAATTAAAAAGAATAACTTTATTAAACCTTTCATCAACTGCAGCAGCATGAAGAACAACCGGACCTGCCCTTCCTGTTCCTGTAATTGAAATCTTGTCCGAATCTACTTCTTTTCTGGTTAACAGGTATTTAAGCGCCAGTTGCAGGTCATGAACACGCTGTCCCAGTATAGGTTTACCTAAATACAATGATATCATTGCATTCCTGTATTCACTGTTCCATCCACCGGCATACCGATTGAAATCAGGATTGTCAGCAGTTTCTCCAAAACCTCTTGCATCAATTGCTAAAACAATAGTATTGTTTTTCACCATTTTTTCGATTTCTCCCTCAGGTCCTGCACCCGTCTCTTTACCCCGGCAATCCACATATAGATTAGCTGGCACTGATTCATTAAGATTATCAGGGATAAACAGCAGCCCCGGTACAGGGAATTCTGCACTGTTTATAACTAATTTCTCAATGAAATATCCTTCCCTCTGTATAACACCTGTTCTGACAACCTCAGGATTATTTGAGTACTCTTCAATACCAGCAAGCTCTTTTACTCTGGCAAGGTTTACTTCTTTGCTATTTTGTGCCCAAAACCTTTCTCTTTGATCCTTCAATTTAGTTGCCAATTCCCGGTTCAGATCGATAACTGTTTTTTCATTTTTGAAAAATGATCCCACCTGACCGGTAGTTGTTACTATTAGGTCTTTCTCTTTCTGTAATTTCAATTCAGGTTCAACTACAGGAGTATTTTCATTCAATAACCATTTTTTCATCCACTGCACAGCAGCTTCCCTGAGAGGTTTGGTAAATCCATGCTTTTCATTGCATGAGACCAGATCAATTTGATCAGGATATCCTAATTTCGTATAAATTTCTTCTGCTTCCCTGTAAAGTGTTTGAGTTCCACTAAAATCGAAAAAGTCCTGCTCAGCAGCCAGAATCCGTGTTGGTTTCGGAGCTCTTATGGTAAAAAGATCGGTTTCTTCAATTCCCAGCTTTCCTTCATTGTGCAACTGTTGACAACCATCCTGGGGGCCTATTGTATTGAATTTTGTTTCCTTGGTTGCCGGGTAACAAGAAGGGGCGGCAGTAACAATCCGGTCATGCCAATTTTTTCCAGATCAACTTCAGGCCGGCTGATCAAATAATCAATTGCCCTGATGTTGTCCCATGCCTCATAAACAACAACATCTGTCCCAACAAGATTGGCTGTAACATGCAAACCGGGCCGGCTTTCAAATGCCACCTTTTCAATAATATAATCATCGCATTGAATGGTTCCGGTAATCAAAGGATTTAAAGGAGTTTTTGAAGGGAATACTCCAAGAAGATTTATATAATCGGTTTTTAACTTTTGCTGCCTTTTCTTAAGATTTTCAACTGATTTCAGAGCCTGCTTAACCTAGTGGCGACGGATATCAAACTGTTTTTGAACTTCTCTTAAAAGATACGCATGCAAAATGGTGTCTGTTTTCCCCTGAAGAACTTTTAAATCCTGTAATGATATACTATTTTTCAGTGTATCATTTTTTGTATCTCTTTCTTCATTTGATATAGCCGGGAAACTTAAAACCATAAGGCAAATCAGCAAAACGAAACACTCCGGATATTTTTAATCAATAATCGGGACACTATATCCTTATTAATTTCTTGATTCATTTCTTTGTCCATGTTCTGTTATAATAGCATCATTTTAACCTACTCGTCTGACCACTAAAATGCGAAGTTATTCGTCTGACCACTAATATGTTCAAATTTATTATTATATCTCATCATTAGGATAATATTTTAAATCTAATCATTAAGTTAAACAGTAGTAGTGGTCTGACGAGTAGATAATAACATAATTGCATTGTTTCAAATCTAAACTAAACGCCCGGCAGCAGTAGTGGTCTTACGAGTAATAATATGACCGATTTGTTATACGATGGCTCGCCAAATCTTCATTAATTTGTTTTGATAAATCCTTCAGCTGTCATTACCGGGATCTTTGCCTTTTTATAATCCCTTAAATTCCTGGTTAAAAGAATTTCTACATTGTTTTCAATCGCAGAATAGTATTGAATTGCGTCCTCAAAATCCTTAAAGTCAGAGTTTAATGCTAGTTCTAAGATTTTTTGATCCAGCGGAATTATTGAAACTAAAACTTTAAATTGATTCAGTATTTTTCTGGCCTCTTTATCAGATTCTAACCGGGAAAGCATGTAATGCATATTTGCAATTGTCAGGGCAGAGATAAATAGCTTAACCTTATTATGATCTGCTTTAGTAAATAATCTTGCTGCAAATGTGTAGTATGGTTCTCTTTTAGCTAATAAATCATAAATAACATCAGTGTCAACCAGGACGGTATCGTATAAAAGTTAGTTGAAATTTTTAAAAGAGAGGTTCCTTAAGATTTTA
>CAZEWS010000192.1:911-7422 GCA_964515985.1 uncultured Rikenellaceae bacterium | reverse complement strand
GCTGCTTCAAGGGAGAGTAATAATTCACAGGTTATAAGTGGAAATACCAGGCTCTCAAAAAAAATACCAGGTTATTTTACATCACCGGGTTATTCGAGGTATACAAATTTTGGATTAGGTGGTTATATTTTTAATGAATCATCAGGATTATCCCGTACTATGGGGGTTAGTGCTACAGGCTCGTACCAGGTAAATTTAAGTGAAAGTTCACTATCCTTTCTCTCTTTTGGCGTTTCGATAAAAGGGATATACAATACCATGGATTCTGTCTCTCAGGTCGAACCAGATCTTACTACAACAGGAAGTGAAACTTTTGAACCAAATATGGATGTTGGCATATATTACTACGGGCCAACATTTTATACCGGCATTTCATCGACAAACCTGCTGGGGAATACCAGCAAGACTGATAGTGCAGGATTGTATATCCCGGAAGCACGACAATACTTTTTAATGGGGGGATATAAGTTTATCCTCAGCAGATACCTGGATATAGTCCTGGAACCTTCACTTATAATAAGTGCCTCCGACTCAACATTCCGGGATATTACCAAAAACATCAATCCTTTAATAAAACTCTATATAGAGGATTTCTGTATCGGTACCTATTTCTACGATAAAACCAAAATCTCATTCTTTTTCCAATACAATTATCCCAGATTCTATATAGGTGCCTTTTTCGCATTACCAAAAAAATCACCCTACTTTAAAAAGGAACCCTGTATTGAGTTTTCAGCAGGAATTAATTTATCCTATAATAAATCAAGACTGCATAAGCGTTACCACTGGTAAGATCAGTTATTAAAAAAAATGAAAAAAGCACTTATAGCAATACTATTTCTTATGACAATTGTAAATCTTGCAGCACAAGGTTTAACAAACAAGAATTTATGGAATAGTATTGGTACTGATTATGCACTGGAATTCGGAACAGATACGCTGAGAAATAATCCATCTGTTTTAATCGATTCGTTTAACCTTGAATTACTATCTCCTTCTTCTGGTGTACAGTTTTACAGAGATGGTATTGTATTTCTATCCCATTCAAAGAAAAATGAGAAAATGCTTGAACGACATCTCTCATTTGGCAATATCGAATCGTATTATGCCTCTCTCAGAGACTCTTTGCTGGGAAGACCCAGACTATTTTCTCCCACCTACTCCTTCCCATTTCCATCTGAAGGGCTCACCTTTAACAATGATTTCTCCATAGTGTATTACTCAAAATTATCAAAGGAAGATGCCAAGGTTAAAATCTACCGGGCAAAATCCTTACCTGACCGAAATAATTCTGGATGGACAATGGACATATCCCCACTTGCTTTCTGTAATACTAGTAATTATTCACATCCTACACTGTCATCCAACGGTACAATTATGATCTTTTCGTCCGATATGCCTGGAAGCATTGGAGGCATGGACCTTTTTATTACCCGATATGAAAATGGCAGATGGACTGCACCACAAAATCTTGGAAACACTGTTAATAGCACCGGGAATGAACTTTTCCCGAGCCTGGACTCAGAAAAAAACCTGTTCTTCTCTTCTGACGGCCTGCCAGGATTGGGTGGATATGACATATTTATATGCAAGTTCAACGGAACAGGATGGGAGATCCCATTAAACCTCACCAATGTAATAAATACCAATAAAGATGAGGTGGCTTTTACGGTGAACCGTAAAAGAGAGAAGTCTGGTTTCTTCACAACCAGAGAAAGATCGGGAATCAGGAGAACGCAGCTTTTCAGAATTAATCTGAATAAGAGAGATTATCCGGATAATTCCACCACCCTGCCTGTCGCCCTATATAGTATTGCAATCACGGAATTCAATATTACTGCCCCGAAGAGATCCAAAGCTGAACATATTGATACTGAGAGGCTGGAGGCTGAGAGACTTGAGGCGGAAAGGTTGGAGGCTGAGAGACTGGAAACAGAGAGACTATACACAGAGAGATTGGAAGCAGAAAAGAGGCTGGAGGCGGAAAGGCTAAAGGCTGAGAGAATCGAAGCTGAAAAGCAAAAAGCCCAGGATAAAGTGATCTACAGGGTACAGTTGCTATCAAGCATAAAATCAAAAGGACAATACAATATATCTATCGACGGAAAAAATCATAAAACCTATGAGTATTTCTACAAGGGAGAATGGCGCATAGCTATCGGAGAATTCAGTAACCTGAAAAATGCTATTGAATTACAGAAAAAATGCAGAGAATCAGGTTATAACCAGGCTTTTGTAATTGCTTTTAAGAATAATGTAAGATCACTTGATATGTCACTGTTTAAAAGGTGATGATTATCTATGCATAAACGATTATGAATTGTGGCTTGTTCTTAATCAGGCTATAATCCTTCCCTTATCTCGATCAGAAGGTTTTTGATATTCTGCAAGGATTTGACTACCTCAACATTATTGATGGTATCCTCCCGGTTTTCGTTAAGTTTCTTTTTAACACCTTTAAGTGTCATTCCGCGTTCTTTTACAAGATGATAAATGATATGAATATTATCAATATCCTTGCTTGTAAAGAGCCGATTTCCTTTTTTATTCTTTTTGGGTTGAAGAATATCAAATTCTTTCTCCCAGTAACGAATGAGTGAAGCATTTACATTAAACATTGAGGCCACTTCACTAATGGAATAATACAACTTCTCGACTTTTTTTTCCTTGTAAGGCATAACGATAGTGGTAAAGGAGTTAATAAGTTATTGATTTACTAATTTAAACAATTCCTGATAAAAAATCAATGGATCCTGGAAAATTGTTTTCGTTTAGATTGCTACTAATAGTTCATTCGAATTTTTCAGGAAGTTATAAGTTATTCGTTATTAGTTAATCGTTCAGGCAGTCTATTTCGCCCAGGTTGGACATGTTTTTGATACAGCCCCATTATTCCCATCATTCCATCATTACTCGCTCCCACTGTCGTTATTCGCTCCCACAATCCAGGCACTGGAACCAGCTCATGAAGATTGGCTCTTACTTCGTTCGAGCCAATCGTTCGCTCAAACCTGCTCGTGAGACATTCTGTTCGCCCGCCCTGTGAAATAGTGGCGAAGCCACTGCTGCGAAGCAGCATTTCACAGGGCAAGCTCACAGAATGGTTCCATCAGGCATAAAATGTAACAACCGGTTAAACTTCAAAACTATAACAAATTATTTGTTACTGTTTTTTCTTTCCAAAACAATACAAATATCCATCGCGTGAAGCGATATAAATTTTTTTGTCATAAGCTATCGGAGTAGCTTCGAAGGTTGTTTCGAATTTGTCAAGCAAAGTAAATGTAAGGTTTTCGTTAAATTCAAATAAAAATATTCCATGATATCCTGCTATAATCAATTTATTGCCGGTAAATATTGGAGTTGAGATGGAAGGACCGATCTGTTTTTTAAAAATAGTTTTAGGTGTCGGGTAATATGTTAAACTATCCGGACCTAATACATTATTTCCGATTTCAATTGTTCTATGATCAACCACATATAAATATCCATCAATACCTGCAATCGCGGCCAGGTATGGATAATTATCCTTCCTGTAAAAATCATTAATGCCAACCGAACCAATAACCCCACCTTTCCAACCGGCAAATTCACTATTATTTGTCGGATGAAACCATACAACAGCATCTCCGGGATCTCTGGAAGGATCGAGTTTAAATGCCCCACCTTTCCCCTTAATATATTGTTTCTCCAATGTAACAATAATACAACTGTCATGGGTAACCACAGCGGAACCATCGATATCTGAACCAATATAAAAGTCCCACTCAAGTTCGCGGGTATTCAGATCATAACCATAAACATGACCTGAACCGGAGGCTATATAAATCCGATTTCCAAGCAAACTTGGTGACGATTCGGTAACAACATTGTAATTGTGATGTTTTACATCTTCCGGCCGGTAGAGTTTTCGTTCCTGTATTATTTTCGGTTGTAACATATCCTCTCGTATTGTTGCTTTCCTTTTATCCGGATCAAAAACCGTGAACAGGGAGTTTTCCAGTCCTATATAGGCTGTATCATTAATAATCAAAGCTGATCCGTCTACATCTCTGCTATAACTATCTGTCCATTTGCTGTTTAATCGCCAAAATTCTTCCCCGGTGATGTACGATATTGCCCTGTAACTCGGAATATATTTCGAATCAAGAAAATTCTCCACTCCCAATCTGCTTCCCTGCAGAATAACGTATCTGTCAGCAAGTTTGTCAGCCTTTTCGTTTACCCATATTGTTCCCGTTCCCTTTACTACATCATCAAACTGATATTGCCATACGATCTCTCCTGTTTCAGCATTGATCTTCTTTAAAAAATGATCGAAAGATCCCTGGATCAGATATTTTACCGTATCTTCCTGAACCAGCAGGGGTTGGCCTGTCCAACCAGCACCCGCCCAGATCTTTTCGCCAATTTTCCTGGAAATTACTGTCTTCCCTTTCCCTAAATAAACTTTCCATATCACATCAAGCCTGGATGGCGCTTGATTTCCATAGTAGTTCCTTTTTTCATTTCCCAAAAAAGTAGGAATCAAAATTTCAATTTTATTGGTGGAATCGGTTTCGGATGTATCGCAACAAAACGAGTAAAATGAATGTTCACCTGGCTTATTGATGGAAAATAAAAAAGCCGGTTTGATAAATAACAAACCGGCTGAAATTACAAAAGTGAAGAAAAAATTATTTTTCTGAAAAAGATTATATTTTACTTTCTTCTGCAATGTCTGCTTTAGTCAAAACTCTGACCACTTTTCATTGAAAGAACAATCATCCTGTCGTATTCTTCATCTGACAGATCGTTAAAAAAGTAATTAACCGGATTTACCTTCTTTCCATTCTGGATCACTTCATAATGCAGGTGAGGGGCAGTGGATGTGCCTGTACTTCCAACATAGCCGATCACATCACCACGGTTTACTTTTTGTCTTTTCTTTACAGTAAATTTGCTTAAATGGGCATACCGCGTTTTGTGTCCATATCCGTGATCAATTAAAATGGTCTTGCCAAACCCACGCCTTGTCTGCTTTACTTCTACTACCTTCCCATTACCCGTAGCATATATTTCCGTACCGGTTGGTGCGGTAAAATCCATTCCGAAATGAAATTTCCGGATTTTATACACCGGATGAATCCGGTAACCCCAACCTGAGGCTGTTCTCCTGAGATCCTTATTGGAAATGGGTTGAATAGCCGGAACACTGGCAAGCATATCCTCTTTATTCTTGGCCAATTCAATAATTTCATCAAAGGATTTGGTCTGTACGTATAACTTTTTCTTTATTTTATCCAGCCTTTTCGAGGTTTCGATAACGATCTCTGAATTACCGAAACCTTCCAGGTCAGCGTATCGGTTAACTCCACCGATTCCACTCTCCCGCCTGGAATTAGGAATGGGTTCAGCCTCGAAAATGGTACGGTATATATTATCATCTGTTTTCTGTAAAAACTCCAGTTCGTTTTCAATAAGTTCCAATTTCTTTTGAGCTATCTCATACTGAAGTATCAACTGGCTTATTTCGCGATTTAAAGCCTTTTCTTTCGGAGAATTAAAAAACGAAAAGAAAAAAACATTATAAGCAATTGCAATCAGTAAAGTCGCCAGGAAATATGAAAAAAATCTGAAAATCTTAGCCTTAATGCTGAACTGAATTTTGTTAAAACTCAGAGATTCAGGATCGAATTTGTATTTTCCTTTAGCCATATCATTCTAAATTTTAATACAATAGAATTAAAAAAATAATTCCGATTCGGGGCAAATCTAATTTAAATAAATTAATTTTACAAGTAATTAGGGTTTAACTTTTAAAGTAACGGTTTACTTTTTATACCTTAAGCTGCTAGGTTATTCTCAAAACAAGTTTTAAAATAAAGCCACTTTCGGCGAGATTATCAAATTTAGTACTATTAGCTGACAGTCATTCAATTGCCTGCCCTGTGAAATTGCGAAGCAATATTTCACGGGGTCATTCGTAGTCATTTTTTGTATTTCAATGACAGCGAAGCGAATGACCTAAATATATTTTAATTAATATCGATTCCGCACGTTCGGGAGTAAGTTTTGTTTTTTAAACACCTAAATATTAATTATTTTATGAACTCCAGCCAAATCAGAGAAGCATTTTTCGATTTTTTCAGGTCGAAACAGCATTATATTGTTCCTTCTGCTCCCATGGTCATTAAGAATGATCCGACCCTGATGTTCACCAATGCGGGAATGAACCAGTTCAAGGATATTTTCCTGGGAAACTCGCCTGCCAGGCATGTCAGAGTAGCCAATACACAAAAATGCCTGAGGGTCTCTGGCAAACATAATGATCTTGAGGAAGTTGGTCACGATACCTATCACCATACCATGTTTGAAATGCTGGGGAATTGGTCATTTGGGGATTATTTCAAAGAAGAAGCCATCAGATGGAGTGTTGAATTTCTGGTGGATGTTCTTGGGATTCCAAAAGACCGGATATATGCTACTATCTTTGAAGGAAGCAGGGAAGAAAACCTTGAACGGGATAACG
>CAZEWS010000192.1:0-901 GCA_964515985.1 uncultured Rikenellaceae bacterium | reverse complement strand
ATGCCTGGCAGGCGAGTTTCCCAGGAAAATATCCTTGAACGGGATAACGAAGCCTATTTACAGTGGAAAGAAATCCTGGATGAAGACAGGATCCTTGAAGGCACAAAAAAAGACAACTTTTGGGAAATGGGCGATACGGGCCCTTGCGGACCGTGTTCTGAAATTCACATCGATCTCAGGCCTGATGAAGAAATACGGAAAATTAACGACAGGGAGATGATCAATAAAGATCATCCACTGGTAATTGAATTATGGAATCTTGTTTTCATTCAATACAACCGGAAAGCAAACGGAGAACTGGAGCCTCTACCTAATAAACACGTTGATACCGGTTTGGGATTTGAAAGATTAGCCATGGCCGTACAGGGGAAAAGATCGAATTACGAAACGGACATATTTCAACCGCTAATAAGTAAAATAAGCAGAATTTCTGGTAAATCATACGGAAAAGAAAATGAATCCGATGTTGCCATGCGGGTGGTTGCAGATCACCTCAGGGCTGTATCCTTTTCTATTGCAGATGCGCAATTGCCTTCAAACAACAAGGCTGGCTATGTTATCCGCAGAATTCTCAGAAGGGCAATCCGATATGGATATACATTTTTGCAACAATCTGAACCTTTTATATATAAACTGGTCCCGGTACTTGTGAATACAATGGGAGATTATTTTACCGAACTGAAATCACAAAAGGAAATCATAACAAAAGTAATCCGGGAGGAAGAAATTTCATTTCTCAAAACACTGGAAACCGGCATCGGGCTGCTCGAAAAGATTATTGATAATATAAAGTCAAAGAATCAAACTATCGTACCCGGGAAAATTGCTTTTGAACTATACGACACGTACGGTTTCCCGTGTTTTGAGAAATGAAATTTCTTCCTCCCGGATTACTTTTGTT
>CAZEWS010000191.1:0-7424 GCA_964515985.1 uncultured Rikenellaceae bacterium | reverse complement strand
TTCATTTTTATTCATAGGGCGTTGCCCTATGCTATTGCTATTGCCCCTTCGGGGCGTTAAAATAATAATAGCTTCTCTTTTTATGGATAATATAAGATTTGCTTCATAACATATAACATATAACATTCTTCCCTTTTTTCATTCCAACGTGCTGATTAAATGCCATTTTTTTTATTTATAATTCACGGTGAATATAAGAAGAATTTGCCTGAGCTGTCGGCATAATGACCATGTCGTTGATATTTACATGGGGTGGTCTTGTGACGGCATAGATAATGGCATCGGCAATGTTTTCCCCTGTAAGTGGAGTTAAGCCTTTGTAGGGTACTTTAGCTTTTTCGATATCGCCTTTAAACCGGACAAGGGAAAATTCGGTCTCGACCAGGCCGGGACAAATAGAGGTTACCCTGATGCCATGCTTCAGCATATCAATTCTCATACCTTTGGTAATGGCGTCCACTGCATACTTTGTGCCGCAATAAACATTACCTTTTTCATATACTTCCTTTCCTGCAATGGATCCAATGTTCACGATATGGCCCTTTCCATATTTTATCATCAGGGGAGCAACTGCACGTGTTACGTATAAAAGTCCTTTGATGTTGGTGTCGATCATCCTTTCCCAGTCATTATGATCTCCTTCCTGGATGAAATCCAGTCCGACAGCCAGACCGGCATTGTTAACCAGGATATTTATTTTTTTCCAATCCTCAGTAAGGTTATAGATAGCCTGGTTTACTTCCTCCCTGTTTCTTACATCAAAATTCAATACCAACACTTGTACACTGTACTTTTTTAAAATTTGATCTTTCAAAGAATCAAGGTGTTTTTTTCGCCTTCCTGTTACAATGAGGTCAAAATGATTTTCAGCCAACTTAAGGGCGGTTGCTTTTCCAATACCGGATGTTGCACCGGTAACCATAGCGATTTTTTTCATGGGTTAATGTAAAAGGTAGTTTGCAAAAATATAAAAAAGGAAGGACAGGTAATCTGCTTTGCATAATTATTCTACAAAAATGTGACCTCACCGAGGTCAATTTTTTCTGGTCCATTGAAGTTTGTTTAGTTTGAGGACTTTCTAGTGTCGATAACTCGTACCCCAAACTGAAGAGGCTGTGTGAAAATTTATTTGGAAATACGTTTTCACACAGCCTCTGAAGTCGAGGCATGAGGGGTACGAGTAAATTTGACAAAAAATCTGTTGTTAAATAAGGCTATGAATTTTTTGTTAATTATATTTGCTTTGATTAATAACTTCAACAACCCGTTGATATGTCAGAGATAAAGGTAACCCTTGAAACCGCTGAACAATTGGGACTTGGGCCGCAGGAGTTTGAAAAGATAAATGAAATCCTGGGCAGGACCCCGAATTTTACTGAATTGAGCATTTATTCTGTAATGTGGTCAGAACATGCCTCGTATAAAAACTCCATTAAGTGGTTAAAGACCCTTCCCCGCAAAGGGAAATATCTGCTTGCTGAAGCAGGAGAGGAAAATGCCGGTTTGGTGGATATTGGAAATGGATTGGCTTGTGCTTTTAAAATCGAGTCGCATAATCATCCTTGTGCCATTGAGCCCTACCAGGGTGCAGCAACGGGTGTAGGCGGGATAAACCGCGATATTTTTACAACCGGTGCCAGACCCGTAGCACAGTTAAATTCTTTAAGATTTGGAGATATAAACCTTGACCGGACCAAATGGTTAATAAAAGGTGTGGTGAAAGGCATCGGGGACTATGGTAATTCATTTGGTGTGCCTGTGGTTGGTGGTGAAGTTTATTTTGAAAATAGTTACAATACCAATCCTCTTGTGAATGCCATGTCAGTGGGTATCATGAAAAAGGATGAGCTTATTTCGGCTGTGGCGAAGGGAGTGGGGAACCCGGTTTATATTGTCGGATCTTCAACAGGAAAGGACGGTATCCATGGAGCAACCTTTGCATCGGCTGATATTACGGAAGATTCAGCAGATGATATACCATCGATCCAGGTTGGGGACCCTTTTCAGGAAAAACTTTTGCTTGAAGCCACTTTGGAGTTAAACCAAACGGGTGCCGTAGTCGGCATGCAGGATATGGGGGCAGCCGGAATTATTTGTTCAACATCCGAGATGTCAGCCAAAGGAGAACATGGAATGAAAATCAACCTGGATAAGGTGCCGCTACGGCAACATAATATTGAACCGTTCGAGATCCTTTTATCCGAGTCGCAGGAGAGAATGCTGGTGGTGGTTAAAAAAGGCAAGGAAAAAATCGTTGAAAAGGTTTTTGATAAGTGGGATATCAACTGTGTCATTATTGGTGAAGTAATTGCAGAAGACCGTTTGTATTTTTATATGAATGATAGACTGGTTGCTGATGTCCCTGCCTCTTCTTTGGTTTTAGGTGGCGGTGCTCCCGTATATGAAAGAGTGTACAAGAAGCCGGCATATTATAATGAATATAAAAAATTTTCGATCGACAGCGTGCCTGAACCTGATGATTTGAAAAAGGTTGCCCTTGCACTTATCCGGAATCCTAATATTGCTTCGAAACGATGGGTATATGAGCAATATGATACCATGGTTCGTACTAATAATTTGTCAACTAATTTTCCGTCGGATACCGGATTGGTAAACATTAAAGGTACGCGGATCGCCCTGGCTCTTACGGTTGATTGTAATTCCCGGTATGTTATGGCTGATCCGAATAAGGGAACCCAGATTGCGGTAGCCGAGGCAGCAAGAAATATCGTTTGTTCGGGCGGAGAACCGGTAGCCATCACGAACTGCCTCAATTTTGGCAACCCTTATAACCCTGAGGTTTTTTGGCAGTTTGTTGAAGCTGTAAAGGGCATGGGTAAGGCTTGTAGAAAATTCGGAACACCGGTAACCGGAGGGAATGTGAGTTTTTATAACCAGGCATCAATCGACGGTAAGGTGGAACCTGTATTCCCGACCCCAACCATCGGGATGCTGGGATTATTAAAGGAAAAGAATAACCACATGACCATGTCGTTTAAAAATAAGGGCAATATGATATTTCTTATTGGCAGGTCACAGAATGATATTTCCTCTTCAGAGTATCTTGTTTCATATCATGGTATTAAGGAATCCCCACCACCTCATTTTAATCTTGATTTTGAATATAAAGTACATAAGGTGGTTACGGATTTAATCCAGTTCAGTCTTGTTCGTTCGGCTCATGATATTTCGGAGGGAGGATTATTCATAACCTTGCTTGAATCAGGTATGCCCAGATGCCTTGGATTTGATATTACCACCGATGCTGAAATCAGAAAAGATGCATTCCTTTTTGGCGAAGCCCAAAGCAGGGTGATCGTGACCGTTGCGCCTTCAAGGGAAACAGATTTTATCGATTTTATGCTGAAGCAGGATATGCCGTTCTTTACCCTGGGACATGTAACAAAAGGTGATTGCCGGGTCGATGATATTTCATTTGGGTTTATTTGTGACTTGAAAAAGGAATATGACCAGGCTATTGAAAAATATATTGAAGGTTAGAAGCTAAACCTCCTTCGGGATATTTGATCCACTCTGAGACTTATAGCACAAATTTACATGAGTTCGAAATAAATTATGGTTGTTATTCACTGAGATATAATGACCTTAACTATCTCTCCTTTATTGTAATTCTTTTTAAATAGCAGAAATACTATATTTACAGATATTCTGTTTATAAAATAGGTTATTCCATGTGCTTCACATCTTTAATAAACCTGTTTCAGGCAATTTGAAACGATTACTGATTCTGATATTAACCTGTTTACCCCTTGTGGTTTTTTCGCAAAAGCAAAAACCGAAGAATGATCCTGCTTACGATAAAAAGCCGCTTCATTTCGGGTTTACCATTGGTTTAAATACAATGGATTTTACGGTTTATCATTCCGAAAAATATCAGCAAGATTCATTATATGCGGATGTAAGCCAGCTTCACCCCGGTTTTAATATTGGGATTGTATCCAATCTTAAACTTGCAAAGTATTTTGACCTCCGTTTTTTACCCGGCATTTCTTTTGGGCAGCGTAATTTACTTTATCATAAGAACAAGATTCTCTATGATGATAACCAAAAGATTGAATCGTCTTTCCTTGAATTTCCGTTATTGGTCAAATATAAATCTAAGAGGATAAATAATTTCAGACCCTTTTTGATTGGTGGAGGTAATTACAGGATTGATCTTGCCGCCCGTAAAGATTATGATGAAGAAAAGAATAGATATGTGAGGCTAAAAAGGTCGGACCTGTATTATGAAATTGGTTTTGGGATTGATTTTTATCTGAAGTATTTTAAATTTACAACAGAATTAAAACTGGCAGTTGGATTGAGGGATGTATTGGTACATGATCCGGCTTCAGGTCATCCCGGGTTTGTAAATGCCATTGATATTCTGAAGTCAAACTTATTGATCCTGTCCTTCCATTTTGAATGAATGATTCGGGTTACGGGTTCCTGGTTTCTGGTTCCAACCGAATACAATTCGACTCTACACTCAAGGTTCAGGGTTCTCGGTTCCCGGCCTGCCACGTTTACCCTGTTGTATAAATTAAAAATCATCCTACGGGGTGAAATAGCTGCATACGCAACTCAGGCTACGCCTGATTTCACGGGGTTCACCCTGTGAAATAATGGCGGAGCCACTACTGCGGAGCAGTATTTCAAAGGGTAAATGGGAGCGAGTAACGTTTGGCGGAGCCAAACCTCACGAACGGGATTGAGCGAAGGGAGGAGGGAGCGAGTAATCCGCTTAGCGGCTTTTCAAAACCCTTAGGGTCTCCCCAGACCTGCTCCCCGAAAAAACGGGACAGGCGTGAGGTTTAATTTTTGCTTCACTTCAGTTAAACGTTCACTTTCTACTTTTATCTTTTTACTTTTGTCTATTATCTTCCTCAGCCTTAGCTTCTATTTTTAATACCGACTCTGCCAAGTCTCTTGCCAAAGGCATCCCTTCCGGGACAGACACTGGCAGGTCTAACATAGCACTTTGAATTAAGTAAACAGAAAGGTCTCGCCTACTTTTGGCACAATAAACCTGGTTGGAATATTTTTTTTAACCGCCTCCTCTGTTATCCATTTTTCAAGTTGAATTTCGTTGAGGATTTTCTGGTTGTAATATTTTTTATCTTCCCATCCGTTATAATGGACTAATAAAGTATTTTGGGGTTTGATGTGTTTAACTAATTCAAATACATTAGATGGTAAGTTGAATTCTTTTTCTTGTTCTTCCAGGAAATCTGAAAAATAGGTTCCATTTTCAATTCTTTCATCCATATGAATATGGGGAGTTATCAGGTTTACCGGACTCAGACCGGCTTTCCAGGTATTGAAAAAATCTGTCTCAGTGGTTATCTTTGGCGAATCTGTAATACTCCAGTGATTGGTTCGTGGATACGGGAATCGGTTGTTTGCATCTGCAATAAGATAATCCGCATTTGTTAAACAGGCATAATCTTTATTTCTTAGCAGGGGCAGGAGAAGATCACCTGAGAAAACGGCTTTCCCTGTTTTTCCCGAACTTGTTGTAACCCGAAAACATAGAATACTGGCACCGGGTGCATGTTCCCCGTGATACACCGGGTAAGAAATAATTTTCAGTCCGGCAATACCCTCAATTTTGGTCTCAACTCCTTGTCGAAGTTCAATAAAATCTACTAATCTCTCCAAATGAGGTAATGTACGTAAAACTGCGTTCCAACATGGTTTGGTTGCATAGACAGGATAAGCTTTTTTATGGTTAAACCGGTAATAACTTTGAACTATCCAGTCAATTCCCAGGATATGGTCGAAATGCGGATGGGTAAGCACAATAGCTTCCGGTATCCTGTTGTTATGCTTCAAAAGAAAAGGGACTACGCCATGACCTGCATCAATCAGTACTTCCCATTTGATTGTTTTTCTTGCAATGGAACTCCCTTCAACACTAATAATTGAAAAAGAGGCATTGGCATAATCCTCCCAAAGGTTTGGAGAATAAAAAGGATGTTCCTGACCCAGTGGGACAGGCCAGGCATTCCCCCTGCCGTTTATCCGGAGCAGAACTTTAGGCATTTCCCAATTTTAGAACTTCTTTAATTCAGAATACAACCGCTGGATCGGCAATCCCATCACATTAAAATAAGATCCCTCAATCTTTTCAATTCCAATATAACCTATCCATTCCTGGATTCCATAAGCCCCGGCTTTGTCATATGGTTTGTACTTGTCCAGGTAATATTCTATCTCCTGATTGGTAAGGTTTGAGAAATAGACATCGGTGCTGGCAAAAAACGCAACTTCTTTTTCCAATGTTTTTATACATACTCCTGTAATAACCATATGTTTTTCCCCTGATAGTTTATTTAAAATTTCCCTGGCATCATGAAAATCTTTCGGCTTATCAAGTACCTGTTCTTCACCCCAAACAATCGTATCGGCGGTTATCAGAAGATGATTGTTTTTTAATTTATCTGTAAAAGTTTGTGCCTTTCGCCTTGCCAGAAAAACAGGGATCTCTTCACAAGAAAGATGCGAGGGGTATTGCTCATCTACATCATTTTTTACCCAAACTTCAAATTCAATCCCAAGACCTTTTAGCAAATATTGCCTTCTTGGCGACCGGGATGCCAGGATCACTTTCTTCGTATTAATATTTTCCAAAGGGAACAAAGCTTCTTTTTCAGAATGTTTTGTTAATGATAAAATCAGCTACAAGGGAATACAAAATACCTGAAAGCATGGTTAATTTGTATAAAGAACTGGCAAAGTGGTAGTCTCTCCCTGAATCAGCTTTCATTATTCTAAATATAATAAACAAATAAGGAAGAATCAGGGTAATCATCAGATAGATGAGGGTTATAAGGTCGGTCAAATACTTTACATAAACCAAAACAAGACAAGCAATAATAACAAAAGTTAATAAGACAATTACAAACTTAGTGTTATTCAGTCCGATAACAACCGGTATGGTTTTTCTGCCATATGCACGGTCCCCTTCAAAGTCTTCCATGTCTTTAATAATCTCCCTTGTAAGAGTGGTAAGAAAAGCAAAAAAAGAAAAACCACCCACCCAGGCAACCAAAATACCGAAACTGGCATCGGTTTGAATTAAGATGGGTCCATAAGCTTGGTTTAAAAGTGGTATTTCGAATAAAATAACCATAAACGGAACCAGTCCGGTTAGTATAGCTACAACCAGGTTCCCTGTTAAAAATTGCCGTTTGTAAGTAGTTGAGTAGAACCAGAGCAGGCCTGCTACAAGGATAAAAATAAGACTTAAAAAGAACATATTGATCTTCCAGGCGATGAAAAAACCCAGTCCTACACCCAAAATATTAAATACGGTATGAAGGATTATGGCATCTCTTCTCCGAATAGTTTTCCCTACAACAACCGTTCCGGGGCGGTTCAGAATATCGGTCTTGGTATCAAAATAATCGTTGATCACATAA
>CAZEWS010000190.1:0-7469 GCA_964515985.1 uncultured Rikenellaceae bacterium | reverse complement strand
GGCAGGTCTGCCATCCTATAAAATTGCACCGATTTTATTTGAAAAAACCGGTATGAAAAATTTTATCGATCCGTCGGAATTTGCCAATAGGAAGCAGGAAGAATTCTTAAAGAATTATAAACGCATTAAACCCATTAAACCGGTAGTTAATCTGGTGCATAAATATTATGGTAAGCTTCCCATGTCGATAGGTTCGGGAGCAAGCAAGGTAAGTGTATCCCAATCTCTGAAGCAAATAAAACTCCGATCCTATTTCGACGTCATTGTCACTGCTGAAGATGTTGAGTTTCATAAACCGGAACCGGATACTTTTTTAAAATGTGCACAATTAATGCAAGTTAAACCCGAATATTGTCAGGTGTTTGAAGATGGTGAACGTGGAATTGAAGCTGCCAAAAGAGCAGGAATGATGGTGGTAGATGTGACTCCTTTCTATTGAAATTTAAGCATCAATTTAATTAGAATTTAAGAACTCTCATATTATATCTACATATTTTACCATGAAAATATTTCCCGACGAAAATTTCCTACTTCAAAACCAAACTGCCCGGCAACTTTTTTTTGAGTTTGCCAGAGATTTGCCAATCATCGATTATCATTGTCATTTAAACCCTGCAGAAATTGCCGGGAACAGGCAATTTGAAAACCTTACACAAATTTGGCTCGACGGCGATCACTATAAATGGAGAGCCATGCGAGCCAACGGAATTCCCGAGCAATATTGTACCGGTACCGCCGGTGATTATGAGAAATTTGAAAAATGGGCTGAAACCGTTCCCTATACATTACGGAATCCGCTCTACCACTGGACACACCTTGAGTTAAAAAGGTACTTTGGTATTACAAAATTGTTATCACCTGAAACTTCCCGGGAAATATTTGATCGTTGTTCAGGAATGCTTCAAAGCAAAGATTTCAGCACTCGAAATCTTCTGCGTAAAATGAAGGTGGAAATATTATGTACTACCGACGATCCTGTCGATTCATTGGAATTTCATAAACAAGTAAAGGAAGATGGTTTTGAAATAAAAGTCCTGCCGGCATTCAGGCCTGACAAGTCAATGCGGGTCGAAAATACCAAAGCTTATAATCAATACCTGAACCGGCTTGAAGAGGCATCGAACATAAACATTTCATCTTTCAATGATTTAATTGACGCTATCCGTAAAAGGCATGATTATTTCGAAGATATGGGTTGCCGGCTTTCGGATCATGGAATAGAAACATTTTATGCCGAAGACTATACCGCATCCGGGATATCTGCTTTGTTTAATACAATCAGATCGGGAAAGGATCTTACCCAACAGGAGATTTTGAAATTTAAATCCGCTATGTTGGTCGAATTTGGAATTATGGATCATGAAAAAGGCTGGACTCATCAATTTCACTATGGTGCCTTGCGAAACAGCAATAGCCTGATGATGAAAAAACTTGGACCGGATACAGGATACGACTCAATCGGAGATAATACGACAGGCAAAACCATGGGCAAATTTCTTGACAGGCTGGCATGTCAGGAAAAACTTACCAAAACCATAATATACAACCTGAATCCCAGGGATAACGAACTGGTAGCTACCATGACCGGCAATTTCCAGGATGGCTCAATACCGGGTAAAATGCAGTTTGGTTCAGGCTGGTGGTTTCTTGATCAGAAAGATGGCATTGAAAAACAATTAAACACTCTCTCAAATATGGGGTTGTTGAGCAGGTTTATTGGGATGCTGACCGACTCCAGGAGTTTTTTGTCTTTCCCAAGGCATGAATATTTCAGACGCATTTTATGTAACCTGGTCGGCACCGACATGGAAAAGGGTGAATTACCCGGAGATATAAGTCTCCTTGGCAAAATGATTAAAGATATATGCTATTATAATGCAAAAAACTATTTTAAATTCTAAATTTGTTTGCTTTAACCGGATCTATGAAAGATAAAGCTATTAACACAATCTTCAAGACAAAAGTATATTTTCTTTTTTTTCTTTTTCTCTCTCTCATTTATGTAAGCTCCTGTAAACAAAGTGATAAAACCCGGGTTCTGAAATTGGCACATGGTCTGGACGCCAATCACCCTGTTCATAAAGGAATGGTTTATATGGCTGATCGATTAACGGAAAAGTCAGGCGGGGAAATGAAGATCCAGATCTATCCCAGCGGACAGCTTGGACCGGAAAGGACATGCGTTGAGCTGCTTCAAATCGGAAGCCTCGACATTACCAAAGTTTCCGCTGCCGTCATGGAAGGATTTGCTCCTAATTACCGGGTATTGGGCCTTCCGTATATTTTCCGGAACAGTGAACATGCACATAAGGTCCTTGACGGGGAAATAGGAAAAGATTTGCTGTTGGAAGGCGAAAAATTTTGGCTCCGGGGATTGTGCTTCTACGATGCAGGCAGCAGGAGCTTTTACACCAAAGAAAAACCAATTCAAACACCTGACGACCTGAAAGGATTGAAGATCAGGGTTATGAAAAGTAATACTGCTGTGAATATGATAAAAAGCTTTGGTGGTTCTCCCACACCCATCTCCTGGGGCGAACTCTATACGGCTCTACAGGGTGGTGTGGTAGATGGCGCTGAAAATAACCCTCCCAGTTTCTATCTCTCCCATCATTATGAAGTATGTAAATTTTATTCATTGAATGAACATACATCTGTTCCCGATGTATTACTAATCAGTACTCATACCTGGAGGAAGTTAAACGACCAGGAAAAGAAATGGTTACAGGAGGCTGCGGATGAATCGATAATCGAACAACGGAAATTCTGGGAAGAATCGGTGAAAGAAGCATTGGAAGAAGTTCAAAAGGCTGGTGTTAAATTACTTTATCCGGATAAGAAACCCTTTTCCGAAAAAGTTCAAACAATGTATGATGAATACGTTTCTGAAAAAGAACTATATACATACATCAAAAGAATACAGGCGGTTAAATAGTAAAATATAATAAAAGGAGTAAATAATTAATGGGGGGTAAGGGAAAAGAAACGAAATGTTATACATTGTTATATGTTATAAGTTAAAAGTTATTTGTTATGGGTTATATGTTGAAACGTATAACTTATAACAGTTAACCTGAAATGACATTTGAAAACTGATTGGTTACTAATGGAAATATTCCTGATAAATTGAAATTGTATGCAAATAAGAAAGGCCGTAGATAAGTTCATGGAAATTTTATTGATCGTTGCAATGAGCACTCTGGTTCTGGATGTTCTCTGGCAGGTGGCAAGCCGGTATTTGTTGCGATCACCCAGTCCGTTTACGGATGAACTGGCCGGGTTTCTTTTAATATGGGTTGGTTTGCTGGGTGCTGCCTGGGGAACCGGAACAAAGTTACACCTGGCAATAGATCTGTTGCCAGGCAAACTCAAACCCTCAAAAAGAAAATATCTCGATATGGTTATTAATATTCTGGTAGGCATGTTTGCCCTTACTGTATTTGTTATCGGAGGAACCTGGCTTGTATTTACCCGGTTTTATCTCGGACAGATATCAGCAGCCCTGCAAATCCCTTTAGGCTATGTTTATCTTGTTCTGCCAATAACCGGGATTTTTGTTATCTATTATTCCATTAGTAATACTCTGATCTCTTTTACCAAATTATCCAACGATTAATAAACAGAGCCTGTTTACAAATTCTTTGCGTTTACTAAACTAAATAATGAAATCCTAAATTTCAAATAACAAATATTTTACCCCGTGAAATAATGCTTCGCATTAAATCTACGATTTATTTCACGGGGCAGGTAAATCACAATTTTCGAAATCCGAAATTTTCAAACTGGTTTAAAATAAAATTTTAAATATGGAATTTAGTGCAGTTTTTTTTAATTGATATGTTATTTCAAAAACGAACTACTAAGCATTTCTTTTTTAGGCATTTTACATTTTAGGCATTTCTTTTCATCATATGGAATATTTAGATATCCTCATACTGGTTGTTAGTTTTGTTATCTTACTTGCCATTGGTGTACCGATTGCTTACAGTATCGGATTATCAGCCATCCTGACGATGGTTATCAGTATTGACGTGATCCCGTCTTTTACCACCCTTTCACAACGAATAGCCACTGCCCTCGACAGTTTTGCTTTACTTGCTATACCCTTTTTTTATCTTTGCCGGCCAGTTAATGAACAGGGGGGGGATTGCCATCCGCCTGATTGACTTTGCCAAGGTTTTGGTAGGACGACTTCCGGGAGGTCTTGCATTTGTTAACATCATGGCAAATATGCTGTTCG
Organism: uncultured Rikenellaceae bacterium; assembly: GCA_964515985.1. Taxonomy (GTDB): domain Bacteria; phylum Bacteroidota; class Bacteroidia; order Bacteroidales; family VadinHA17; genus CAZEWS01. Next base: position 3,229 of record CAZEWS010000190.1, on the reverse strand, counting down.
GCGCTATTTCAGGTTCAGCAGCAGCATCAGCTTCAGCGATTGGAGGTTTCATGCATCCCAGAATGGTAAAGGAAGGTTATGATAAAGCTTTCAGTGCATCGGTTAATATCACCTCAGCTACAACAGGGTTAACCATCCCTCCGAGCAATATCCTGATTGTTTATTCACTTGCCAGTGGTGGGGTATCAATAGCAGCCCTTTTTATTGCAGGTTACGTCCCTGGAATTTTAACCGGCTTGGCACTGATGGGTGTTGCCGCAGCATTCGCATACCGGAAAAATTACCCTGTTGGAGAAAAAGCAGGTCTTAAAGAAAGCCTTATAAAATTTTTAGAGGCGATTCCCAGCCTTTTATTGCTGGTGATTGTAATTGGTGGAATTCTTGCCGGTATTTTCACGGCCACAGAAGCATCTGCTGTGGCTGTTCTCTATACATTTATTCTGGCAATGATCTATAAAGAAATAAGTTTAAGAGATTTACCCGATATTATACTTAAAACGGTTGGTACAACAGCCATTGTTATGCTTCTGGTTGGAACCTCAATGGGATTATCCTGGGTTCTTTCCTATGAAAATATTCCCCAGGAGGTAAGTGCCAGTCTTCTTTCTGTTAGTGATAACCCCATTGTAATACTTTTAGTCATTAATATCATTCTGTTACTGGTAGGAGTTTTTATGGATATGACCCCTGCGGTATTGATCTTTACGCCTATTTTTCTTCCGATTGTTACCACCCAACTGGGTCTGGACCCGATACATTTCGGAATTATCATGGTGCTGAATTTAAGTGTGGGGCTATGTACGCCACCCGTAGGATCGCTGTTGTTTATCGGATGCAGTGTGGCCGATGTTGGAATTGGTCAAGTTGTCAAACCTTTGCTGCCGTTGTTTATTGCAATGATTTTTGTTTTGTTATTGATTACATACGTACCTGAATTAAGTTTATGGCTCCCACGAATGTTCGGGTTTTAAATATAAACCACCAATATTTCTAAAAAATAATTTATCGTGAGTTCGAGATAATTAAATAATAAATTTTTGTTCATCCGGGAAATGTATTGTTTTGGCTTTTCAGCGAATAGATACTAAAAAGAAAAATACCGCGTAGCGGTTATACTATTGTAGCCTAATGTAGCCACACAGAATATTTTCGTTGTAGACGATTGATAAATTATCGATTTGTGAACATAGTTTAATTTAGCCAATTTTGTTTAACAATCTTAAATATTAATCCCCTACAGGGAATACATAAAACTATAATCTATTCTTCTATAAAAATGAATGCCCTACTGGCAATTCAGGTATATAAATCAGCTTGGTGTGACCTTCATGGTTGAATTTGACTTATAGAGATATCCATAATATTAAAATATCACAAACCTACGCATTAGTCGGATGAACCGAAATTATTTCAGACATGGAAATACCCGAGATATACGCTGCCTCAGATGAAAGGGAGCCCGAGACGTACAGAAACAGGAATTGCTTTTGATTTCAAAAATGAAGGACTTAACGATCTGTTGTTTTTCGGCTTAATAAATTTTTCAGATTCAAAATATCCTGGTGATTTATTTCCTTTCAAGCCCTGACGGGCTGTATATGTTATTTATGCGATTTGTTACAGCCACTGAAGTGGCTGCCTATTTTCCTTTAGTCCCTAACGGGACATAAATAAGTATACAATATCCGGCTTGCCGGATTAAAATATAATAGACAGCCGTTTCAACGGCTGGAAAAAAATAACTGGCAAATGAATACGTCCGGCCTGCCGGACTGAAAGGCAACAGCGGACTAATTTAAAGGATGATTGAATGAAGCTAGAGATCATTAAAACTGCTGACGGTTCACATACTCTATATGTACCCGAACTCAGCGAACATTACCATTCAATCCACGGAGCAATTCAGGAATCCAGACATGTTTTCATTCAGGAAGGATTTTATCACTGTAATAAAAACTCATTGAACATCCTTGAAATTGGATTTGGAACCGGTTTGAATGTTTTATTAACTTATTTTGAATCCAAAAAAACCGGTAAAAGAATATACTTTCAAACAATCGACAACTACCCATTAAACAGCTCAATCATAAAGGAATTGAATTATCCGGAAATACTTCAAAACCCCACAGGCGGCCGGATATTCCGGAAGCTTCACAATTCACCCTGGGGAAAGAAAGTTAATCTAAGCCATACATTTACTTTATTCAAGATTCAGGCAGATATTAAGCACCATCACATTACCGGAATGTTCGATATTGTTTATTACGATGCCTTTGGACCGGATAAACAACCTGAGATGTGGACTCCGGAAATTTTTAGGAAAATTTACAAAACAATGAACACCAATGCTGTATTCGTTACATATACAGCAAAAGGAAAAGTTAGAAGAACCTTGCAGGAAACCGGTCTGGATGTTTCGCTCATTCCGGGACCTTTAGGAAAAAGACATATGATAAGGGGAATAAAGATAAAAGACAAAAGGAAATATCGAATATCCAACACCGAATAATGAATAGTAAAAAGCAGTGACACATAATATGAGTAATGGGTAATGGGTGATAAGGAAAAGAATGACAAAAGATAAAAAAAGTATACAAGAGCAATTACCCCGGAGAGGTAAGATTATTGTAGAAAACGCAATCTGTCAGCAAAAGCACCTGCCGAAGGCATCCATTTGGGAGAAACTGCCATAAGCTGATCATGAATGAATCGTTGCTTTCGGCGTAAGTAGCCTACAGCAAATTCATAGAGCAATGAGTAGTAACGGTAGCCATGGCAGTAGCAAGAGGCAGATCCAGTATGCAGTACGTAGTAAGCAGTAGGTAGAAAACTCGAAAGATGAGGTTAAGATTAAGATTGAGGTGACAGTAGCTGAAGGCAGGAATAAGTAGGCACTACGCAGTAGGCAGAGAGAGCAAGGCGCGGGACACGGAGCGTAAGGTGCATAGGATTAACAGGGAGACTGAGAGACTGTGTGACTTGGAGAATAACGAATAAAGAATGTCGAATATCGAATTACGAAGTAAACCTGCAACTTGTAACTTGGAACCTAAAACAGTGGTAGTTATGGAAGGATTGAAGATGAATGATGAAGTATAAATGAACCCGAAACCCGAACGCTTTTTGGTTGGAACGAAGTGGAAACCAAACTTCACGAACAGGTCGTGGGAAGGCACCTGCCCCGTGAAATAAATCGTAGATTTAATGCGAAGCATTATTTCACGGGGTA
>CAZEWS010000189.1:0-7470 GCA_964515985.1 uncultured Rikenellaceae bacterium | reverse complement strand
GGAGATATTTTTCCCACGGGATTTTTTGTGCTGATATGGCAGAAATAAAGTCAGAAGGAATTTACGTAGTTCTTGGTTGCGGACCTGTCGGATTAATGGCAATTATCGGTGCGAAATTACTTGGGGCTGTTCAAATCTATGCTATCGATTCAATTGAAAACAGGTTATCGTTTGCCCGGAAATATGCTGCAATTCCGGTGCACCTTTACGACGAAAACCCGGTTTATAAAATATTGGAGGTAACGAACAGCGTTGGTGCAGATGCCGTCCTTGAAGCTGTTGGGAACAATAGTGCAGGCAAACTGGCTTTCCAACTGGTACGGCCTGGTGGCATTATTTCAACCGTTGGAGTTTACACAAAAAACGAATTCTCTTTTTCCCCGGTTGATGCATACAATAAAAATATTACCTTTAAGATTGGAAGATGTCCTGCCAGAAACTACATCGAACGGTTAATAACATTTGCTGCAAAAAAAAGATTGGAACTTGATAAAATAATTACACACCAACACCCATTGAAAGAGGGAGCAAAAGCATATAAGCTATTCGATAAAAAAGACGACGGGTGTATAAAGGTAATCCTTAAACCCTGAAATAGATGCTAACATAAAAAATTATATAAGAAAACAGTAACTAATCAGTCCCTCAAAAGGGGCTTTTCTATCCCAAAAAATAACTTTCACAATGGAAGTTATATAAAAGGCGTACTTTGAAGAACACAGACAAATAATTGATATCCCCCTGTGCAGGCTGTTTATTAGAGTACAGGACGTACATCAGCTAATGATATTATGGACGTATAGCAAAAAGCAAATTCCCCAACAGGGTTGGAACATCAGTAAGTTACGGTAGTATAAATGATATTTTTCCTGTTCCGGTCCATGAACTAAACGAACTAAGCACGTTCCGCCGACCGGCGGAGAGTAACTGTTCTCACGAACGCAGTGAGTAAATGGTTTCTCCCTGATGAGCAATGGTAGTTGTACTGGTATTTTATTTATACGTTTCTTTTTCTACAATAATCCGACCCCTCCGGGGTCGATGTTTTGGAGCAACTCTTCCAGGTCTGTGCCATAGACATCCCTTCGAAAGTAGATGCTAGAAGGTTTGAAAAGTCGGGGAAAAATAAACAATTATTTTCTAATCTAAGATCGGAGAGGTTCGATTATTGTAGAAACAGATAATACCTAAATAAGCGCCGAAACTGCCATTGCTGCTCAAGAGTGTAGCGTTACTTACGGCGCAATTATTCAGACGCTAAATCAGGAATTTCATTATTATCCCATAATGTATGCCTTTGGCAGGCAAATCATTCTACGAAATTGGCAACCGGTTAAACTGCATGACTATAACTACTTTTTCGTACTGATTAATTAATTAAAAAACTAACTTTGCTAATTAACCGAGTCACGGGTTGCGGGTTACGAGTGCTCGGGATGGAAACAAAGCCAGAAATTAAATGTAGAATTTAGAATGTTTAATGATGAATCCCGATGGGACGGGCCAGGTGTAGAATAATTATAAAAATATTACAGTAATGAAAGCAAAGCACAGTCTAATCTTACTAACATTTGTGATACTTATCCTTTCCGGATGTTACATTGACTTTTGGGATAAGACCATTTACGGTGAGGGTCCAGTAGTCACCGAAGAACGGGATATTTCCGGATTTAACGGCCTTAAAGTAAGTTCAGGTATCGATGTTTACCTTAAGCAGGGAAATTCAGAAAAGGTAAAAGTTGTTGCCGACGAAAACCTGCATGATGTTATCGAAACCGAAGTCAGAAATGGCATTTTACATATTTTTTCTGAAGTCAACATAAGAAGAGCAAAATCTGAAAAAGTTTACGTTACGATTAAAAAACTTAACAGCATACGCATCTCCAGTGCCGGCGATGTCAAGGGACAAAACAAGATTAATACCAGTGATCTGACGATTTCCCTGAGCAGTGCCGGTGATCTGTCACTCGATGTCGAAGCTAAACGAATCGAACTGTCTATCAGCAGTTCAGGTGATGCTGACCTATCGGGAAGCACAGATTATTTCGATGTCAGCCTAAACAGTGCAGGCGATCTGAATGCATATGAGCTTGAGGCAAAAACATGTAAAATAAGGGTTTCCAGTGCGGGAAATGCGAAAATTTATGTCACGGAGGAATTAAGTGCAACTGCCAGCAGTGCCGGTGATATTTATTACCGGGGCGATCCGAAAATCAAACATTTAAGTTCTTCAAGTGCCGGAGGGATTCATAAAAGATAGTTAAAAGTTACCTGCCAGCCGGCAGGCTGGTTTGTTAATTGTTATATGTTAATGGTTTAAGGGTTTGAAGTTTCAAGTTTCACTTTTTACTTTTGCCCCGGTTAAATGCTGCTTCGCAGCAGTGGCTCCGCCACTATTTCACAGGGTAAACTTTTGTCTTTCATCTTATGAAGAACCACTCTCAAATCGCTGTATTAGGCGGTGGCAGTTGGGCAACAGCCATCGTTAAAATATTATTGGAAAACGTAGATGGATTGAACTGGTATTTGAGGAAAAAGGAAAATATCCAACACATAAAAACTCACCACCATAATCCAAATTATTTAAGCTCAATCAACCTGGATGTTGACAAACTATCCCTTTTTGATGATATTAATGAAACAATTGCCCAATCCGGTATTTTAATCTTTGCAATACCAGCTCCTTTCCTGAAAGAGGCAACAGAAAAATTAAATGTTGATATTACGAATAAAATTGTCGTTTCAGCCATAAAGGGAATTATTCCGGAAGATAATCTGATCATTGGCGATTTCTTTAACCGGAAATATAATGTTCCTCTGAATAATTTTGTAGTTCTTACAGGTCCGTGTCATTCTGAAGAAGTTGCGTTGGAACGGCTGTCTTATCTGACTATTGCTTCACAGGATATTCAACATGCAAAAATTATTGCTGAATTCATGCGAACCTTTTATATAAAAACCATCCTTTCAGATGATATCTATGGGACCCAATATGCAGCCATTCTTAAGAACATTTTTGCCATTGTTGCCGGAGTTTGTCACGGACTGAGATATGGCGATAATTTTTTCGCCGTACTGATTTCAAATGCTATCCAGGAAATCAAACGGGTTGTTGATGCCGTACATCCCATAACCCGGGACATAAAAAGCTCAGCTTATCTGGGAGATCTCCTGGTGACTGCTTACTCTCAATTTAGTCGTAACAGGGCCTTTGGAACTATGATAGGGAAAGGATATTCCGTAAAATCAGCCATTCTCGAAATGAACATGGTAGCTGAAGGTTATTATGCTACAAAATGCATCACGGATATGAATAAAACCTATAAATTAAATTTGCCCATTACCGAAGCTGCTTATAACATTTTATATGAAAATATTTCACCTGCCGTCGAAATAAAACTTCTGAGCGAAAATCTTGTTTGAGTAACTTTTTTAAAAAATGAGTATTTCTGATAATCCTTATCTTAGTGAGCCGGAACTAAACAGGTATAATAAAAGGTTACCCACCTGCAGGATGGGCAGGCAAGTTACGGGTTACGGGTTGCTTGTTTCATTTCCACTTATTTTCAAAATTTACCTGTAACTTGCAACATGCAACAAGCAACTATTCTATCATATTAGAACAAAATTTATAAAGACCCTAAAATGAAAAACCTAAGCCTTAACATCGATCATGTACATCCGTTTATCACTACGGAAGAAATCACTGGCTACAAGGCTCAAATGAAAACTTTTATTTCAGCATTGCACAACAAAACCGGTTCAGGAAATGATTTCCTTGGATGGCTCGATCTTCCTTCAACAATTTCCACCAGTGATCTGGAAAGGATTAAAAAACTTAGTAACAATTTGCGACAGGAAATTGAAGTTTTGGTAGTGATAGGTATCGGAGGTTCATATTTAGGCGCAAAGGCTGTAATCGAAGCGCTTTCCCATACTTTTGCTCACTTGAAAAAAGACTGGCACAAACCGTTTGTTTTGTATGCAGGACAAAACCTAAGTGAAGATTACATAACAGAATTGCTGGAAATTTTAGAGAAAAAATCATACGCGGTAATTGTCATATCAAAATCCGGTACAACCACCGAACCGGCCATCGCTTTCCGGATCCTGAAAAACCACATGGAAAACAAAATTGGGAAAACTGAAACAGAAAAAAAAATAATTGCTATCACGGATGCCAAACGCGGAGCCTTGCGTGAACTGGCTGAAAACGAAGGATACATAACCTTTGTTATACCCGATGATGTGGGTGGAAGGTACTCGGTTTTAACTCCGGTCGGAATACTTCCAATAGCCATTGCAGGATTTGATGTGTACCGGTTGCTGGAAGGAGCAAGAGTGATGCAATCACTAACCGGTGAAAATGTTTCATTTGAGGATAACCCGGCAACAATCTATGCAGCTATTCGGAACGCATTGTATAATAAAGGAAAAACCATTGAGATCCTTGTGAATTATTCACCAAAACTTCATTATTTTTCAGAATGGTGGAAGCAACTTTATGGCGAAAGTGAAGGAAAGGAAAATAAGGGTATTTTTCCGGCAAGTGTGAATTTTACAACCGATCTTCATTCAATGGGACAATACATCCAGGAAGGAAAAAGGAATATCTTTGAAACCGTAATATCCATTTTATCTCCCAATTCTGAATTACGAATACCAGCCGACAGCGGGAACCTGGATAAATTAAATTACATGTCAGGAAAACGGATCGATGAAGTCAATAAAATGGCAGAACTGGGAACGAAAATTGCACATGTAGATGGGGGTGTTCCGAATATCCGTATTGAAATTCCTGAACTGGACGAATTCTTCCTGGGGCAACTGATCTATTTCTTTGAAAAAGCTTGTGCATTAAGTGGGTATACCCTTGGGATCAATCCTTTCGACCAACCGGGAGTTGAAGCTTATAAAAGAAACATGTTTGCCCTGCTGGGAAAACCAGGATTTGAGGAAGAGACGGAAAAGATTAAAAACAGAGTATTTGGATGACGAGGTGACCGAGAGAAAGCGAGAAAAATTTCGGATTTCGGATTTCGAACGTTTTGCGCAGCAAAACCTCATGAGTGGCATGTGTGTTAGATTGTGGGAACGAGTAATTTCGGATTGTTGATTGCCCGCACCCGCATAGCGCACGCACCAGCTGCTCATGAGGTTTTAACTCACTATGTTCGTTCAAACGTTAAAGATTTCTGATTGACAGAAGACCTGGCCGGGTGGGTAAAAGAAACAAAGGCTAAGGTTGGGAGGATGAGGCTAATGGGACTGGGTGATGAAGAAAAGATAAATGTGAAAGGTGCGGATGTAGAGCCGAATTGTATTCGGCTGGAAATAACCTGCCAGGGTCTGCAGGCAGGCTTGCAGGGAAGGGAGAACCTGCCTGCCCGACGTAGTATACGGAGGCGAGGCAGGGTTTGGAGAAAAAGGTGAACGTTGATCAGTAATCGGTAAACGGTAATTGAGCAGAGAGCTTGGAGTATAGGGCAAGGGGCATTGGGAAGGATGAAAAGACAAAAACAACTGAATGACAATCAATGACACGAGCGATAGGGAGCTAATGACTAATCAAGTCAAAAGATAAAAGTCAAAAGATAAAAGGTTAAAGTAAAACAACCTAATAACTACCTAATTACGCGAAGGCGAAGCCTGAGCAAATTACACGAACGAAGTGAGTGAATGACTATCGAATGACGCGAAGGCGCAGCCTGAGCTAATGACGCAAGGAGCATAGCGACGAGCCTATGACGGCGAAGCCTAATGACAGCCTATCGGGATTGTGATTGTGGCCAGTGGGAGCGAGTAACTAAGCCGGAGCAAATTTACCTTAAACCAGGTTATGCTTTTTTATAAACTCATCAAGAACCTGTTCCAGGTTCGGATAACCAATCTCCTGAAGATCATAATACACCCTGGTGTTTGGTTTACTGATATTAATAATCCTGTTCAGGTCAATCGGTGTACCAATAATAACGCTATCGCAATCGGTTTGGTTAATGGTGGTTTCCAGGTCTTTCAATTGTTGGTTATCATATCCCATAGCAGGCAATAATGTTCCAATTTCAGGATATATTTTAAATGTTTCTTTTAATTTGCCAACAATAAATGGTCTTGGGTCAATTAGTTCGGAAGCGCCGAATTTCCGGGCTGCCACGGTTCCGGCGCCAATCTTCATTTCCCCGTGAGTTAGGGTAGGCCCGTCTTCAACCACCAACACTTTTTTCCCTTTTATGACGGAAGGATTATCGACTTTGATGGGTGAGGCCCCGTCGATAACGGTAGCACCGGGAGCCACTTTTTCAATGCTGTCCCTTACCGTTTGAATGTCTTCCGGAGCAGCGCTATCCATTTTATTAATTACAACAACATCGGCTAACCGGAGGGTTACTTCGCCTGGATAATACTTCAATTCATGACCTGCGCGGTGCGGATCGACAACTGTAACCATCAGATCCGGCTTATAAAACGGGAAATCATTGTTCCCTCCATCCCATAAAATAACATCACAACCTTTTGTATCCTTTTCTGCCTCACGGAGTATTGCTTCATAATCCACACCTGAATAAATCACATTTCCCCTGACAACATGAGGTTCGTACTCCTCCATCTCCTCTATCGTACATTTATGTTTTTCCAAATCAGATATCTCAGCAAACCTTTGTACTTTTTGTGCAACTAAATTTCCATATGGCATGGGATGACGTACAGCAACTACTTTTATACCTTTTTCCATCAATAGTTCAATAATTCTTCTGGAGGTTTGGCTTTTACCGCAACCTGTACGAATAGCCCCAACAGCAATTAGTGGCTTTGTGCTTTTCAGCATGGTATCCTTCGGCCCCAATAAGACAAAATTGGCACCCGCTGTATTAACGACAGCACTTATCGACATTACTTTCTGATAGGTTATATCACTGTAAGAAAATAAGCAATCATCAATATTATACTCCTTTATTAATCCTGCAAGATTATTTTGTGAATAAATGGGTATTCCATCAGGGTATAATTTACCGGCAAGCTCAAAAGGATATTTCCTGTCATCAATATCGGGAATTTGAGCTGCTGTAAAAGCTACTACATTATATAATTCATTATCGCGGTAGTAGGTATTAAAGTTATGAAAGTCTCTACCGGCTGCTCCAATAATAATTACATTCCTTTTTTGCATTTTGTTCTCTATAAATAATTAGAATAATTCACTAAAACTAAAGCAAATAGTTATTCTTATTCCAGCAAAGGTACATTTTTAAGTCTACATTAGATACTCTCAAAATATCCCGTTCTTTGGAATCAGGGTCTGATAGACTACCTTAATTCATTTATATTTAATGAGTTATGTGACATTTGCTAATTTTAAAATATGTTAAATAATATGTAACAAATCAGAATTCTGAGAGGGAAATGAAACAGAATAAGTTATATGTTTACCCTGTGAAACAGCAACTTCGTTGCTCCTGCTGCGCAGGGTTT
>CAZEWS010000188.1:0-7532 GCA_964515985.1 uncultured Rikenellaceae bacterium | reverse complement strand
ACCCTTAAAACGGTATAGGTTGGAATAGCAAGGATAATTCCTATAATACCAGCTACGCTCCCGGCAATAAGAATAACCAGGAAAATTTCCAAAGGGTGAGCCATTACCGATGTTCCGTAAATTAACGGCTGGAAAAGAATATTATCAATTACCTGAACAGAAACGAAAACAATCAACATATAACTCAACATGGGTAACATTTGAGTATAAAACTCCATGTCAAGATTGTTTGCCACACCAAGCAATAATCCCAGGAAACCTCCGATATAAGGGCCAAGATAAGGAACAACATTTAGCAACCCTATCATTAATCCAATAACCAATGCGTTGTCAAAATCCAATCCAACAATACTTAATCCGGTAGTGATCAGAATAATGATTCCTGTGATTTGACAGAGGATGCCAATAAAATAGCGCATCAGTAATCTCTTTATTGAAGTAAGAACATGGTGAACACCTTCCTCGTATTTAGCAGGCACCATTAAAATAACACCATTGACAAATAATCTTTCATCTTTTAGAAAAAAAAGTGTAATAAATGAAATGGCAAAAAGGGCTATAAATGTGTTTCCTAAAAAACTAACTGCTGAACCAATGATATTGGATAGCAGTGTTAAGTTTAAAAGAGAAATGATTTTTGTTGAAACATATTCTCCCAAAGAAGTTGCCGCTCCCGTTTCCAGGTTTAGCTTCTGAAAAAAGGTTTCCAATTTTGCCAGAGGACCTTCCAGTGTATTTGCAACAGCCTGAACATCAATGGTTGATAATTCGTTGGCCTGGTTGATAATTAGAGGTACGAAAACACCGAAAAAGGTAATAAAAAGGCCCCACAGCACAATTAAGGTAATTGTAGCACTTAAAATTCTTGGAAAATGAATTTTCCAGACTTTTAGTTTATTGAGAAAATCAACAAGAGGACGGCCTATCAATGATAGAACAGCGGATATAAGGATATAAGCGATAATGTTCTTAAAATACCACAACACCAGACCCAGTACAATAACTACCACCCCAATAACAATGTATTTTGTAATTTCCTTCATGCCATTCTGTAAAATTCCTAACCTAGCCAAGTCAGAACAAAACAGGTTTAATTATTAGTTATAACCTGCCTCGTAAGCAAAGTTACAAGTTGCAAATTGATTCTGAAAACTTTTCTGCCAACTTGTGTTACCCTTGGTAAAAATGATAAAATTTGAATGTTAAGTACTAAATTAACATTTTTTTTCTAATAAGGAATGTTGGAATAGTGGAATAGTGTCATTCTGGCAGTTTTTTTATTTTTTACTGCCATTTTTTCCTGTTTTATGAAGTGGTACAGAAGTTGAAATGTAGTTTTTGAAATTAAAATCAAATATTAAACTAAAATAAATAGGAGAAAAAATCATGTTACCAACATTAAGACACACAAATTACTGGCCAAGCATTGTTGACGAGTTTTTCGGGGATAATATCTTACCCGACTATTTTAAGTTCAATGCTTTTGACAATTTACCTGCTGTAAATGTCATTGAGGAAAATGATAAATATAAAATTGAATTAGCTGCTCCGGGTCTGGACAAGAATGATTTCAGTATCAATCTTGATAATGATTTATTAACCATTTCATCCAAAAAGGAAACTCAACATTCAGAAAAGGATGGCAAGATAATGAGGCAGGAATTCAATTACAATTCATTTAAAAGGTGCTTCAGATTACCTGAAGAAGTAGACGGAAATAAAATAAAAGCATACCATAAAGATGGCATTTTATCCGTTATTCTTCCGAAAAATGAAAAGATGAATAAACTGAGGAAAGAAATTAAAGTTGCTTAAACCGTATCGAAGAAATCTTAAAAAATAAACCCCGACAGGGTTACAAACCCTGTCGGGGTTTTAATATGGTTAAAGTTCTGCAATAACGGACTTATTACCCCGTACTTTTTGGTGCAGTGAAACTTTGATTTCAACATCAGTTGGCAGAAAGATATCAACCCTCGAGCCAAATTTTATAATACCCAACTCATCTCCCTGGTTGACTTTTTCTCCGATTTTCGCATAGGAAATAATTCTTCTTGCTATGGCACCGGCAATTTGGCGGATCATCAGCTCAATCCCGTTCCCATTGTCGATCACAACAGTTGTTTGCTCATTTGCTCGCGAGGATTTCGGAAGCCAGGCCATCATATGTTTGCCATAATCATGCTTTTTATACTTGATCTCACCACTAACAGAATAACGGTTTACATGGACATTGAATAGCGACATAAAGATCGATACCTGTATTCTTTTATCATGGAAATATTCCTTCTCTTCTATCTCTTCAATAACAACAACTCTCCCATCCGCAGGAGCATAAATATATTTATCATTTATTTCAATTGTTCGACGCGGACTTCTGAAAAAAAGGAGGGAAAAAAGAAACAAAATAATAGTTAACTCAAGAAAAACGCAGGTTGCCAGGCTATTCTCACGAAAAAAGGCAAATATCCCAATATTTAGGCCTAACAAAACAAGAAAAGCATAGATTAAAAACCGGTGTCCTTCTTTATGTATGGTCATTTTTAAAAAAAATTGCCCAAAGATAATTAAATTTTATCTAATCAGTTGAAGGTAAGCAAAAACAATTGGAGAAGACAGAAGGACTCCGTCAAAGCGGTCAAGTATTCCACCATGACCGGGTAGAATTCTACCGGAATCTTTTAATCCCAGGCTCCTTTTATACATGGATTCTACCAGATCGCCAAAGGTACCAATAATTACAACAATGAAAGCTATTATGATCCAGTCAGGTAAACGCAGATCCTTGAAATAAAGAGAGAGCAAATAGGCTGTGATCAGTGCAATGAAGGCTCCTCCCAATAGTCCTTCCCAAGATTTCCTGGGAGAAATTCTTTTGAATAACCGGTGCTTGCCAAACGAGACACCAAAAAGGTAGGCTGCTGTGTCGCTCACCCAGAATAAAATAAAAAAGCCAAGAAGGATCTGCGGAGAATAAACAATTTGTTCTGTGGGTTGAAATATAAAATTTACTGCATCAAGGCTTTCAAAAGGATCATGTATAGAAAGAGATTCCCCGTTAGAACTGAAAACAAAATAGTTAAAAAGAGCCAGAGGAAGAGCTATATACAGGAGTCCCAGAAAGGTATATGCAATATTAGTGAAAGGGCGATTTTGCTTCAGATACAATTCATTTATAAAAATCAGGAATACAAGAGGGATAAACAGGTAAAAATATTTCTGGTTTAGAAATTTGACAGAATACAGAAAACTCATAACAAAAAACAAACCCCCTATCAGAACGCCGAAATACTTTTGTGGTCGTACTTTTGCCATATGGGACATTTTGTAAAATTCAAACATCCCGGCAATAAGAATGAAAAGAAACAAGAAAAAGAAGGAAATACTACTTAAGGAAATCCCACCGATAATCAATAAAACGATAAAAAATCCTGTAACTGTCCGGCTTAAAAAATTATTCAACTTTCTATTTCTTTAATTAAAGCTTTTGCTTTGGTAACAAAATCACTGTTTACATAAAGCTCGATATCACCAAAATCGTTATAAGAAGAATCTTTTTTATTAATAATTATGGAATTCATCCCGTTATCGGTAAGAACTTGTTTTGCAATTTCTGCCAAATATATCTGATTCGTAGAATAAACTATCTCCCAATCCTTTTCCATTTTTCCGGATAAATTTTTATTCGATCATTTAGTGTCAGGTTTTTTGTTTGTGCCGTCAACCACCTTAGGGCTTACATGTTTTTCCTTTTTGGTTTTGCTTTTAGCGACAGGCATTCCCTTTTTAACAGCACGACTTTTCTTTTTTTCTTCTTCAAAAGAAGCTGTAACTTTTCTTTTACCGAAAATTTTCTCAAGATCTTCACTGAAAATAACCTCTTTTTCCAACAACAATTCGGCTAATTCGTTAAGCCCTTTTTTCTGCCCCATTAAAATTTCTTTCGCTTTTTCATAAGAATTTTCAACGAAGCGTTTTACTTCGGCATCGATCAGTTCTGCGGTTTTTTCACTGTAAGGTTTATTAAAGACAAAATCACTTTGGCCGGTGGAATCATAGAAACTAATATTTCCGATTTTCTCACTCATGCCAAAATAGCTTATCATAGCATAGGCCTGTTTGGTAACCTTTTCAAGATCATTCAGGGCGCCTGTTGAAATTTGGCCAAAAATGATTTCTTCAGAAGCCCTGCCTCCAAGAGCGGCAGCCATTTCGTCCATTAATTGTTCGGTAGTAGTAATATGCCGTTCTTCGGGTAAATACCAAGCTGCTCCAAGCGATTTCCCTCTAGGAATAATCGTTACCTTAACAAGAGGGTTGGCATGTTCCAACAACCAGCTAACCGTTGCGTGGCCTGCCTCATGATAAGCAATTGTCTTTTTTTCCTGAAATGAAACGATCTTATTTTTCCTTTCGAGCCCTCCTATAATTCTGTCAACTGCATCAAGAAAATCCTGTCGTCCAACTATTTTTTTATTTTTTCTTGCAGCTATCAGAGCCGCTTCATTACATACGTTTGCGATATCTGCCCCTGAAAACCCCGGTGTTTGTTTTGCCAGGAATTCTATATTTAAATTCTTTTCAAGTTTAAGGGGACGCAAATGAACTTTAAAAATATCAACGCGTTCTTTCAGGTCGGGTAATTCCACATGGATCTGCCGGTCGAATCTTCCTGCCCTGAGCAGAGCCCTGTCTAAAATATCGGCACGGTTCGTAGCTGCCAGAATAATCACACCTATGTTTGTGGCAAAGCCATCCATTTCGGTTAAAAGCTGATTAAGGGTATTTTCCCTTTCATCGTTTGCACCAAAATTCGGATTTCTTCCCCTTGCCCTTCCTACGGCATCAATTTCATCGATAAATACAATACAAGGGGCTTTTTCCTTGGCCTGCTTAAACAGGTCGCGAACTCTTGATGCTCCCACACCTACAAACATTTCAACAAAATCGGAACCGGAAATAGAAAAAAACGGCACATTCGCCTCACCGGCAACCGCTTTCGCCAGCAATGTTTTACCAGTACCAGGAGGTCCTATCAACAATGCTCCTTTAGGGATCTTTCCGCCAAGATCAGTATATTTCTTGGGATTTTTAAGAAAGTCGACTATTTCTCTCACCTCCATTTTCGCCTCTTCCAACCCGGCCACATCACTGAAATCAGTTCTTATTTCCGCCTCTTTATCAAAAATCCGGGCTTTAGATTTTCCAATACTAAATATACCTCCGGCGCCACCTCCGCCTGCACCGGCACCCATCCGGCGAAATATGAACAGCCATACACCTATCAGTATTGCTAAAGGGAGCAACCATCCCAGGATATCACCCAAAAAATTCCTTCGCCGATCAAAGCTCACATTAATTTTCTCGACATCGGTATAATTAAATTTTTGTTCCGCAAGCCTTAATTGCTCAATTAAGAACTCTCCTGAAGGAATATTGATTACATAATGGGGACTGGTTCCCGGAAGTGTCCTAAAACCTTTTGTGCTTATATCCGGGTAGCGATTGGATGTGACAGCATCTTCTGTTAAAAATATTTCTGCTGACTCATCATTGACTACAACAATTTTCTTTATATCCTTGTTTTTAACCAGTTCTTGTTCTAATCTGATCAGGTCGATTTTTTTTGTATGCGATCCACTATACAACAATTGAATTCCAAGAATTACAATGGCTATTATACCATATATCCAATATGGACTAAATTTCGGTTTCCCCCCTTTAACCGGTTGTTTACCCGGATTGGAACCCGGATTGCTATTTGTTTTATTTTCACTCATTTCTGCTTTTCTCCTTTTTCACAACTTGCTCTTCAATCAAATCAATCTCAGCATCTGCCCATAATTCCTCAAGTTTATAAAAATCCCTGGATTCTTTCAGGAAAATATGTACAATTACATCACAATAATCCAGAAGAACCCATCGCGCATTTTCAACGCCCTCCTTATGCCATATTTTCTGATTAAGGTTCGCACGAACCAGTTCTTCAACCGAATCAGCAATTGCACTTACCTGCTTGGTCGAATTTCCGTGACATACGATAAAAAAAGGACAGAATGAATTTTTTAGCGCACTTAAGTTTATCTTTACTATTTCGTTTCCTTTTTTTCTTTGAATACCCTCAATAATCGTATTTAAAAGGTTTCTGGTATCAGCGGCTTTTTCTATTTGCATTCAGTTAAATAATATTGACAAAAGTAATGAATTTTTATTTATGAACTTAGTTACAAAATTCTCAATAATTTTATCTGGTGCTTTTACATGATTACAATTGGAATGCCAATTTGTTTGGAAATAAAAAGATATTTTTATGAAACGGACAACCGGAATCACTATTCTCATTCAATCTATTAACTAACATAATGGCAAACAAAATAATAGAATTAGATACAACTGAATCAACCAATACCTATGCCTGCAATTTACTAAAACAGGAGGAACCTCCTGAAGGCACCATTATATGGGCAAAAGAGCAAACTTATGGCAGGGGGCGCGATAAAAATACCTGGGAAAGTGAGAAAGGTAAAAACCTTACCATGAGCCTCATTCTTTATCCAACTTTTATGAAAATCGAAGAACAGTTTCTTCTTTCCAAGGTAATTTCAATTGCTTTATTTGATTATTTAAGCAAATTCCTGACTAATGTTTTTATCAAATGGCCCAATGATATTTATGTCAATAATGACAAAATTGCAGGAATTTTAATTGAAAATTCCATTATAGGCAACCGGTTTGCCCATACTATCGTTGGAATAGGATTAAATGTAAATCAGGTTCGTTTCAGCAGCAATGTTCCTAATCCTACCTCCTTGAAATTGCAATCAGGAAGAGATTTTGATCTGCAAGAATGCCTTTACGAATTAAACAAATCCATCAAGATTCGATACGAAATGCTGAGAAGCAAAAACATTGGAAAGATCAATACAGACTACCTCTCCCATGTATACCGGTATAAAATACTTTCCGCTTACAAAACTGAACAGAGCGAATTTATTGCAAAGATTATTGATGTCGAGAATAATGGAGTGATTGTACTTGAAACAAATAATTATGAAATAAGGCGGTATACCTTTGATGAAGTTTTTTATACATAACCTTACTTATTAACTTTTCCATATTGTTCTCGGTTTTCGGCCTGCTACGTGAAATGCGACGCCTGCCCTGTGAAATTTGAGGTACGAAAACATTTCATCAGGGAAGGAGCATATTTCACCGTGGTTCTCGGTTTTCAGTTTCAAATTTCAATTTTCAGGTTCCGGGTTACGAGTTGCAGGTTGCAGGCTTGCCCAGTGAAATGCGAAGCAATATTTAACAGGGAATGACTGTACCTGGGTGCCTTAGTGGCAGAAAAAATATTTAATGATATGGTAAGATTTTAATTACTCCAGTATTCAATGTCAGGTGGAAACACCTGACATCATGTAATGCCGAAAACCTGGCAAATCCCCTCTTGCTCGAAAAAGATCATCAGAATTGTAACTGTTCAATTCTATCTACCAGAATGTTTACAAATTCCTGCAAGGGCTTTGCTG
>CAZEWS010000187.1:4629-7635 GCA_964515985.1 uncultured Rikenellaceae bacterium | reverse complement strand
GCACCGATTTTGGGTTCATATTTTATAAGCCTGTATCCTTCGAACTCTTCAGTATAGTATGTACTTTGTAAAAAATTAGTGAATTCGAGAGGTGTGTTTGCTAAAGCAGGATCCATTGTGCAGTAAAGTGTATCGCCTGTGTAAGAAAACTGTAATCCCATGAGCCAGGTATCCTCGATGCGTGAATCGTCAGGATCATATGTATCAATAAACTGAGGAATGGCACAACTCCCGCCCCAGGGTGTATCACCCTGAATATTATAGGTTTTCTGGCTTGCCGGGTGAAGTGTCTTCATATGCAGATGGAACCAGCTGGCATAGATCTCGTCATATGGACAAGTAAAGATCAACTCCGGACAATTTTCATTTTCTGTAACAAAATTGTCATTATAATTTGGTGCCAGAATATATTCTCCGCTGGCTATAATATCATCGCATACTGCAATACAATTGGTCCATTGAGTTGTTCCAGTATAAACCCCAGCATTCAGATACATTTTAGCAAGAATAGCCTTGGCCCCCCATTTCGTTAAACGACCGTAGGTTGATTGGTCAACGACTTCAGTAAGCAAATCTATGTTACTGGTAAGTTCGCTGATTACAAAATCATAGACTTCCTGCCGTGTATTTTGTTCAGGCAGAAAACCTTCCTCAACATCAAAACGGGTGACAATAGGTACATTTCCAAAATTATCACACAGGATGTAATAATAGAAAGCTCTGATAGCTTTCAGCTCGGCGATAATATTTTCTTTTCCCTTTGGAATAGGCAGAATTCCCGATTCAATCTGATACAAAGCCCGGTTTGCATTATTAATACCCGTATAACATCCACTCCATATATTCCTAACATGAGACTGAGTACTTGTCCAGATATGTCTGTGCATTCTTTTGTAGACTCCACCGTCATCCCAGCCGTTCGGACGAACCGGGGTAACACTAACATCCGAACATTCTTCCTGGGAATCAAAATAACCATGCCAGCCAAAATAAAAATTTCTTAGGCTTGTATAAGCGGGTCCGATGATTGGAATAAGGTCCTCTTCAGATGGTTCAAACTCTTCGGAGATGATCTCCGTATAAACGGTTTCTTCCAGATCTGTACATGCATTGAATAGCGTGGCTAATCCAAGCATTATAATGATACCAAATATATATTTTTTCATAATTGTATATTTTTAATGTTTATACTTAACATGGTTAAAATTTCAGATTAACCCCAAAAGTCCAAACACGGGTAGTTGGGTATTTGTCCCTGTTATCATTACCCGGAGACAAACCAAGAATAGACACTTCAGGATCAATTCCCTCATATCCGGTAAATGTAAACATGTTTAAACCACTAGCGTAGATCCTTGCCTGTTTGATAAAGGAACCCTCTTTAAATTGATGGTTGTATCCCAGAACAACATTTTGTATTTTCCAGTAATCCCCATCTTCAATATAGTAACTAGTGTATTCCTGTGAGGCATCTAGTAATTGTTTACCATAAACCTGGTCAAAAGCTGTCTCAAGCATGTTGTAAGTAATAGTTGGGTTTTCGTAAAACATGCGCTGGAAATTCAGGATCTGGAAACCGAATGCACCCCGCATGGAAACAGTAAGATCGAAATTTTTATACCTGAAGGTGTTATTAAAATTCAGGTAATGCTTTGGTAATCCGTTTCCAAGGACATGCTTATCATCCTCTGCTCTGGCAAAGTAATCTGCTAATGGAGTACCATCTTCTGCTTCGAGTATCCATAGTCCATTATCATCGACATCAATCGATTTATAACCATAGAAATTTCCGATCGGTTCTCCTACCTGAACACGGTGAGTATACGTCTGTATAGGATCACCGGTATAGCCAACATTGAAATAGTCAGTAGCTGTTTCATATAGCTCATTTGTCAGAGAAACAAGTTCATTCCTATTGGTTGAATAGGTAATACCTGATATCCATTCTAAATTACTGGTTCTTACCGGAACAATCTGCAATAATGCTTCCAGGCCCGTGTTGTCAATCTGACCTACATTGGCCAGGATGTTTGAATACAGATTGGGAGGAACCGGTACATTGTAGTTCCAGAGCAGATCTACTGTACGTCTCCTGTACACATCAATACTACTACTGATCCGGTTATTCAGTATGGCGACATCAAGGCCTATATTGATCTCTTCTTTTTTCTCCCAGCGAAGATCAGGATTGGGATTACTGGCAGGGACAAGAGTCTGAACCCATTCTCCATTGTAATACATCCGATCGCTGTAAGCAAGTCTTGTAAGTGATAAATAGGAACTGCTGGGTTCGGTTCCTGTTACTCCATATCCGAATCGAAGTTTAAGATCATTAAGCAGAGAGACGTTTTGCATGAATGATTCATTGGAGATCCTCCAGCCAACAGAGACTGCCGGGAAAGTACCCCACTGGTAATTCTCTCCGAACTTCGACGAACCTTCTCTCCGGACACTTGCCATGAGCAGGTATTTGTCATTGAATCCATAATTCACACGGGCAAAAAATCCGATTAATTTGGATGAATTTTTATAACTATCCATCCCTGCAAGTCCATCTTGAAGAGCATTTCCCTGGCTTATGTTATGATAGGAATATGCATCTGTTGGAAAATCGTAATTATTTTGCCAGAATCCTTCATTAAAGAAATCCTGGTAGCTGTAACCACCCAATAAAACAACCCTGTGTCCACCAAGTATCTTGGTGTAATCTACAGTAAGATCAAGCAGATTCGTATTACGTGAGGCGGTACCGACTGAAGCATAACCGTTCATTCCATCCCTGGTATTAGAAATATGTTGTTTTGATTCCGAATAACCCCGGAATTGATCCCAAAGGGTTGTAGAAGCAAGGATTTTTCCTCTTAATCCCTCAATGGGTTCATAAACCAGTGATCCTACTAACCTCAATTCTCTTTCCTTATTCTTGCCATCTGTTTCCTCAAGCATGGTAACCGGGTTCTGATACTGGAATTTCCCGACATTTTCATACCAGGTTCCGTCGGCATT
>CAZEWS010000187.1:3981-4619 GCA_964515985.1 uncultured Rikenellaceae bacterium | reverse complement strand
GACGAGGTCTCCATAGATGGCTGCATTAGCTGTAATTTTACCATCTAACATTTTATGAGTTACATCCAGCCTTGTCTTTAACCTTTCAATATCCGACCTCCGGAAAATACCTTCCTGATAATTATAATTAATATTTGTTATGATACTGGTATTTTCACTTCCGCCTGAAAAGGTCAGGTTGTGCATGTGTGAGACGGGTGTTTGGGTAATCTCATCCAGAAAATCAGTAGAAGACCCGATATCCTGCAATGTAGCATTACCTTCACTTATGAGCCTTCTGTAATCTTCTGCATCAAGGAAGTCCATTTGTTTGAGAATGGTTTGAGTACTAACATATCCGTTGTATTCAACTAATAGTGGACCACGTTCCTGAGCCCTTTTTGTGGTTACCAGAATAACGCCATTGGTTCCTCTTGTTCCATAAATTGCAGCAGCTGAACCATCTTTTAGTACATCGAAGGATTCTATATCCTCGGGAGCGATAGAACTCAGTCTTCCCCCCGGGACACCATCAATAATAATAAGTGGTGATTGATCCCGATTATAAATGGAAGTGTTTCCGCGCAAGAGGATCTGCACTTCATCTGCCGGGTTACCGGAAGGTGAACTTACTGCTAACCCGACCACTTTGCCCTGCA
>CAZEWS010000187.1:1618-3971 GCA_964515985.1 uncultured Rikenellaceae bacterium | reverse complement strand
TCAGCACCTGTGAGGTAAAATACCTGGCTGTTAAGGATAATTTAGGCTTGCCTAATTTTCCTACTTTTGTGGTAATTAAAACTACCCCGTTAGCGCCACGGCTACCGTAGATAGCGGTGGAGGAGGCATCCTTTAATATCTGGATGGATTCAATATCACTGGGGTTGACATCCCTGAAATCAGCTCCCACAAAACCATCTACCACATAAAGAGGATCATTATTTGCATTGATGGAATTGGCACCCCTGATCCTGATTGATAGATCTTATAGCTTTAATAATTTAATTTATCGTCAGGCCCTGATCCGCAATCCAACGGAACCTTTAACAAAGTCATCCGACTTTACACTGGAAACAGAACTGGTAAGTTCTGCTTTTCTAACGGATCCGTAACCTATCACCACTACTTCATCGAGTCGTGCATAGTCGGGTTCCAGAACAACATCAATTACATTTGATGTGCCCACAGGGACTTCCTGAGTCGACATACCAACAAAAGAAAAAACTAAAGTGGCTCCCTCAGGAACAGTGATGGAAAAATTCCCATCAAGATCTGTAACAGTCCCCTTATTCGTTCCTTTCTGCAAAACAGTAGTACCCGGAAGTGTGCGACCGTCCTCAGAACTGGTCACAGTACCGGTGATCTGCCTGTCCTGCGCATACACTATTTGTATTCCTATTCCAATTAGAAACACAAATAGTAAGAAAATTGTCTTCAACCCACATAAGTTTGGGTCTGGATTCTTTTTCATAAGGTTTTGTTTTTAAGGTTAATAACTAATATTAATATTGATTTATTCTGTTAAAAAAGAGGCTCACAAGAGAACCTAAAAAAACACTTAGTAAACATTAGAATTCTATCATGGGCATTAGTAGGATTTAGTTTTGAATATTTGATTTCGAATATTAGCAAAGAAGTTATTGGTAATTCAGGCAACTAATTAACGTTTGATACAAAAGT
This sequence comes from uncultured Rikenellaceae bacterium, assembly GCA_964515985.1. Taxonomy (GTDB): domain Bacteria; phylum Bacteroidota; class Bacteroidia; order Bacteroidales; family VadinHA17; genus CAZEWS01. The sequence goes on along the minus strand of CAZEWS010000187.1, from coordinate 3,011 downwards.
TAATTTGATGGGCTAAAGCCCTCATCTATTCTCTCTATTTTACTCCGCTCTAAAGAGCGGAGTTAGTCAAATTTTTGATAAATAGTTAATTGGATAAATGCTTTTAAATAGGACTTATTAAGCAAACCCTATTTACTATTCATCAGATCATATCTTGTTGTAAAACAAAGACTTTCGTTGCTTATCATTCATTTTTAAAAATAAGTCCAACCTGGTTGTCTGTAGCATAACATAATTTATTGAATAACCCTAATAACATTTTAACCTAAACCGAATTCTTTTTCTAAATAAAATAACCGAATGCTATTTCTATCCAGGTTGAACTTCTAACTAAGCTAAATGCCAAAATACCCCTATAATTATTAAGTGTATTTTTTACATTTATTAAGTGTAAATTTAACACTTTTTTTTAAAATTCCAAATAAAAACGAAAAAATTTTGAGTAAAAAAGGGATGGTTGGTGCTTATTTAGACTCAATTTATTTACTTTGATGTCCAATATTCCTGTTCAATAATAATAAAATAGCTAATAAATATTCAGAAAAGTGAAAGGAATAATATTAATTCACAGATAATCAAGGTTTTAATAATTGTGAAACATACATTTATTATAAATGGATAATCAAAATTACTAAAATAAAAAAAATTAAATTGATGGTAATTTTAATTAAAGAACTGGGCAAAAGGAATTTGGAGTAAGTTTTGGATCAGATATTATTATACCACTTGATGCAGCAGGTGTATTTGCCAACGAAGGAAAAATGGTGGATGTCCGCCAGTTGGCGGATGGAAGCACCACGCCAACGCAATACCCGTGAAGAAAATAAGCATATAAAAGAAACCGGAACAGCCCCGGAGAAATGGAAGGAAAAGCCACACAAGCTTTGCCAAAAAGATATTACAATATTTGTCGTTGTGTTCAATTAAAATTAGTTGTTGCCATGGAATAGGTATGCCCATTCGTGAAAACCAGAATTGTACAACAAACTGATAATTAGACAAATAAAAAAAAGGGGGGAGGTAAAATTTGGTTTTTAGAAAAAACCGAATTAGATTTGTGTCAAACAATGGACCAAAAAAATAGGTTTTTAGAGGTGCCCTTTATTATGTTTGTGGTCGAACTTTGTCAATAATTTTAATGACAGCCCTATTGTATTCATAACATCTTAACTATCATAACATATCAGCCTGATAATTAGTAATAATACGGCAGGTTGATTTTTTCTATTTTTTCACTTTTTATTATAACAATAATAGCGAATAACATGAAACAAAGATCCTCTCTTTTAAATTACGTGCTCTATTTGTTTGTAATTATGCTCACATTGGTTTTGTTGTCACGATGCGAGAAAGACACATTTGACGAAATGGCGCTAAATGAATACCTCAAAAC
>CAZEWS010000187.1:0-1355 GCA_964515985.1 uncultured Rikenellaceae bacterium | reverse complement strand
CAACAAGAAAACCGATTACTATTTCCACTTCACTGACAGGAGGAAATGTCACATCGGTAGTTGTTGAGGATCCAAAATTATCTACAGTAAGGGAGGCGGTAAATACTCTGATGAAACAAACATATGATGTCCCTTATGCAAACATGGGATTTACAGTGGAACAGGCTTATTCTGAACAGCAAATCGACCTTTCCCTGCGTGCAAGCTATAAGACCGGAATTCTTAATGTAAAAGGAGGATTTGATTTTTCGAACACAAAAATAAAAACACGACTGATCGCAAAATTTATTCAGAATTATTACACTCTTGATATGGACCTGCCAAAGCAGCCTTCAGATCTGTTTGAAAAGGATGTTGACAGGGTGCTCTTCGGCACCTTAATGCCAATGTATGTTTCAACAGTAACATTTGGCAGAATGGCACTGTTTACAATTGAATCAGAACTGGATCAGTCTCTGCTGAATTTGATGCGCTTAAAGCAAAATCAACAATGAAAGTCTATATACTGGGTGGAAGCGGTAGTGCTGCAGGAGCAGCAATCAATGGATTTGAGGATTTTAAAAACTATATCCAGACCGGAGGTAATTTCTCTAAAACCTCTCCGGGTGCTCCAATCTCCTATAAACTCAGGTACATCAGGGATAACAGTATCGGGAAAATTGTCTTTTTTGCCTCTTATCCGATCGTTACTGCAATTCCCCGGATGGATAACATAGTTTATGATATTAATACTATTCTTTATAATGGCTGTTCAGGAAGGTGATATAGGAAGCAATTGTGAGTTATACGGCAATATTATGAGCTGGCCTAAAAGTCTTGGGAGCACAGTACAACATTATCATTGGAACGTTGCGTCAGCAGATTACATTCCTGTAGGCAATACAGCAACCTATACTTTCCCAGAGGATACAAAAACAACCAAATTGTGGGTTGGTCTGAAACAAAATGATGCAATCGATATTATGATTGCTATGCACGAAGTTGACGACTTCCCTGACGTTGATGACCATTTTAATGTGGGAAATTTTGAAGTACCGGTTGCCACAATTACAACTGGTGTAGGAGGACAATATGATAAAGAAAATCTGAGAGTAGTAGATGGAAGCAACTATATAGATTTTACTTTTCGCTTCAAATATCAGATGAGACGGATTAAGTAATGATAAATCGAAATTATCCTCTTTAATAAAATAGGCGACAGGCAACACGCGGCAGGTTGAGGAGCAAAGCCAACAAAATCCCGACTTCTGCAATAGAGGAACTTTGGGACGACAGGTTACAGTCAGACTGAAGGACTGCAAGACCTATTATTTGGGACAATCATAGGGTCTTATTCGTTTTTTGATTATATGACT
>CAZEWS010000186.1:3912-7671 GCA_964515985.1 uncultured Rikenellaceae bacterium | reverse complement strand
TAGTGTTACAACCGTTTCATCCGGCGCAAGATGACAGCCCATGCAAAAGGAGCATGATACTGGTTGCTGGATGCTTGATTATAATTGAACTAAAAACTGAAAACTAAAAACCACAAACCAATCTACTGATTCATAAACCCCTGTTGTTCGATCACTTTCAGGAATTGCTTTGAGAAATGGACATTGTCTTTTTTGGTATACCGGTTACCGGTAAAAACCTGTGCCAGCGTTTCCTTTTGGTTTTCTTCCAGAAGCTCTGCTGTTAGTGGTAATGCTTCCTTTTCAGCATAGATCCGGTCGATGTCATCTTTTGAATAATCATGATATGTTTCCCTGTGAACCACCCCTTCGAGTGGCACCCGGTCGGTTAGCTCAGGAGCTTCGTCAGGATAACCGATTACCAAGGCAGCCACAGGTACCACATCCCTGGGAAGGTTAAGGATTTCTATGATCCTGTCTGCCATATAAGTTGCAGTGCCAAGGTAACAAATTCCCAGTCCTTTATCTTCAGCCGCAAGAGCTACATTCTGCGCCACCAGCAGGGCATCGATGGAAGCGGTGAAAAAGGACAGGAAATTATCGTATCCCGGTTCGGCCTTCCGGTACCGGCACCACTTGTTAAAACGGTTAAAATCGGCGCAGAAGGTTATATGCACCGGCGCTTGTATCACCATATCCTGGTTGAAATGCGCTTCCAGCAGTTGTTTTCTTAAAACCTCATCTTTTGTAACCACCATGCTGTACACCTGCATATTACCGGTGGTGGATGCCCGTATCCCGGCATCCAGTATTTGGTTCAACATATCTTCCTCAATGGGAGTGTTTTTATATTTTCGAATGGAACGGTGTTTAAGCATTGTTTCGATCATAGCCGGAAGTTTTAAATATTTTACGTCGCAATATTAATCATTTGGTCAATACCTGTAAATAGCCGTGACACGGTTTTGAACCGTGTCACGGCTATCTTCTAACACCCCTCTGTTAATAACCTGTTTGAATTTTGTTGATAACAAAGCTCAAAAAAATGATAACATTTTGGCCATTTTCAGAATTAAGGTATGTAAACCATGAAAAAATGCTTTTTCTAGAATTTCAACAAATCTTTTTACTTGAAATATAAAAACCATAATTACACACCCTTTTATGAATACCATCATACCTTTAAAAAAGCTCACATTAGTTCTTCTTGGTCTCTTTACCCTGATTAATTTTTCGCTATTTGGGCAACTCTCCATCGATAATAAAAATGCTTATATAATTGATTTTAGTGATTTTAATGGAAGTGGTTTTAGTCCTGATCCCGCAACGGGTCAGTTGGATTCGGATACCTGGTCTGTTTTGGGCTTATCTGATGGCGATTTGAATTTTGGAGATACAGAAACGGAAGGCGATTTCGCCAGGGGAATTAGTTCAGGTAAAGTTAGTACCGGTGGTTGTTACGCTTTTGATATTGGTTCCGATAATATAGCTTTGGGTTTTCAACCTGGCGGTACTGATTGGACTCCAGGTGACCTCATTTTAAAGGTTCAGAACAATACCGGCAATAATATCCTCACCCTAACTTTGAGTTATTCATTATGGGTGTATAATGACAAGCCCAGGGCAAATTCATTTAATTTTTCACATTCACCAAATAATTCCGACTATACCCCAGAACCAACACTGAACTTTACCTCCCCCGATACTGCTGATTCATCTCCTTCCTGGACAGAGACTATAATGGACATTGATCTAAATGATCTCAATATTCCTGATGGCTCAAATTACTATTTAAAATGGACCGGAGACGATGTTTCAGGTAAACTAAACAGAGATGAATTTGCTATAGACAATATCACTATTACAGCCACAATGGGAGAAGCCGATACCGATCCTCCCACTATTTCAACATACGATCCGGTTAATGGAGCCATCGATGTTTCCGTTAACAAGATCTTAGGCTTTAGTTTTGATGAAGATGTTCAGAAAGGAAGCGGTAATATTGTGGTCAGATTCTCTTCAGATGATACAGAATTTGAGACCATAGACGTAAATGAACCGGAAGTCGTCGTAACCGGAACAGATGTAACTATCGATCTGGTTGGGGATTTGGACGAAGACAAGGAATATTATGTACTTATGGATGCCGGGACATTTAAAGATATGGCAAACAATAATTTTGTCGGAATCTCCGATCCGGCAACATGGAAATTTACCACCATCGATGAAACGCCACCTGAATTCATTGAAACCTATCCGAGAGTCAGCAATGAATCCAATACACAATTTGATATTGTTGTACAATTGAATGAGGTTGGACACATCTATTATATCGTAATACCTGACGGTTCTAAAACCCCCGATAAGGATCAGGTAAGAGCAAGAGTCGATTATGATACGGTTATACTGATAACCAGTGGTAGTTTTGAAGTTACAGCTCCCGGAACCGGCTTCAGTTCTACCGTATCCGGTCCGGATGCAGGTACCAGCTATGATGTTTATCTGGTTGCCGAAGATGATGCCACTACCCCAAACCTGCAGGATATTCCTGTTAAAGTAGAGGTAACAACTACCAGTAACCCTACGTTGGTGCTTACTTATCCAACCGGTGGTGAAACCTTCTATCATGGCGATACGGTTGAAGTTACCTGGAACAACGAGTTTATTGATAATGTCAGATTTTACAGATACTCAGATGGAACCGGATATTCCATTTTAGAGAAATCGGCAGATGCAGCCACAGGAATGCTTGAATTAATCGTTCCAAATAATACCGGAACGGATGATATACTGATTAGAATTGCATCCGTATTAGACACAACCCTGTATGATGAAAGCGGGTATTTCCATCTGATCGATACACTTGACCCGGAAATTGACAGCCTGGCGCCTTCCGATAATGCAACTAATGTATCACTCTATAGCAGGGTGAAGATTCATTTCAATGAAAATATTAAAAAAGGCAGCAGAGCAATTTCAATTATCACAAAACCGGATACCACCATTTTTGAAACTTTTGATATTACCGGTGACTCGGTTTATCTTGAAGGAAATAAAATTGTTCTTTCTCCATCTAAACCTTTTGATCCCAGCACAGAATATTACGTTATTATTGACTCTGCTGCTATAAAAGACATGGCCGGAAATGCTTTCCCTGGAATATTCAATGATACCACCTACAACTTTAAAACCATACGTTCTGAGCTTTATATTTCGGAATATATGGAAGGAAGCTCTTTTAATAAAGCCATTGAACTGTATAATAATTCTGGTGCTACGATTGATCTTTCCGGTTATGCTTTGTGGATAATTTATAATGGAGGCGATTGGTCGGAAGGTGAAAGCAATGCAGTTATCCTCGAAGGCAGCCTGGAACACAGAGATGTTTTTGTGATCTGCAATTCAAAGGCCGGCAATGATATATTATCGGTTGCCGATTCTGTCGGAAGCCAGGCTGTAAGTTTCAATGGTAACGATGCCATAGGCCTTGCAAAAAAAGTCGACGAAGAGTGGATACTCATTGATTTGGTTGGTACTGAATGGGATGATAATGTCACCGGATGGGAAGTTGCCGGCGTACCCGAAGCGACAATGAATCATACCTTATTGAGAAAAACTTCTGTTCAGATGGGAAATATAAACTGGACAACATCAGCCGGCACAAATACCGGAGATTCAGAGTGGCGGGTATTCGGGCAGGATTTTATAGGAAACCTCGGTGAACCAACCCCTGACGGAAGTAGTGAAACTGAAATTCTTACTATGGAATTGTATGACACC
>CAZEWS010000186.1:3455-3764 GCA_964515985.1 uncultured Rikenellaceae bacterium | reverse complement strand
TGGATAGTAACCATAAATTGGGAAACCGTACCTGATTTATCCATCCATGATATTCAATTTACTACCGATCCTTCCGGAGATTCTCCGCATCTGGGTGAAAAAGTACGGGTTAGCGGTATCGTTACTGCTATCGATACTACCCAGTCACTGTTCAAAGGATTCTTTTTACAGGAAACAACCAAAGCCTGGAATGGTATATATGTATCCGATCCCGGCAGGAATTCTACTCAAACGGGCGACAGCCTGACCCTTGTGGCAACGGTTTCAGAACAGGAAAATATGACCCGGATTTCTGATGTTATTGAATAT
>CAZEWS010000186.1:870-3445 GCA_964515985.1 uncultured Rikenellaceae bacterium | reverse complement strand
TCGTGAACAGTAAGGATAATAATTTACCGGCACCTCTTGAACTTACCACCGGTGAAGCAGGAGAAGAACAAAACGAAGGAGTATTGGTCAGGATAGAAAGCGCCGAATGTATCGATTCAATTCCCGGTTCAGGTAAATTCGAATTGGATGACGGAAGCGGACAAATACTGGTAGATAATTACCTGTATCTGTATGAACCTTTTTTGTTTAATAATATTTATCATGTTACGGGAGTGATGTACTATTCGGATGGGAATTGGAAAATATTTCCACGATCCGCGGAGGATATTTCAAATGTTACAGCAATTAATGAAACCGGAGTCAATGAATGGATAAACATCTTTCCCAACCCGAACAACGGGAGATTTAACCTTGAAATTACAGGTAACTATTCATTTGAAGCTGAAATTCAAATCATGAATACCCTCGGGCAGGTTGTGTACCGTTCACATTTAAATTCCTCATCGAACCATCGTGAAGTCATTGACCTTACAAACCTTGTTAAAGGGTTGTACTTCCTGAAGGTAAGCAATGGAACACATGTGAAGGTTAGGAAAATACTCATCAGGTAATCAAGCGCAAAGCGCGGAGAGCAGAGAGCTTGGCGCAGAGTGAGGGAGACTTAGAGACTGAGAGACGGGGTGACTATGAGACTTGGAGAGACCTGCCAGCGTTTGCCCGCCTGAATGACGTAGTCGGGCAGGGAAAACCTGGCAGAGTCTGGGAAGAAAAAGGTGAGGTTAAGATTAAGGTTGAGAGCTAAGGAGTAAAAAGGGGTGAGTAAGACGAAGCTCCCTGCCAGAATGACTTCTGTCGGGCTGGCGGTTCGTCATTATGTTTATTGATGATTGATAAATTAGTAGCAACGGCAGTAGCAGGAAGCAGGGAAAAGTCCGCAGTAGGCAGTACTCAGTTTCCACCAAGAGAGTAAAGTATTATGTTTAAAGAATTACGAACATCGATTAACGATTTATGAAGTGAGTTTTTAACCAGAAACCAGTTCAGTAGAGCCGAATTGTATTCGGCTTGAAAAAGTAAACAACATGGATCGGACTACAGATACTTCTCGTCAGACGACTTCAGTTCGTCCGACGAGTTAAAATGTTCCACCTTATCCGTCCGCCGGCTTCACGCCGTCCGACGGATAATTCGATCAAACTTGTTAATGATAAAAATAATGTGTATATTTACACTAAATAATGTGTATATTCTAAAAATTCAAGGTATGAGAACAAATATAGTTATCAATGATGACCTGATGAGAGAAGCAACTGAATTGACCGGGCTTCGTACCAAGAAAAGAGTTGTTGAGGAAGCTTTGAAATTGCTGATACGAATGAGAAGACAGAATTCCATACGTAAATTACGCGGAAAATTACATTGGAATGAAGACCTCGAACAAATGCGATTAGACAAATGATCTTTGTTGATTCATCAGTCTGGATTGATTATTTTAACGGGATACAAAACCCTCACACCGACAAACTTGATTTTTTTCTTAAGAAGGAGCTTGTAGTCATTGGTGATATTGTTTTAGCCGAAGTATTACAGGGATTTCATTATGATGATGATTTTGTCAGGGCGAAAAAGGCACTTAGCTATTTGTTTTGTTTTACAATAGGTGGTAAAAATCTTGCCATTAAATGCGCTGAAAATTACAGGTATCTCAGAAAAAAAGGCATTACTCCCAGAAAAACAGTTGATATGTTGATCGGAACATTTTGCATTGAAAATGATCTGCCTCTCCTGCATCGTGATAATGATTTTGAACCTTTAATTAAGCTTTTGGGACTCAATTCCGTTATATAAAGAGCAAGGAGCAGAGAGCAAGAGACCTGCCAGAGTCTTGAAAGGATGGCGTAATACGTGAGAAGCATGGCACATAATGTAGAGCCTAATTGTATTCGTCTGGAAAAAGGTGAGCTAACCGTCCGACCGCTGTAGCCGGTATGACGGGTTGAGCCTTGGCGTTAACTTCCCCTAATCCGCCGGACGGATTGGAGCTGGCAGGCGAATTTGAACACCGTTGGTGTTCGATTATTGTAGAAAAAATGCTTTATGAAAAACCCGGTCCAACTGCCATCCGATATTAATGAAAATTCGCTTCATGGACCGGAATGAAAAGAAGATCCTATAAAATATTTATCCCAGATTTAACTGCCGTATAATTGCACCTGCCGAAGGCATTCCTATGGAAGAAAGCAACAGTTCATTCCTGATCAGCTAAGGCAGTTTCTCCCAAAGGGATGCCTCGGCAGGCGGTTTTGTACATTGTCTGTAATTTCTACAATAATGGAACCCTGCCCGACTTCGTCATTCAGGCGGGCTCTCCGAGGTTCTTTTTCAGATTATAAAATAATAGTTATTTTTTTATCCGATAAATTGATTTAACAGTTACTTTTATTGAAGAACTAATAACAATTAACAGTTTACTTTCGATATCACATAAGTTTTTACTTTCTTTGCTATTTCAAAAGCTTCCCTGGCATCATTTCCATGTATCTCATTAGAATCATCAGGGTATCTTATTTCAACAGCATAATCGGTCAATTTATCAGCTTCTTCTTTCAGGTGT
>CAZEWS010000186.1:525-853 GCA_964515985.1 uncultured Rikenellaceae bacterium | reverse complement strand
ATTTCTCTACAGCCTGTTGACAATGAAAACAAATTGTTTCATAAACCGGATTATCAAAAAAAAATTCATGTTCAACCGTAATTAAATCCTTTTCAGCTTTATCAAACCATGCCTTGACTAATTTAAGATGATTGTTTTTCATAAATTGTCACTCCTTCAGTCAAAACATTTGAAACAAATGAAAATGGCACATCTTCCCAGACTTTTATCTCTTTTTCAGTATAGACCAAAATGTCCTTCGGAATACTTATCAGACCCCAGATTTTTTTTCTGATTCTCCTGGCTCTCTTATAACGAGGCTCTTTATCTTCCTTCACTATGATAAAAA
>CAZEWS010000186.1:0-279 GCA_964515985.1 uncultured Rikenellaceae bacterium | reverse complement strand
CCCTAAGGGTTTCAGAAGTCTGGGTATGAGGTGATTCTATTAAAACAGAAGCTTTTAAATCCATCCAATTAAAAATCGGATCCGCAGGGAATGTAGCTCCGAATTGCATTCGGAGAAAAAAATATCCGATTAAAAATCGGATCTACATAACTCCGCTTCGTGCCCTGACTAAAAGTTTTAAATTACTCGTCTGACGACTTGGAGCCTGCCCGGCTTGTTTGACGGGTCGTCTGACGAATATTCAAATTTTTAGTTTAAAATCAAATAAAAGAAGTGTTG
>CAZEWS010000185.1:1142-7726 GCA_964515985.1 uncultured Rikenellaceae bacterium | reverse complement strand
GCTGAATATGGGGGCAGGGGGATCGGACGGACTACGTTTACTCAATGGGCATATAATATATACGAACCTCAAGACGACCGGTTTAGTGAATTTGCATTTAGTAAGTCCTATGTTCGGACAGATGGAACAGTTGTATATACCCGTGTAAAAACTGAAACTGTAAAAGATAGATATTGGCCAAGCACCAAGAAATGGGATTGGACTCATCCTGAACCTGCACGCGTGACTGATCCTAGGCAGTATGGCGACCAGCCATATTTAAGGCTTGCTGAAACCTACCTTTTGCTTGCCGAAGCGCAAATGAAACTCAGTAAAAATGCCGAGGCTGCCGAGTGGATCAACAAAATCCGCAGGAGGGCTAATGCTACAGAAATAACAGCTGCCGATGTGACCCTGGATTTTATTTTGGATGAACGATCAAGGGAATTGCTTACCGAGGAACATAGAAGGTACACTTTGGCTCGCACCGGTACTTTAATTTCACGAACCCGTTTACATAACCCTTTGGCATCAGGGATTCAGGATTTTCACGTCCTTTGGCCTATTCCACAAATAATTATTGATGCAAATACAGGCAAAAAGATTGAGCAAAACCTTGGTTACTATTGATTACGGACAATCAGCTATGCAGAATGATGGTACAAATATCTATTTGAATCATTGTTCTGCTATTGATTTATAGGCGGTTATTTGTTAAGCTAAGTTGGAAATGCCAGGCTGGTTTCACTTTGATATTATGTATTTTAAATATTTTTTACTACCTGAATTGTTGAGATTTATATGAAATATCACATCTGGATAATTCTAAATTCATTAATTCTTGTGCCTACAAAAATGAGGTCATAAATAGTCTCTTAACAGGTTGAAAGTACGTAAGTGCCAAACGGTATTACGATTATTACAATTTGAATGAATATGCAAACTGTTTGAGGCGAGGGGAGAACATCTTTTTGGTCGAAGTTGCCAAAGCAATACCGGGTAGCCACGTTGATTTTGGATTATTTACATTAATCAATCAATTGAAATGATAGCACGTTTTAAAAAACTGGTTTTTATGTCAATAACTATTTGTGGATTATTGGCTTATTCATCATTTGCAAAAGAGGATGAAGGTGGGAAGCCTAATATTATAATTGTCCTGGTCGATGATATGGGCTATTCCGATTTAGGTTGTTATGGAGGCGAAATAGAAACCCCGAATATTGATAAGTTAGCAGCTTCGGGGATCAGGTTTACCCAAATGTACAACTGCGCCAGGTGCTGCCCCACAAGGGCTTCTTTGTTAACAGGGCATTACCCGCATCAGGTTGGAATGGCAGGGATGGGAAAAAACCTCAACATGAAGGCTGCTACCATTGCCGAAATATTAAAGCTGAATGGATACCACACAGGAATGGCCGGCAAATGGCACCTTTCTCTTACAAAGGCTCGTGAAAACCCTGACGAGCAGCTTAGATGGCTGGCGCACCAGGCAGATTACGGATCTTTTTCACCCCTTGAAAACTACCCGGTTAATCGTGGATTCGAAGAACACTGGGGGGTAATTTGGGGTGTGGTGAATTATTTCGACCCTTTTAGCCTAGTGCATAATGAAAACCCGATAAAAGAAGTGGGTCATGATTTTTATATGACGGATTTTATTACTAAAAAATCCATTGACCTGATCGACCAATTTAGCAAAGACAATGACCCTTTTTTCCTATATGTGGCTCATAATGCACCTCATTGGCCGTTACATGCATTACCCGATGACATTGAAAAGTATAAGGATACCTATAGTGAAGGGTGGGATGTATTGAGGGGAAAAAGGTATCATAGGATGATCGAACTCAACCTGATTAATAGTACAACCTGTAAATTGCCGGAGAACTCATCTGGAAAAAAATGGGACAATTGCCTTGAGAAAGAGAAAGAAGTCGCGGGTATGGCTGTCCATGCCGCCATGGTCGACCGGATTGACCATGGGATTGGGAAGATTATTCAAAAACTAAAAGAAACAGGGCAATATGATAATACCGTTATTTTCATCCTATCGGATAATGGCGCCTCTTATGAAAGGGGATACCCTCCTGGATTCGACCGCCCGGGATTTAAACGGGATTCTACTGAAATAATATATAATGCCGACCATCCCGGAGCAGAAAATACCTGGAATTACCTGGGCAATGCTTGGGCTAGTGCTGTAAATACTCCGTTCCGCTTCTGGAAACGTGAATCATACGAAGGGGGTATTTGTACACCTTTTATTGTCCACTGGCCTATTGAATTAAAAGGCAAAAAAAAAACAATTAACCATGGAGTAGGGCATGTAATGGATATTTTGCCAACCTGCCTTGAACTTGCCGAAGCTGAATATCCGTCAACTATCAACGGGATGGAGACAGTACCACCTGAAGGGAAGAGTTTACTCCCACTTATAAACCGTCAAATTGCTGCCACCCATGACACACTTTTCTGGGAACATGAAGGGGGGCGTGCTGTTAGGGTGGGGAATTGGAAAGTTTCAGCTTTAAGGGATTCTCAATGGGAACTTTTCAACCTTGAAAAAGACCGCACGGAATCAAATAACCTGGCAAAAAAATACCCCAAAAAAGTAACTGAAATGAATGCCCTTTGGGATGAATATTAAATAATTCAATCAAAATTAATATTAAACAATAATAGAAATGGACAGAAATTTTAAATTTTTTATGTTTTGGTTGATCCTTTGTGTAGCTATAAATGCTGCATTTGCCAGTGAAGATCAAAACATAATCAGATCAATGGCTGTAATTTACGGAGAACAAGGCCTGCGTGTTGATTTGGCAGTAAATTCTTCACCCCAAGACTTTTATAAATACAATATAAAAATATACAAACCAGGGGGACAGGATTTTTTATGGCAAGGGAAACCAGATAGTGTTTTTTCCTTTGGGAAAAATCAGTTATCGTTAATAGTGAATGGTTTGAAACCTGAATTATGGCAACCGAATAATCCTGTCCTTTATATGGTGGAGCTATTGATAATGAATGACATTCAGGCAATCGAGAGCTGTACTATACGGACAGGCTTTAGGATCTTCGGCATCGAAGGTGGGGAAATTTACCTGAATCATAAACCAATTTTCCTAAGGGGCATTGCCATCAATCCTCCGGGCAGGGGTATCCCTAAAGAGCTGGAAGAGAGCAGGGAGTTTGCTTTGGATTATATTGCTTTTATGAAAAGCATTAATGTAAACATCATCAGGATACCAGACAACGAAGTGTGGTACAACGTGTGTGACGAACTGGGTATGATGGTCTTTGGAGGGAATTATTCAGGGACGGTAAAAGGGAAGAAGCCGCCCAAAAACTATGACGAAGGTGTTGATTGGTATAAAAATGTCAAGTTCCGTCCAATTATGCACCACCCCTCGCTGGTGATTTATGCCCTTACCAATGAAGTACCGTATCGTGGCGACATCGCACAAAAGTGGATCGACTTTTTGTCGTATGCCCACAACGAGCTTTTAAAATGGGATAATACCAGGTTGTATATTGGCAATGCCGGATATGGATATGGCCAGTCGGGAGACATTTGCGATTTGCACCGTTACTGGGGATGGTATTATTCTTCGCCATATACCTTCCTGCATATCCGCGATGATGAACGAATTACCCTACCCGATAAAATCCAGCCGCTTACTTTTACCGAATGTGTCGGGAATTATACCGGGCCAGACGGGCGTTACAACCTGACACCTAACCATAAAAACCCGGTCTCGCAACTCAACTGGACAGGACATGCTCCGCAGGAAGTACAGCAATTATTGGCTGATGAACATCAAATCTGGGTTTTTAAAGAAGCTACTGAACTGATGAGGCGGCTCAGGAGGATTAATCCTGAATCATCTGGAATTTTTCCGTTTACCATCCTTTTCAGGAACTGGCACACTGCCATTGACTTTGTGGATATGGATCCAAAACCGGTTACCAGGCAGGCCCGTATTTCGTACCAGCCTGTCTTGCTGAGTTGGGAAAATTGGCAACCACAGGTTTATTCAAATAAAAAAATTAGCCCCATTGCACATATTGTGAATGATTCTGAAGATTATACAAACCTTGAAAATAATCAACTAATTGTACGGCTCTTAGATAAAGCCTATACTGTTCAGTGGACCGATACTATTCAGTTGCCTGACATTGCTTATTTTGATATCCTTTCCCGCAAGCTGGATATTAAATTGCCCGAACATCTTTTTACAGGTTATTACCAACTCGAAGGTATTGTTATTTCTTCAGGGAAAGAAGTTTCGCGTAATAGTGAAAAACTTTACATTTCAAATAACAGGATAAAGAAACAGTCTGACATAGAAGTCCCTGTTTACGACCCAACAGGCAAAACGATTTCTGCACTTCAAAAACTGGGTTATTCAATCAAAAAATTAAATGCAGGCAATTTAGCCAAAAATCCTGGTTTATTGGTTATTGGCGAAAATGCTGCAGATCAAAACCTTGCCTCAATAAATAAGGACATCAACAATTTACTGAAAAAAGGATGCCGGATTTTAGTTTTAAGCCAGGATGAAACCCACCAGGAATTTGTGAAAATTTTCCTTCCTGCTGAAGTAATCTTCCCGTCGATGGATATTGACAACCCAGCATACCCTCCACCAGCCAGGCCTTCCAAAAATTCATTCAATATAAATCCTGAAAGGCCCGGCCACCCAGTTTTTTCAGGAATTACAAGGAAAGAATTAAAAATCTGGTCGGATTACACGAACTGGGACGAAACACAAGGCGGGTATCCCGCAATTTATCCGGTAATAAATGGATTTACTTTAAAAGATAAAAATGATAGATGCAATACCGCCATCCTGGCAAATTACAGTGTTGGTTTGGAAGGCATTGCCCTGGCTGAATTTTTTAGTTCGAAAGGGTCATTATTGCTTTCAGGGTTTGATTTAATAAACCGGATTGGCCTTGATCCGATTGCCGACAAACTGTTTTGCAATCTGATAGCTTATTCTTTCAATAATTCGGACCATTCTAAATATCCTTTAATTGATGCACCGATTATTTGGGGGCGAATATGAAACTGAAAAAGGGGTTCTTGAACGTATAACCAGCGGATTTATGATTAATTCAAAACCGGCTCTTTTCGGTTCATATGAAAGACTTCCAATCTCGTTGGAAAAAAAAGGGCACATGTATGCCGGAGGCCGGGGTGGCTGGAATAATAGGGCAGGAAAGCAATATGTCCCATATGGCCGCCGCATTTTCGGACCATACATCCACAATGGATTTGGTGGAATCCCAAAACCAATAGACCCTGATAGCAAAACAGGTAAAGCTTTTTTCTGGTGTAGTGTTCCGAAAGGGACTTCCAAAATGATTACATTGGTTTGGAATCCTTCAAAAGAGCCTCTTGTAATAAAAGTAGGAGTTAATGGCTCAAAGGCCTCAGATGAAACGGTCTTACCAAACAAGTATAAAAATATAGAAAGCCCTATTAATAAAAAAAATACGGAACTTAAAATAGATTTGGAGGGAGACCGCCGCCTGGTCGTCCTGGAAACTGCTTTCGAATAATTACCAGACAATTTTAACATTAAAGAGTAATGACAATAAAAATAGTTTTAATTATTACCCTTTTCTGCTTTATGGGATTTATTATTAGAGGAAAGGTTGTTGCAACGGATCCGGTTAAAGACTGTTATATCTGCGATGGGGAATTTGCCAGTGGCTATATAGGCTCTTTTTCAGAAATGTATCAGAACTGCCAACCCACAAATATGGAATACAACCAGGTGTTGAGATCCATATTTTATTTGTCAAATGATGGTTTTAAATCTGCAGGGGATTTTACACAAACTGTGGAAACACAAGTTGACAGGCTTTCATTCTCAAGGAAAACGTATTACTTGGATGCAACAAACGGGGATGATGAAAACAATGGGCAGTCGCCGGCAACAGCATGGAAAACTTGGTATGAACCAGTATAATGATGCTTCGACAGGGCTTGCTACCCCGAAAGAACTAATAGACAATCCGATAAGGGTGTTCTCCAACCCGACAAGTTCAATGTTAAATATTGTATTTGCTGAAGAAATCCAGGAACCCACAGAAGGAGAGATTTACGATTTGAACGAAAAGCTGATATATATCTTTTCAAGAAAAAGTACAGGGCATAGATTTGCGTTGAATCTAAATAACCAGGGTATTAAAAGTGGGTATTATTTTATAGACATTAAAACAGCGAAAGGACTAAATTACAGGAAAAAATTTGTTGTATTATGATTCGATTTTTTAAGACAGGTTTAATAGTTGGTTTATACTTTATTGCTTTTAGCACTGGAGCCACTAATTATTTTATTAACAGCCGTATAGGCAATAATTCAAATGACGGAATTTCAAAAGAGTCGCCATGGATGAACCTGGTTAATCTGGGAAAGGGCATATTCCAGCCTGGCGACAGTATTCTTTTCGCAAACGGCACTTCTTATAAAGGCGGATTTATTTTTTCTTGTTCCGGAACGGCCGCGAAACCTATTGTATTTTCAGGTTATAGTTTAGGACCGGATATTATCATAACTACACCCAGGAATCAATTAGACAGCCTTTTT
>CAZEWS010000185.1:0-1132 GCA_964515985.1 uncultured Rikenellaceae bacterium | reverse complement strand
GCTGAATTTCATTCTATAATGCTTATTTATCGCTAATTTTTGATAAATATGGCGGTGGTCCTGCTCCTGCTTTTACCAACCCTGACTGGGATGTTTTGAACGGCAATATTTTTCATATAAAAGGAAGCCATATCATAATTGACGGCTTGTATTTTTTCGACAATACCTATCCGCCAAATTCGAACCATAAAAATAAAAATGTACAAAAAATGGGGGCTGTTTACCTGGCTCTTAGTTCAAATCATAATATTGTCCGCAACTGCGAATTCTTTCATTCCCCGGTAGGAATAAAAATTAAAGGTTCCTATAACCTTATCACTCATAATTATTTACACGATGCAACCAATAAATTGGCCTATTCGTGGGGGCCATTGGCAATTATGGTTGTGAAACCCAATAATGAAATTTGTTACAACACGATTGTCAATTATGGGTCTTATGGCGGCCCTTACGGGTCTGATGGAGGTGTTATCGAACTGGACGGGGTAGATGACGATTTTGAAGGGAGAAATGTAAATATACACCACAATATTTCCATCAATAACCATGGTTTCCTTGAACTGGCAGGCAGGGGAATGGATAGTATTACGGTCGCCTATAATCTGAGCGATGATACCAACCAGTTTATCGGTGGAGGCTCAATGAAAAATATTTTTGTCTTTAACAATACCATAATCAGGACACGTGAACCTAACGTTGACAGGTATATTTTCTGGACCTTTAAACCCGAAAGCACTTCAATGGTGGTTAGGAACAATATATTTGTCCTTCCTCCCGATATCCAGGTTTTCGGGCCAATGATAAAATATGAAGGCCACCATCGCTCAAGTGTGGGAAACCACCCCCACAGCCATAACCTCTATTATTCTATCGGCAACAGCAATTCCGATCCGTTAGGAGGAATTCCAAAAGGAGAGGGCGATGTAGTTGCTGACCCTCTGTTTGTAGATTTTGCCAACAGGAATTTCCGCCTGAAAAAAAACAGCCCGGCAATAAATGCGGGAATCTATAACGGATACAGCAATGACATCGATGGGCGCACGATAAATGGACGTCCCGATATAGGTGCTTTTGAATATTGAGTCCACTCCGAAAAGAGTGTTTAACAAATTGATTAAATTTAGCACAAATT
>CAZEWS010000184.1:0-7741 GCA_964515985.1 uncultured Rikenellaceae bacterium | reverse complement strand
GGGTCTTATTTCTGAAATTCTTTGTCTATGACAGAAAATAACCCCGACAGGGTTCCAACCCCTGTCGGGGTTTAATTCAATTTAGCATCTATGTATTGCTTCCAGTATCCGTTCAGGGGTCATGGGGAGCTGGAATAACCGGGCCCCGATTGCATCGAAGATTGCATTAGCAATTACACCACCCATACATATGATGGCCGGTTCACCGCCTCCCTGTGGAGGCGAATCATCTGCATCAATCAGTACTGTATCGATTTTTGGAGTCCAGGAAAATCGTGTGATTTCATACGTATCAAAATTCTGGTTATGAATTCTTCCACCATCAAATTGAATTTCCTCAGTGAGAGCATATCCTAAACCCATTGTAATACAACCTTCTATCTGCAATTTTGCCCCTTCCGGGTTTATCACCAGGCCCATATCCTGGGCACAAACAACACGTTTAGCCTGGGCATGTCCTGTTTTCTCATCCACTTCCACTTCTGCAATAAGTGCAACATATGTACCCGAATCGGTGCCACATGCAATTCCATATCCTCTGCCCGCCTTTTCTTTAATCGGTGGCCATCCGAACTTCTTTGCAGCTGCTTTTAGAACTCTTATCATTCTTTCATCTTTCATATTGTTTAAACGGAATTCAAACGGATCTACTCCAGCTTTCCAGGCCATAATATCAATCTGTGATTCCCTGGCAAAGGTATTCGTGTTATTGGCAGGCGCACGCCATGGCCCTGTGCCAAACGGATGTGCACCTTCTGCTGAACCATATGCCATGGTTCTGTTATGCGGAATATCGTAAAATAGTATCGAACCTCTGGCACCGGCAAAATATACACCGTAATCCCATAATGATATTTTGCCGGAATTTGTGATACCCGATGTTATTTTTACAATCGCAGCAGGTCTGAACGTGTCATAAAAGAATTCCTCTCCGCGGGTCCAGGCAACCTGTACAGGTTTTCCGGTTCTTTTGGTTAACCGTGCTGCCTCATTTACCTGTCGATTACTGTTTTTTCCGCCAAACCCTCCTCCGACAAAAATTGGCATTATACGGACATTTTGTTCAGGGAGATCCAGCACATCGGCAATTTCCTCTTTGGCCCCGAAAGGTCTCTGGGTGGATGCCCATATTATGATCTTGTCTCCTTCCATCATAGCTGTTGCAGTATGATTTTCAATTGGGGCGTGAGCAACATAGCTGTTCAGGTATTCTTCTTCAATAATCAGATCAGAGAGTTCACGGCCTTCCTTTAGATTTCCACCCTCTTCAACCAGGTTACTTTCTGATGCCACACTGAGGAGGTGTTTGAAAATGGTCTTATCATTAACCGTAACTTCCGGAGAATCAAATTCTGCTTTTACTTTAGAAATGGCTTCTTTCGCAATATCCGGAGATTCATGAAGAACAGCTACAAATTCTTCTACCTTGACTATTTCAATGCCTTCAATATTTTCAATGGCAGATGTGTCCAGACTCTTTAACCTGGCACCATGTGCAGGCGGTCTCAAGATCTCTGCATATAACATGCCCGGCAGGCGAATATCTCCCGCATACTTCGCCTCTCCTGTTACCTTTACTAATGCATCCGTTCTTAACTCTGGTTTCCCGATTATTTTAAACTCTGACGGATCTTTCACAGGTGGCTTCTCCTGGAGGAATTTTACAATCTTTTCCCCTTTTGTAAGTTGAGCATAATTCACCTGATTTTTACCATTCTTTACATCAAATATTACACCGTCATTTACTTTCAATTGACCGATTGGCAATTTAAGGTATTCAGCAGCTAATTCAATTAAGACCGCTCTAGCCTCAGCAGCTGCAGCCCTGAGAGGCGGCCCAAAGAATCGGGTGGTCATGGATCCGAATGTTCCCATATCCCATGGACAGAGATCTGTATCACCCATAACCATATCTACATTTTCCAATTGCACATCCAGTTCTTCAGCCAGCATCTGGGCAAGAGAGGTTATAATCCCCTGCCCCATTTCTATCTTGCCTGTCAGACAACTGACACGGCCGTCTTCTCCGATTCTCAGGTAAGCATTAAAATCAGATGGCATCTGTCTTTGAGGGAGTACCGCTCCCTTGAGAACTGAAAATTCACTAACGGAGAAAACGATAACTATACCGCCGCCAAGGTATTTCAAGAAATCACGCCGATCCATAGCGAAAGGAGTATTTATATCGCTGAAATCAAGTTTTAGGTGTTTATCTTTTTTCATATCTGCCTCCCTCCTTCCATTTCTTTGGCCGCTGTTTGGATAGCCCTGATAATTCTGTTATACGAACCACACCTGCATAAATTATGATCCATGCCTTGAATGATTTCCTGCACAGTTGGCTGAGGGTTATTATGTAACAAGCTGAATGCATTCATGATCATTCCAGGGGTACAAAATCCACATTGCAAGGCATCATGTTCAATAAATGCTTTTTGTAACGGATGTAAATCACCATTTTTTGACAATCCTTCAATGGTGATTACTTTCTTCCCTTTGATGTACCAAACCGGGTACATGCACGACCTGACAGCTTTCATGTTGACAAGGACAATACATGCCCCACAGTGGCTTGCTAAGCAACCGTATTTGGTTCCTGTTAGACCCATGTCTGAACGCAAAACCCATAAAAGTGTCCTTTCACTGTCTAACGACATTTCCATTGGTTTCCCGTTGAGTTCAAATTGTATAGTTTCTGTCATGATAACCTCCTGTATTTTAATTCTTTATTGTAATCATTCATGGTATCTATGTCTCTGAGAATACCCGGAGCATCTACCTCGACCTCCAGAATATCTTCAGAGTGTTTATGGAAAAGATCACGAAGGCTGCTACCTGAGATAAGTTGTTCCACTTCACTCCTGTATTTCATTTCAAAGAGAATGGGATGGCCACGCTTTCCATTATAAACAGCAATAACAATTCCCTTTTCCGAATGCCTGTATGCATCAATAATTTTGTCGATTACTGAACCCGGGATCATTGGCTGGTCGCCCAACAAAACCAGTACGGCATGTGTGTTAACAGGCAGGGCTTTGAGACCGCATTGAATGGAAGAAAGCATACCGCTCCGAAATTCTGGATTTTCAGAGATTTCTACCGGATAATTCCTGATCTGCATGCTGACCTTCTCCTTATCCGAACCAAGAACAACGAGGACATTATCCGCTTTTGACCGGACTGTTTGACCGATGACTGTTTCAATAATTGTTCCATCACCATAAGGCAGGAGAAGCTTTGGTTTTCCCATTCTCCTGGATTCTCCGGCAGCAAGAATTATGGCACTGATGATAGACTTATTTTTTCCTTTATGTTTCTGATGGCGGGCGAGGATTAGCTGGGCACAGATACTTACGGCAATTTCCTGTACGGTTTTTGACTGGATTTCAATACCAATGGGAGCATGAACACGATCGAATTGGGAATGTGTTGCCCATCCTTCTTCCAGGAATTTCTCCCGCATCAATCTGATCTTTTGTTTACTTCCAATCATGCCAATGTATGCAGCTTCCGAATCAATGCATTGCCTGAGCGCATCAGCATCATTCTTGTGTCCGCGCGTTACTATCACGATGTATGTATCAGGAGTTTTGGGAATTTTACGAATTGCTTTTCCAATGTCATCGACGATTATATGATCTGCATCAGGAATTTTTTTCCTGTTGGAATATTCCGACCTGTCATCTATTACGGTTACCTCAAATTCAAGCAGGCTTCCGAGGTGGGAAACGGCCTGGCAAATATGACCTGCTCCTGCAATGATCAGCGCGGGAAGAGGAAATAATGGTTCCAGGAATAGAAAGGTTTCAGGGGCATTTTCAAAATATGATTTTTTTTCAATTTCAAGGTACAGGGTATTATTTTCATCCAGACATTTCTTAATCTCTTCCCTGTATCTTGAAAGTTTAGCCTTTAAACCTGGCCCGGGAATTTCATTTTTCTCAATCCAGTGTCTTGCTATTGATATTTTTTCATCCTGGTACCTGCCAATAAATGTTGCCAGGACTCCCGGCTGATACCTACCCATTGATTTATCTATATCACTGAAAATATTCATGTTCTTTTCCGGACAGGTGTCAATAAGAATTACAGCTTTACCGCCACAGATGGCACCCTTATCTGAAGAAATATCGGCATGTAAATCGAATTCATAAAGGTGTGAAACCTTTTTTTGAATGGCATTAAGAGCTTTTTTTTGTGCATCGGCTTCAAGGATTCCGCCTCCAAGGGTACCTTTTATAAGCCCTTCCAGGGAGAATATGGCTGATGCTCCCTGTACCTGGGGAGTGGAGCCTTTTGTTTCAATAATAGTGGCCAGGGCAAGAGGAATATTTTTCCCCAACTCGCTTAACAGGTTTATATAGATATTCTTCATTTCCGGCCTGCTATTGATAAAACAGAATCATAAGAATCCAATACTTATTTCAGTCAGTTTATTATCACGACATATCTTGCGTCAGGATCAGTCTGATCAGTGCGACTAGTACCAGGCAGAGGACCAGTGTGGCTGGTGAGAGCAAATCTCTAAGTGTTTTTCTTTTAATAACTATTTCAAAATTTGCAGCAGTTGATCTGATTTTTTCTCCGGTAATGAATCCCAGTGGAACAGTAAATGCCGATAGTACAACTGCAACAGGTGCAAAAAAGATCGAGAGGGGAACTAATGTTCCCGGAAATACACAGGCTGGAATACCTGTTGCAAATTTTACCAGTGGGAACAGGCTTATGGCAATAAGAGCGGCCCCTCCGCCCAGCAGTGCCCGGGCTGACTTTTTCTGCCATCGATTTTTATTAAAAAGTGCAACCAGGATAAGGAATGCCAAACCTTCCATCAGTAAGGCAAAGATGGGGTTGGCAATTGCCCCATGCTTAATCGGCAAATATAAAAGCAGTGCGTCGAATAATTTAAAAAAACATGCAATCAAGACGATCAGTATAGGGACAAAAAAGCGTCTGGTTGCAACCCAACCGACAGAGATAAAAAATAAGGCTACTCCGGTCATCAGGGAGCCTGATACAAGGGCTGCACAACTGTGAAGCCCCATCCCGAGAGCAGCTTCAGCAAAACCCCAAACGGATCCGAGTATAATTGCAATTCCCAGATGTGATTTTAAAATAGTTTTTTCCATGTTTGTACAAATTTAATGAAAGAAAATCAATTATTGTAATCCTAATTTTGAGACAATACTCTTTTCTGCCTGCCGGACTGATACTTTTTCAATATCAATAATATCAGGTTCCTGCAGTTTCCATTTTTGTATTACCTTTTTTAGTAATTTATTCCTTACCACCCAGATCATCGGACAATCAGATGTGATGAGTAAACGGGAAACAGAATCCGCCCAAATTTTATCATCGAGCTCAAATGGTCCGATTTCATCCAATACGATAAGATCATTTTTAATGAGCCTGGGGTCAGTAAGAATTTTGTTCCCGAATAAGATTGCTTCGGGGTTAAAATAAAAATTGCCAATTTTATTCCAGTCATCGATAAATCCTCTTGATGCTAATGGCAGTGTTTCACCGGTTTGAATATTCTGAATTTCATAAACCTGCTTTTGGCCATTTCTCCACATTCCTTTTGCCAGAATTCCTGATACAGATATTTTTCTTCTCCGGAGTCTTTCAAGTAATTTAACAAGAAATGTGGATTTTCCACTTCCGGTTTTACCAGTAATTATAAAAACAAAAAAACGTTCCCTGATCAGCCTATAGCCACATTCCGGACAATTTTCAATACTGTCAAGTTCCGTGCGACTACAAGGGATACTGATTTTGCACTCAGGACATTTAAAGTATTTTTTTGAGGTTTTTCGCATAATTTAGCGCATCAAACTAAATGCTTTCATTATATCCAAAAGATCATCACTTTTATAGGTTAATTCCCAATCTCCTGTTCTTGTAACACCGGGTTGTAATGATTTTTCATTGACTATTTCCTCATTTTTATATTTTATTACCAACATATAAGGTGAAGTAAGCTTATACGGTTTGTATTTATTCAGATTAAGTAAAGCGTTTTTAATCCCTTTTCGTATTCTTTCTCTCGACACTTCAGGATGCAGGTTCAGCGCTGCATTACCAAGCCCTTCTTTAACAGCAACTGTTTTAACTTCCCCTAACAGTACCTTTGCTTGATTACACAAAGCTTTTTCTCCCGACACAAATACAACAGGTACATTATAATAACCAGCTATCAAAGCGTTAATACCGGCTTCAGGTAAAGAAACATTATTAATAGAAACATCAATTATATTTCTACTACTCATGGTGTGTTCAAGAATGGCATTTTGAGTTCCTGCTTTTGCATGATATCCGATAAAAATAACAGCATCAAACGATTTATCTATACCTTCCATCATACTCATAAAACTACCTGACCAGTCACGGATGAGTTTTGAGCTTTTTTGTAACATTTCAGGGAGAATATTACGTGCACTTCCATGAGAATCTCTAACAATAATTTCAGTAGCACCGGCCTCCAATGCACCTTCGATGGCCGCGTTTGTTTCTTTGGTCATTATTTGTCGAAAATATTCATAATCTTTCCCATCTCTACTTACATCCTCCCAATTCACGACTCCTGTTATTCCTTCCATATCTACCGAGATAAATATTTTTAACCCATTTTCACTTTGAGAGAATGCTACGCTAACTATTATTACGAAAATTAGTAATGTTACCCATTGTTTTTTCATGATTACCTCCAAATTTTAGAAATATTTAATTTTTCAATCCATATCAGCAATTTTCAATCCAGTCCCCGCCTTTTGAGTAAGGCATCAACTTTGGGTTCGCGTCCTCTGAATTTAATATATTGAGCCATCATATCGTTGCTTCCCATTGAAAGAACATTTTTTCTGAATGAAGCGGCCAGTTCCTTATTAAACAGATCGGTTTCCTTGAATGCCCGGAATGCATCAGCGTCAAGAACTGCAGCCCAGATATAACTGTAATACCCGGAAGAATAGCCTCCGCTGGAAAATATATGGCCGAAATTTGTACTTTGATAGCGGGATTCAATCTCAGGTATCAATCCGATTTTATCCATCGATTCTTTTTCAAATTTCGCGGCATCCTGTTCAGTTGTATCTGTGAGTACGTGCCAATCCATATCCAGGAAAGAGGCAGCCAGATACTCAACCGTCATAAAGCCCTGATTAAACTGTTTAGAGTTTTCAAGCTTATCGATAAGTTCCTGTGGAATCGGCTTATCGGTTTCATAATGAAACGCGTAGGTTTTCAGTACGGCGGGATCATTTGCCCAGTTTTCCATAATTTGCGAGGGAAGTTCAACAAAATCTCTGGGTACTCTTCTCGATCCGCTGTAAGTCGTATTTCCGAACAGACTGTTCAATCCATGGCCTAATTCATGAAACAGTGTTTGCACTTCATCTATACTCATTAAGGATGGTTTATCCGCGGTGGGTTTTGCAAAATTACCAACATTGTAAACCAATGGCGTAATGAAATTTTCGTCAATGTTTGACTGGCTTCTGAACGAGCTCGACCAGGCGCCGCTTCTTTTTTCGTCACGCGGGTAATAATCAGAGTAAAAAATTCCCAGATGTGTTCCATCAGCTTCCAGAACCTCAAATACTTCAACGTCCGGATGATAAACCTTTATATCATTCCTTTTAATAAATTTTATTCCGTACAGCTTCCCGGCCACATTAAAAGCGCCCTCGCGAACATTTTCCATTTTGAAATAAGGGCGAAGCATAGCATCATCCAGGGCATA
>CAZEWS010000183.1:0-7745 GCA_964515985.1 uncultured Rikenellaceae bacterium | reverse complement strand
ACCTTTGAACTTTCATATCTACTGTTTTTCAATTAGTTTACAAAGTTATGTTCTTAATTCCCTTTTTTAATCAATTTGCGAAGCTAAGTTCTATATTCCTTAAAAATTTTATTACATCTATCGCAAACTTAAATAACCTTTCTCCTAATCCCCTATCCATAATTTCTAATTTTTCATTTTTAATTTTTAATTAAATAGCGAAGCTATGTTCTTGCATTGTAAAAGTTTTTCTTTTTTGCAATTTGTTTGTCACCCACAAAGGCTACCCAATCATCCCTTCGAAGCTTTCACAAAATCAACAAAAAGAGGATGAGGATTAAGTACGGTACTTTTGTATTCCGGATGAAACTGCACCCCGACAAACCATTTATGTTCGGGGATTTCCATGATCTCTACCAGGTTTGTCTCAGGGTTTATGCCAACAGGTTTCATCCCTGCATTATCGAAATCGTGCATATATTTATTATTAAACTCATACCGGTGACGGTGTCGTTCTCTTACCATGTCTTTCTTGTACGCGAGATAGGAAAAGCTTCCCTTCTTAAGCCGGCAGGCATATGCTCCAAGCCTCATTGTTCCACCTTTTTCTGTAACCCCTTTTTGTTCTTCCATGAGATCAATTACGGGATGTTTAGGCTTGATATCCATTTCGGTTGAATCGGCGCCTTTCAGGTTGAGTATGTTTCGGGCAAACTCGATAACTGCACATTGCATTCCAAGGCATATGCCCAGATAAGGAACATTGTTTTCCCGCGCAAGCTTTACAGCAATGATTTTCCCTTCAATACCCCTGTGTCCAAACCCGGGAGCAACTAAAATACCTTTTAGATTTCCCAATTTCTCCTCTACGTTATCCTCTGTAATACTTTCAGAATGAATGGGTATTAAATCAACCTTGCATTCATTCATTGCCCCTGCATGAATAAACGATTCGGTTATGGATTTATAGGCATCCTGTAATTCAACATATTTTCCGATAAGCCCGATTTTTACGGAGCTTTTAGGATTCTTCAGCTTGCCCAGAAAGGTTTTCCATGGTTTCAAGCCAGGTGCTTGTCTTACAGGAAGATTTAACTTTTTCAAAACGGTTATATCAAGCTTTTCTTTCTGCATCAAAAGCGGAACTTCGTAAATCGTTGAGACATCTATTGATTCGATAACCGATGATATATCAACATTACAAAACAAGGAAACCTTTTTTCGAACCTCCTCTGTGAGTTTTTTCCGGGTTCTTAATACTAAAATGTCAGGTTGTATTCCATTTTCAAGAAGGACTTTAACGGAATGCTGGGTGGGCTTGGTTTTTAATTCACCCGATGTAGAAAGGTAAGGGACAAGTGTCAGGTGAATAACAATGCAGTTGGATGAGCCCATTTCCCATTTCATTTGCCGTACTGATTCAACATAGGGCAAAGATTCAATATCACCCACTGTTCCCCCGATTTCTGTAATTACAATGTCGAATTTGTGCTTTTTAGCAGCTAACTTAATTCTGCGTTTAATTTCATCGGTAATATGCGGAATTATTTGAACTGTTTTTCCAAGATAGTCTCCCCTTCTTTCCTTGTTTATTACAGATTGGTAAACCAGTCCTGTTGTAACGTTATTATCCTGTGATGTCGGAATATTCAGAAAACGCTCATAATGACCCAGATCAAGGTCGGTTTCAGCACCATCTTCAGTAACATAACATTCGCCATGTTCATAAGGATTCAGTGTTCCCGGATCCACATTGATATATGGATCCAGTTTTTGTATGGTTACTGAATAACCTCTCGCCTGTAGCAACTTAGCCAACGATGACGAAATAATTCCCTTGCCCAGTGAAGATGTAACTCCACCACTCACAAATATGTATTTGGTCGAAGGCAAAACCTATTTTTTAAATATAATTATTCAGTCTGATCGATCAGTTTCATCTTTTCTTCAAACAGTTTGATTGCTTTCCTGGCATTTTCAATTTTTTCGTTTACTTCCCGTATCAACGAATCGGCGTTTTTTGATTTAGCAAAAAACCCAATATTATTTTCCCACAATACAATATCGTTCTCCAATTGCTTCATTTTATTAACAAACTTCTCCCTGTCATGTTTAAGTTTAACCAGAGCTTTTGGATTGTCCTGTATATTTTCCAGTTTGTTTCTATATTTCAACAGTTTTTTTTGATTTTCATCAATATTAAGGTTATCAAACTTTTTATTTATTGCCAGTCGGTACTCCTGAAGAATATTCTCCTTTTCATTAAAAGGAACGAACCCTATTTCAGTCCACCTCCTTTGATATTCTTTCAATCTTTCAAAAATCTCAGTCGTATCTTTGCCCGGTTTAAACTCTTCAATTTTTTTTATCAGGTCTTTCTTCCGTTTTAAGTTATCTTCATATTCCTTATCGATATGTGAATAATGCCCTGATTTTTTCTGAAAGAAAGCATCACAGGCTGCCCTGAACCGTTTCCATATCTTATCAGACATCTTACGATGGACGGGACCAATTTCTTTCCACTTTTTTTGAAGGCTAATAAAATCCTCGGTGGTTTTTTTCCATTCCGTACTATCCTGCAACCCTTCAGCTTGTATGCATAGTTCAGTTTTCAGCTGCAGGTTATTGTTTTGCATTTCCTTGTTTTCTGCATAAAATTCCCGTTTTCTCCTGAAGAATTCATCACAGGCACTGCGGAATCGTTGATAGATCTCATTGTTGCTTTTTTTGGGGGCATACCCTATCGTTCTCCACGCTTTCTGAAACTCAACTACTTCATTGGATTTTTCGTTCCATTCCTTATGTGTAGTCAGTTTGGTATTGTTCAGTCCCTCAACTTTTTCACATAGGTTCGTTTTGGCTTCCAGATTTTTTCTCTGAGCAGCTTTCAGGTTTTCGTAGTAGCTCTGATGTTTCTTATTGATCTTCGATGTTGCTTCTCTGAATCTTTCCCAGATTTCAGTCTTAGCTTCGCGTGGCACCGGACCGATCTCTCTCCACTGTTCATGATATCTTTGCAACACTTTAAATGCTTGTACAATGGATGGTTCAAGAAGTAATTCTTCAGCCTTTTCACAAATCTGAATTTTGGTTTCCAGGTTTTTTTTCAGATCAAGATCACGCAATTCCTTATTGATCTTGATATAATCATAGAATTTCTCTACATGGTGATGGTAAGTCTCCCAGAGATCTTTCAGATTTTGTTGCGGCACTACTCCCACCGTCCTCCACTTATCCTGTAATTCACGGAATTCCTGAAATGTTTTATTGATGGATTCCTTTCGGTTTATAAGATCTTTAATCTCATCAATGATCTTGTATTTTTCTTCCAGGTTAACTTGTTTTTGCTTCTCAAGCTCCCTGTTGTAGGTTGCTTTCGCGTTTCTGTATTTTTTTAATAATTCTTTAAGCTGATTTTCAAGAGGGTCTTCCTCAGGTTTGAAATCTTCAAGTTCACCACCTTCTTCCAGAAAATTCTTCCTTTTCTTTTCCAGCTCAATTTTATGCTTCTTGTAGAAATTTATTTTAATATTCTCTACATCATTCCGGATTTCCTGGATTGGTCTGTCTTCGATAAGGAGGGCCAGTGTACTGACGAGGTCTTCATTACTGAAGGTAGAATAATCAACTGCCTTAACAGTAATATCTTCTTCATCTTCTTTTTCTGTTTCACCTTCGATGGTATCTTTCCCCGGCTCTTTCTTTTTTTCGGCTTTTGCTTTTTTTGTGACTGGTTTTTGCTTCTTTTCTTTTCCTTCCGGCTTCTCTTTGACCTTCTTTTGTTTAACCCCGGCATTTTGTTCCGAACTTGCTGAATCTTCTTCCGTAACCGGATCTTCCTTTTCCGCTTCAGCTAATTTTGTGGAATTATCGCTGGTTTCGGCCTCTTTTGATTCTTCTTCAGTTGTATTCTTTATCCTTTCTTTAAGTGGTTCCTTTTCTTTTTTGTCCAACTTCTTTCCTGATTTCTTTATCACATTTTTACTCTCCCCTTTCTCCAGAGCCGGTTTTTCCTCACCAGGTTGTGATTCCGGCTCTCCCTTCATATCATTGGTACCGGTATTTGAAACCGGTTCCGGTGTTTTGTTGCCGGCAAGGTCATTCCCTTCATTCTGTTTTTTTTCAGCAGAGCTTTCCGGGAATTGAGCCTGAGAATCCTTCTCTTTTAATTGTTCAACCTGAACCTGATCATTCTTGTCTTTCGTCTCCATCTATAACAACCGTTAAGTATTTAAAATCCTGCAAACGGCGAAAAATACAAATAAAATTTAAAGTACGAAAATATATATTTCCCCACGAATACTCAAACTATAATAGAAAGGTGTGGATGTACGACCATTTTAATCTTTTCCAATATTTGTTATCCTGAACTCACCTTTATATATTTGAGTTCAGTTAAAAACTATAAAGTTTAAATTTAAAGTATTATATATCTGATTATGTGATACTTATATTAATTGATTGTTTTTTCCAATGTGCTGTATATCAGATATTTAATAAAATCAGTCTACCTTTAGTTAACTTTTTAGACCGGACTTAATAATATGAACCTGAAAAATTAAAATCCTTATATTCATAAACCTGCAACTATATCTTTACTTAAATACTGTAAATAAAAAACTATCATACTGCTTAATTCAAGAACTAAAAACCAGAAACTATAAACCAGATATGAGAATCGATATTATCACTGTTCTTCCGGACCTGTTGGAGGGTCCGTTAAATCATTCAATAATAAAGAGAGCAAGGGAAAAAGGACTTGCTGAAATAGTAATCCATAATTTAAGGGATTATACTACCGATGCTTATAAAAGTGTGGATGATTATACATATGGGGGTGGAGCCGGTATGGTGATGACCATTGAGCCCATTTTCCGGATTTTAGAACAACTGAAGTCGGAAAGAAATTATGATGAGATCATCTACACTTCGCCGGATGGTGAATCTTTCAACCAGTCAGTGGCAAACAAGCTTTCGACATTACAAAACCTGATTATCCTTTGCGGACATTACAAAGGGGTAGATCAGCGCGTTAGAGACTTTTTAATCACCCGGGAAATCTCGATTGGCGACTATGTTTTATCAGGAGGCGAACTTGCTGCAGGTGTGATTACCGACGCAGTTGTAAGGTTACTACCAGGGGTTCTTTCCGATGAAACCTCTGCCCTAACCGATTCCTTTCAGGATAAAATACTTGCCCCCCCGGTTTATACCCGTCCGGCAGATTTCAAGGGCTGGAAAGTCCCTGATATCCTCCTTTCCGGGAACACAAAAGAAATTGAAAAATGGAGACTCGAACAGGCACTGGAAAGAACCCGGAAATTACGGCCGGATTTATTGAAATAAACCAGGAAAGATAACTATGAAAGTCCTCAACATTGAAATAAAGACCAAATGTGATTTCCCGGAAAAGATCGAAAAGATACTAATTGAAAACCATGCCAGGTTTATTGGCGAAGACCATCAGATCGACACCTATTTTCAGGTTGATGAAGGAAAACTGAAACTCAGGGAAGGGAATATTGAAAATTCGCTTATACTTTATATCCGGGATGAACAAAAAGGATTAAAGAGATCTGAGATTCTGCTTTATAAACCTATCGGGGATTCCGGAACACTAAAACAAATATTGACCAAAACCCTTGGCATTTCGGTTATTGTCGACAAAAAAAGAAAAATTTTTTTCATTAAAAATGTCAAGTTCCATATTGATGAAGTCAAGGAATTAGGATCGTTTGTCGAGATAGAGGCAATTGATGAAACCGGGGAAATTGGTGAGAAAAAACTTAAAGACCAATGCAATAAGTATATTAAACTTCTTGAATTAACGGATTCGGAATTTCTGGATTTGTCATATAGTGATATGTTGCTAAACCCGGATCAATCAACTTTCATATGCCTGCGTTGAAATAACCAAACGCCAAAAGCAAAATAAATAACGGTTATTATTACCAATACAACGATTTCCGGTATAACATCCTTCAATCCCATATTCAATATCAATACCTTTTTCAGGGCTGAAATAGCATGAGTTGGTGACATTAAACCCTGTAATGACAGGGGATAACCTGCAATGGAAAATAATTCTTTACCCTCAATAGGAAATGCAGCCCCCGTAAAAAACATAAAAAGAAACAACGGGAAGTTACCAACAATCAATATCTCATTTACCGTTTTGGTTAAAGCTGCAAGTATCAGGCTAAATGCAATAATTGAAAAACTGGTTAAAACCGCAACCAATATCAAAATGCTGAACGAACCATAGGAATCAAATCCAAGTAAAAGAGCAACAAACAAGCTTAAAAATATTGCGATTAAACCAACCAGCATCTGGACAATGCTTATACCGGATAAAAATTCAAAAGTGTTTAATTTAGAAAGCTTTAACCTGATAATTGTTTTGTTTTCAACTTCAGTGATGATAGCAACGGTAGCAGAAAACATTAACATGATTATTGACAAAATCAGTAAACCGGGAACCACTAAGTCAAAATCATCTATTTTACCTGAAATTCCCAGGCTGGTTTCTTTTATTTTTATTGGTTTTACGGATTCGGTTACTTCCAACAAATAATCATTAACCATCTCATTAACCCAAATAGCACTTATCATGTAATTTACGTTTGTTAAATCTCCGACAAATTCAATATCAATACCGGTACCAACATTTCCAAGGGTTAGGTTGTGAATACTCTGTGAAAAATTTTCAGGAATAATGACCAAAGCATCTGCTTTTCTGTTTTTCAGCTTTTTAATGGCTTCTGATCTATTATCCGAAATTTTTATCGTAAGCGGAATATCAAAGCTGTCTTTTTCAAACGATCTGATATTCTCCATCAGATAATTCCCATAGTTGAATTCTTCGGCTAAATATGTAATACCCTTATCCTGGTTCAGCAATAAAACATCATAATGTGGCTTTTCAGATTCAAGGATCAGATAATACACAAAAACGAAGAAAGGAGCCATGGATACCGTTAGAATTAATATCCAGAAATTTCTTAACTGTTCCTTTATGCTCTTCCTGATGACACTTATCAATTTCATACGCAAAAACATTATTTTATGCCGAAGGCATCACTTCGTGAAAATTCCAATAATCAAAAAACAAAAAACAAATAATATCCAATATCTAAATTCCAAAAATATATATCACAGAAAACCGTTTGGTGGTTTGTATTTGAACTATTGGAATTTATTTATTCACAAAAATATATTTTCAAAGGTGTTCATGAGCTCACTTCGTTCGGTTGAAATTTGTGATTTGAATTTTGTAATTTCTATTGCTCTCTTATTCGGTTATATTGTTATTATTGAGTGATTATCATTGTCTTAGTTTTCTTCCGGTTAAATGGATGAAAACATCTTCCAGGGTATTCTCCCGGAGGGTCATTTCCTTTATTTTAAATCCTTGTTCTTTTATTTTATTTGTGATCTTAGATACCAATCCTATTAAATTCTTTGCCTTGATGATCAGGGTTGGACCACTGATATTTACTTTCTCACAGATTTTCAGGAGACTTACAACTACTTTCTCTGAATTTTCTGTATCATCCGTATCCAAAACTATTTCAAGTATATCTCCCTCTCCGATTGATTTTTTCAAGTTATCCGGCGTGTCTAATAAGAGTAATTTACCGTGATCAATAATAGCCACCCTGTCAGCTAACCGGTCTGCCTCATCCATATTATGGGTTGTCAGTATTATTGTTTTCTCTTTTGCCAGGGTTTTGATAAAGTTCCTGACCATAATACGACTTTGCGGA
>CAZEWS010000182.1:0-7776 GCA_964515985.1 uncultured Rikenellaceae bacterium | reverse complement strand
CTATTGCCATTGGTAAAGCTCTTTGATTTTAAGTATCCAACTCACGTTAAAATTAACTTTTTTCAGGCATTTTAAATTCCTGCCTGCCGGCAGGGTCTAAGAGTCTAAGGGTCTAAAGGTCTAAGAGTATGAGAGTCCAAGGGAAAATATATTCACTCTTCGACTTTTTGACTTTTCGACTTTTATTATTTTAGTCACTTCTTCTTAATGTATGATTGTGTACATATGAGAAAAGCCTTATGCATAGCACAAAGCTTATAATATTAGAGATCTTTTTTCTAAGAAATTTGAGCCTTAAAAACGGATGAGGATTTTTAGCCAAAAAAACCTTTATAAATCCCCATTTACCTCATAACAGTTTTAAACGGACTTTTTTTGGTAATCGTTCCGTCAGGCAACTCATAAAGTATACGCCCATTAACTGTAAATACAATAGGTATTCCTTTTCTACGATTTTCCTCTTTGGCTTTGCATACCCCCTCGTTCCCAATTTTTTCGATCTCTGAAGCGTTTTGATAAACTTCAACTGTAACCAGTTTGTCTATCTCCATAACCCTCTATTTTATGGTTGCCACAAATGTATTAAAAATTTCCGGACTTTTAACAATAAAATTTTCATCCACTCCAAAAGCAAGTTCCATAAACCTGTCTTCAGCATTATAAAATAAATACCAGTCATCAACTATATTCCTATAAATATTCCAGAAATTGTTAATGCTCCTGTAAAATCTCCGGTGAACAACCTGATCGGGTATAGGATGACCCCCTTTAAGTAATCTTTCCTTAATCCGTTCGATGCAAAGTTTTGGCGAATCAAGAAAAATAAAGACTATTGATACGTTGTAACCGAGGTTTTGGAAACGGGGAATCATTTTTTTCATCTGAACGCCAGACAATGTGCTTTCAATCAGTATATTATTTCCGCTATCCAGGCAGTTATCCAAACGGTAGTAAAATTCCCGTCCGGCAGAGAATTTAGCTTTATCGATGTTGTTTGCATTTATATCCTTGGCAATATTGTCAGCGCTCAGAAACTCGAATTTATGTTTTCTTAAAAATACACGTGCAAAGGTTGTCTTTCCTGAACCATTCGGGCCGCCTACGATCATCAATTCCTTACTATTTACATCAAACATTCCGCAAAATTAATCTTATCTTCTCCTTTTCATCGCTTTAGACCTGGAATTTAGTTTGCGCTGGTAACTTTTTGAAAAGTAAAGTTTATTGCGGCCGTTCTGTGTTGTGTCCAGCCAGATAGTTTTCTTTTTAAATTTCTTGCTTCTCGTGTTCTTCGAGGTACTACAACCGCCCGAAAGGGTCAGAACAAATAAGATTAGAACTATTTTTAGTAAAATTTTCATGCTTATATTTTCTTTTATCTCTATATACGTAGTTTAGTGCAATAATGTTATCTGTTTCTTAACATTCAGCCTTTAAAAAGTGAATAAAAATGCTGAATTTTATTTCAACCATCATCGGTTTTGTGAGAACCGCAACTCGCACCATGAATATTTCTTTAGTTAATTTAATGTTTTTGAATATGTTCTTATTTTCGACAAAATAGCTAAATTGCGAGAACTTTTTTCTTTGTCACCCTATTTCTGAAATTCCTTATCTAATAATTAAAATTATGTAAAAATGAAAAACAAAACTTTTATTATCCGGGGTCTTTTAATCGGAACCTGTATGGTTGGGCTCGGAGTAGTACTCAACTTTATTGGATGTAAGTCACAAAATGAAACAAAAAACAAAACGCAAAATGTAAGTAAAATGGAAATTATCAAAGAAAACTTTGGAACTACAACAGAAGGGGTAACAGTTGATTTGTACACCCTTAAGAACAATAATGGAATGATAGTCAAAATTACAAATTATGGGGGTATTGTCACCTCCCTTTTGGTACCGGACAAAAATGGAAATATGGATGATGTGACGTTGGGTTTTGATAACCTGCAGGCATACCTTGATGGTCATCCCTATTTTGGATGCATTGTTGGAAGGTATGGAAACCGGATAGCCAAGGGGAAATTTGAACTGGATGGAGTAGAATACAAGCTCGCAACAAACAATGACGAAAACCATTTGCATGGTGGGGAAATTGGATTTGACAAGAAAATATGGGATGCTGAACCTGTTGAAAATGAGGAAGGTGTTGGATTGAAATTGCATTATGTCAGTGAGGATATGGAAGAAGGTTACCCCGGCAACCTTGATGTAACGGTAACTTATATGCTTACAGATGAGAATGAGTTAAAAATCAATTATGAAGCTACTATAAATAAACCTTGCCCTATAAATCTCACCTGGCATGGATATTTTAATCTGACCGGTGGAAAGGAAAAAATTCTGAATCATGAAATGGAAATAAACGCTGATAAATATGTTGTGGTTGATGAAACCCTTATTCCTACGGGTGAACTCCGCGATCTGATTGGCTCGGAAATGGATTTTACCAGTCCGAAAACCATTGGATCCCGGTTCGACAAGGTACCTGGCGGGTATGACCACACTTATGTAATTAATAAAAGTTCTTCGGAGATTGATCTGGTTGCAAGGGTTTATGAACCAACCAGCGGAAGGGTAATGGAAGTATATTCAACCGAACCCAGTGTACAATTCTATACTGGTAATTTTCTGGATGGGAGCCTGACGGGGAAAAACGAAATTGTATATGAGAAGCAAGTTGGATTCTGTCTTGAAACCCAACATTTCCCTGATTCACCCAACCAACCCAGCTTCCCATCAACCATTTTGAAACCGGGAGAAAAATATTCCCAGACAACAATTTATAAATTCAGTACAAAATAAGTTGTTTTACTAAAAATACATAACGATCTATAACTCTGTAGTCAATTTTAAGATTCACATAATATATATTTTCAACAATGAGAATTCAATTAAAACTATCTCTGATCATTCTTTTATATCCCCTGGTCTTTTACAACAAAGGCAATAGCCAAACCATCCAATCATTTGAAATAAATACTGAAAAGGGTCTTAGTGTAACTGCCTGTACGTTTACCACCGGTCAAACCTATCAGTTCAGTAGATCGGTTCCTTTTTTTACCTGCGATATTAACAATAAATCAATTTCTTCAGAAACAGCCCAGGTTGTTCAGGAAGGGAATGTATACAGGTATCAGTTTCCAAACAGGATAAATGGAACACTAACCCTTGAACCCGATTTTAAGCCAGGGTGGAAAGCTATTTTGACAATTAAAAATAACACAAGCGATACCCTTGAATTTTCCAATGTTGTTCCTTTTGGTATTTCTGATGAGCATGTATATATAACAGCTACAGGTCTCTGGGCGCTGGCCAGAACAAAAATTTTCAGGCCTGGTCTGGCACCGGTAGGTGTGATTTTACCCGACAACGCCTGGGAAATGGGGTATGCCTCTGTTGAACTTCATAACGATTATTCAGTTTGCGCCATAACACGAAGAACAAAATATGATAATTCACAAAGAAAAAGGTATAAGACCATTGTTTCACCAAGAGGAAGTGTAGAATATACATTTTATGCTGATGTCTTTTCAGGTGAATGGCAGAACGGTTTGAAACTTATGTTCCAGGAACGGTATCTTTATGATCTTGAGAAGTTTGATAACTCCTTGTTTGAAAGGAAAGATCTGAAATGGATCAGGGACAAATACATTATGACCCTTCAGGGGGCATGGGATCACCGTTTTTATGAGCGTTTTTCAGCTAAATATAACTTTTTTCAATTCCTGGAGGAGGGAAAGAAACTGTTCGGCGGGTATGATGTTTTTTGTATATGGCCGACCTGGCCCCGGTTGGGAGTTGACCAGCGAAATCAATGGGATTTATATGAAGATCTGCCTTTTGGATTGGAAAAAATAAAAGAATTGGCCAATTATGCGCAGGCAAATTCTACAAAGTTCATTATTACATTTAATCCATGGGATCAAAGTACGCGTGAGGAAGATCCATTTGAAGGTATGGCAAAACTTATTCAGGCGACCAATGCCGATGGAGTGGTTCTGGATACCCGTGGAAGCTCGAGCAAGAAATTACAAGAGGCAGCAGATGGTGTTAAGGAAGGCGTTATAATGTATTCTGAAGGAATGGCTGTGCCGAAGGATATGCCAGGTATTGTTTCAGGAAGGGTTCATGACGCTATCTTTATGCCTCCTCCTTTAAATTTAAATAAACTGATAAAACCTGAATTTGCCATTTTCCGCGTTTGCCAGCTAAGTCAGGGTAGAATACACAGGGAAATTGCCATCTCATTCTTTAATGGCTACGGTACGGAAATCAACACCTTTGCACCGGGCAGACCCGACTGGATGGAAGAAGAATATTTATATCTTGGCAGAACCACAAAAATTCTCCGTGAGAATTCTTCCGTTTTTCTCAACACCCGCTGGACACCCTTAATTCCTACTCTGAAAGATAGTATTTGGGTGAACAAATGGCAAAACCAGGATAAAGTCCTTTATACGGTTTTCAGCTTACTTCCGGACGGTTATTACGGACCGCTGTTTGAAGAGAAACCCTCCGGGACGCATCATTATATCAGTTTATGGAACCATGAAGCCATTGATCTGGTTCAAAAAAATAATAACTGGTATGTACCGGTTAAGGTAAAAGAGTTTAATAAACAGTGGTTGAATACACGCAGGGAAGGAAATGTTGAATGCATTGCGAGATTCACGAATATTCTGGAGGTGAATTTGAGGGGAGATTCATTATTTGTCAAAACACCGAAAGGTGATAAAATTATAATCTGGAAAGGGTTGCCTTCTTACCATGGTGTTTTCAGGGAGTTTGTTCCAGGTCTCCTGAATTTAAAAGTAAGTGAGGTCTTCGGCAGGTATGAAGGAAAACTGGTCGTTCAATTGTTTAATGGAAAAGAATTAATGGATGAACGGGTTGTTCAAATGAAACCAGGTGTTCCGTGGCTGATTAGTACTGCAATAAAAACAAAAATATCCAAACGGTCCCCTAAGAATATGGTCGAAATTCCGGAAGGTGAATTCTCCTTTCAGGTTTCCAATCCTGATCAGTTCATACCATATCCTGACTATTCCAGACCTGAAATCATTCATGTCAACCGGTTTTTTATGGATAAATATCCGGTAACCAATGTTCAATTTTATGAGTTTATACAGGAAACAAGTTACATTCCAAAAGATCAGGTAAACTACCTGAAGCACTGGAAAGATGGAGCCTATCCCTTGGGACAGGAGAACTATCCTTTAGTTTATGTGAGCCTTGAAGATGCCAGAGCCTATGCTGAATGGGTAGAAAAAAGATTACCATCCGAAGTTGAATGGCAATATGCCGCTCAGGGGACGGATGGAAGGAAATGGCCATGGGGAGATGAGTTTCATGGCACAAAATGCAATAATGGCTTCGGCCGGCCAACCCCTGTAAATGCTTTTTCCAAAGGTAAGAGCCCGTTTAAGGTTGAAGATTTAGTAGGGAATGTATGGCAGCTGACCAATGATGTATATGATAACGGCAGCTATTATTTTGGAATTATCAGGGGGGGAAGTTATTATAAACCAACTTCGAGTTGGTGGTATGTTCAGGGTGGGCCACAACCTTTGGACCGTACCCAGATGCTGCTCATGGTTTCTCCCGGATTTGACAGGAATGCAACCGTCGGCTTCCGTTGTGTAAAAGATGCGGAATAATAAATAGTTATCTTTTCATGGGAGGAAAAAAGTAAGTGCCCGCCCGGCATGAGGGAAAAATAAGCTTCTAAAATGGATTATTACTCTGAAAGCGAACCCCTGCATTATTTGAGTGATCAGGCAGGAAGATTTTTTACGGTCTGGATGGTAGATAAACTTGTCATTGACAAAATATCTAAATTTCATAAAAAACCGGTAGTTATTGCTTCGTTTCCTGATATGGCAATCATGGAATACCAGCCATTTGAAGGCTTAAAGGTACAGGAAACCTTCATGGTGTATAGTTCAACTATTGCAGTGGTGAATATGTACATTACCAACCTTACAAAAGATACACATACCCTGGATATTTACCCTGTCCTGGAATTAGGAAATGATTCCCTTCTCATCAAAGGATTTGATTCTGAAACACATTCCTATATAACAGAACATTTTGAAACAAAAAAGCGATTGATTAGTAATTTATATGCCAATGCACCGTATCCAACTGATGTCAGGAATGTTTTTACAGTTAATTTCAGTCCGTATTCTTTTGGTGGTTATAATGGAGATATGGAAGATTTCTATCTAACG
This sequence comes from uncultured Rikenellaceae bacterium, assembly GCA_964515985.1. Lineage (GTDB taxonomy): Bacteria > Bacteroidota > Bacteroidia > Bacteroidales > VadinHA17 > CAZEWS01. Next base: position 1,540 of record CAZEWS010000182.1, on the reverse strand, counting down.
ATAAAAACGGATTGGTATGCTGAAAACAGGATCGATTCCTTAAATAAACCAACGGATGGCTACGTGGATTTTCTGTCCATCCATGGCCGTTTTGATTTGACTCCGGGAGAATCTATTAATTTGCGCTATTACAGGGGATTACAAGGCATACATGAGGATGTGCAGGAACTTATCGCCGGTATTGAAGACCTGAAGAACAAAAATTTACAACAATTTGTGGATCAGAATGAAACTTTATATGCCTCAATTCCAAGGATTCATTTCAAGACTGAAGATGAGAAGATGGTTTATCTGGGAGCGCTGAACCTGGTAAGGAGTTGTATGTTACCACCCTCGGAAAAGACAAGTCATAATTTTTATGTTTTTTCGAGGAATCCTTTATGGGGATGGGGACATGGACACCAGGTTCTTCATGAATCCCTGAGCATGATGGCTTACGTATATTTGGATGCAAAGTCTTCCCAGGGCTCCCAGAGAGTTTACATGGAACAGCAGGGAAAGGATGGCTTGATTGCCTACCGGCATGGTCCGAGGGGCGCTCAGACTTACCCGCATAAAGGCAAACCCACTACATCAGCCCCGTTCTATAACTGGATCAATTGGGAGATTTATAACGTTAGCGGTGACAAGGAGTTTCTGGAAGATGCTTATCTGTCAGGAACCAAATACATGAACTGGTTGATTAAGAACAGGGATACCGACCGGGATGGAACCTTCGAATGGGGACCGTACGGTATTATTGAGAATGTAAGAGACTGGTACAATGTAGTATTCCAGGTATCAAAAGAGCGTTTTCTCGATATTGATAAGGAAGACATCTCAGATGAGCTGGAGTGTCTTGATCTGTCTTTAATGGTTATGAAGGAATTGCGCTGCCTTTCCCAAATGGCGGTGGAATTAGGCAGGAAAAAGGAATCCAAAAGATGGGAAAATAAGGCAGATCGTATTGCATCTCTGATTAATGAACTCATGTGGGATGAAGAAAGCGGCTTTTACTATCATGTAGATAAAAAAGATCATTCATTTACATTTTTGGACAGGGATTTAAAACACCAGGAGATCATAGGGTTTTTGGCTTTATGTGCTGGGGTTGCCCCGCCTGACAGGGCAGAACGACTGATAGAAACCCTGACGGATCCGGATAAGTTTTGGAGAAAATATGGGGTGCCGACATTATCAGCAAAGGATAGCTGGTATAGTCCCTATGTTGACTATTGTTGTAAGTGGAACGGACCGGTTTGGCTTCTATGGGATTATATGGTATTTGAGGGGTTGTTGAATTACGGATATTTCGATCTGGCAAGGGAACTTGCCAATAAAATGCTGTTTGCCGTCACTACCCAGCTATCCATGAACCATAATTTCTGGGAATCCTTTAGTCCGGATAATACCGTTCTCGATTGCCCGTCAAATTATATCTGGGATTCCATTATGGCGAAACTACTGATCGAGTTATATGAAATGGATAACTAATTAACGTGAGTTCGAAATATACGATATTGATATTCACCAGATTAATTATTGCTTTGTGTAGCTTTGA
>CAZEWS010000181.1:0-7818 GCA_964515985.1 uncultured Rikenellaceae bacterium | reverse complement strand
TTCGAACTGGTTTAACCCCACGATCATATCATATGAATACCTTACAAACATTTTCCCCACATCGTATTTTTTGTAGGGTTTGACTTCCAATCCCAGAGCAAGTTTAACCAGGGCTTCTGATAAATTTTGTCCTGCACCCACCGCTAAATAAACCCATGCGGGAATACGGGGATTTATTTCGATAATATATAATTCATTTTTAGTGGTTTTGATCAGTTCCAACTCCATCCCGCCACGCCATTGCGTTTCCCTGATAATCTTATGTGTCAGATCAAGCATGTTCTGGTCGTCAAGTGTAATTCCACCCCAGGCTTTACCCTTGTCTGTAATGTATTGTTTTCGCATGGGTACCGCCCCAATCGTATTTCCCAGACCATCACCAAGAGCCACCACATTCACTTCCGTACCCTTAACGAATTCCTGAATGATGACCGGCAATCCCCATTTTGCGCTGATCTTATTAAAATACATTTTAATTTGCTCTTCATTGTATGCAATATATGCATCATAGAATTTCCCTTTAACCATTACGGGAAATTCAAAATCATCCCTGACCTTGAGAATATCCTGTTGATTCAGTATAGGTTTACTTAAGGGTACTTTTACATCATATTTTTTACCGAAGTCAGGAAGGTTTGTCTTATGCCGTTCCTCAAACTGTTCCATTGTAGGTAGAAATGTCCGGATTCCCATCTCCTCCAATTTTGAAGCAGATTTCATGAAAGTATAGAGTTCAGCGTCAAAATTGGGTATCAGGACATCGATATTTTCGATCGAATTGATGTATTCCAACCGCTGGATCAAAGAGTCAGATCCTTCAGACGGATAAGGGACCATATAGACTTTATCAACAATATCTTGCATGTATATGCCCGGTTCAAGCGTCTCATAAGCCAGCCCGACAACCCTGATATCAAACGACCCCCGATTCACGGATACTCCTGATTACAGGAACTCCTGGCCCTGGATTATCCGTATTTTCCTTCTCCATTTTCATCAATGAGCTTAAATTGTTTCAACATACTGACAAAATCGTAATAATATTTTTCAAATGAATTATCATCCACCTCATATTTGTTCAGCATGATTTCACGTATTTCGTCAAATGACTTCTCCTGTCTTAATAGATCAATAATTTCTATTCCAATAGGGTTCAATGAAAACGATTCTCCTGAAGTAGGATCAAATACAAATCCGGATTCACTTATCGCTATGTTTTTCTTAATCTTCATTATCGCATTTGTTTGGGTTTTTGTCTTTTAAAAATCTAAAAAACTAACGATATATTCGTTATAAAATTTTGCTAAAATGTTATAAAATTCCATAACAATTTAATAATCAATTAACTAATTGAAGACAGGTTAAAAAGAAGATACCGGAGATCACCTGAGCGTAATAACGGTTTGGCACTTAATACAACCGACCGATTGACTTCTTCATGGGTGTCTCATTATTCCTGAACTCGGTTGCGGAAAGTCCTGTAATTTTTTTGAACTGATTTGAGAGGTATTGTACGCTGCTGTAGTCCATCATATAGGCAATTTCACTTAGTGTATATTCTCCCTGATAGATCAGTTCCTTTATTCGTTCAATTTTTTGCAGAATGATAAATTTCTCAAGTGTTATTGGTTCATTGGCCGAAAATACCTTTGAAATGTACTGGTAGCTCATTCCGAGCTTTTCTACGAGATAATCCGATTTTCGTACGATCGAATCCACGTTGTTCAGGTGATGAATAAGCTCAATAACGGCAATTTTGACCTGCTCCACAAGTTTCTTGCCATGACTTGTGATAAAATCAAAACCATAGTTTCGGAGTATTTGTTCAATTTTAGATTCTGAAACAATTTCAGGATCGTATGTTAAAGTAGCTAAACCCAATTTCAATTCATGAACATGGATCCCTGCCTGTATAAATTTTTCCCCAAGTAAAACGATGCAACAGTTACTTACCATATTTTTAATATGATACGTTTTTGTGATTAGTGAGGAATGCCCTGCCATCAATTATTTATTGAAAAAGGATTTTGCCAATTTAGTTAAATTTTTCTATAACGAAGCTTCAGGTTTGCAAAAATATTGAAAACGATGAAATTATTTATTGTTGGCTCCGCAGGAACCAAATATTGGCAAAGATCAGATATCAAAACGTATACCAGTCGTTAAAACGACTGTCTATTACCTTTCAGTCCGGCAAGCCAGACATTCTTGAGGTATTTATGTCCCGTCAGGGACTAAAATGAAATAGGCAGCCACTTCAGTGGCTGTATTAAACCGTACAACTGACATATGCAGCCCGTCAGGGCTTGAAAGTATCAAAGTAGTATAAGCTATGTCTATAGCAGATACAGATGGACGTAATAAAATACTAGTATGTTCTGAAATTGTATCCATTTGCATATGACAAAACACTATGTTCTTTTTATGAAACCACTCAGCCATCCTGCCAAAAGGTAATCTTGTTGATTCTTTATTCATGATATTATTTTAATATCCCGATCCCAATACCTGCTGTGGGAAAAACTCCTGAAAAATCAATATTAAACCAATCTTTATACCTGGTAAAACCTTTTTCATCGTTGTATTTGCTCAACCTTATGTTGCCACCAATAAACAGATCAACTGTCAAGACTCTCATAACAGGTAATTTCATTCCCAGGATAACTCCTCCTGCAAATACATTTAAATGCTGGGTTATTTCTTTTTCAACCCACTCTTCTTCTTCTTCTTCATATTCCATATAATTACCAGTTATCCACATTCTCCTGTACATAAGTTGAGGAGCTGCATACAAACCTGCCGGGGCTTTTTGTTTTGGGTTGTAATTTGCTAAAAGGTAATTTCTGACCTGAACACTTAAACCTCCTCAGGCCATTACTTCTCCTTCGTAAGTACTGTATGTATCTGTTTTTTCATTGAAAAAACTTAATTCCTGATTTATAAAGTAAATACTTGATATACCTTGCTCTGTTGCATAGGTTCCCATCCCTGAAACATTAATCGAAAACTTGCCGTTAATGATTCTTTCGTACGAAATATGAAATGTGCCTTCCATAAGCCGTAACGGATCCAGCATTATTGCAGATCGATACTGAGGCACAAATTCCGGTTCCGGTTCATAAGTAACTTGTTCACGGATTTCAAATGGAATCTCAGTTTCCTGCAAAACCTTAACAACGGAATCGATCTCCTGAAGCTTTGAATTCATTACAACCGGCTCGAAATCCATGGATTTAATCTTAGAGTCTAATTCATGAAGCCTTATATCCAGTTCTTTCGGTTTCGATTCCCATAGTTTAATCTTTGAATCCAGTAGCTCTAATTTGGAATCGAGAAGTTCCAACTTTAAATCCAACATTCTTGCCTTTTGGTCAATACTTTCCTGACCAAAACATTCATTGGGTAAGAACATAATAAAAAATACTCCAATGAAAAAGATTGATTTAAATAATTTTGTTTTCATAATAATTTTAGTTTTAATTTAACATGGGTTTTATCAATTTTTATCCAATCAGCATTTTCTAATAAGAGTATATTTGTTAGAGAAAGGTTGCGCTAAACCCCATATAAAACAGGGGTAACATTTTTCCATATTTCAGAATTAATGTATAGTAAAACAAATCCATCAGAAAAATAAAAGAATTGAATAATTACTAATAATGAAATAGAAAAATTTATGTCTGGAAGTAAAGTTTTTATCTGGAAACAGGATCCTTCTGTACTGTCATTGGGCTACAGAGTATCATACATTCATACTAAGGTAAAAAATGGTCCGAAGGATCCGAAAATTGAAATCCGTGGCTTACCAAAAGTAAAAGCCGATCAAAATGGGGATTTTTTATTTGATCCAATAAATAATCCTAAGGAATTTGATGCTATCCACACATTTTCGATTGTAAGGCATGTTCTTACTATGTACGAACGTGGCTTACGAAGAATGGGAATCACGACGGCAATAAACTGGCAATGGGGAAATATACCCATAAAGGTATATCCAAGAGCAGGTGATAGTCCGAATGCATATTACAGCCGGCAGGAGAATGCCCTGCGGTTTTTTTATTTCCACCCTGATTCAGCCGCAAATAATTCAATGATATATACCTGCCGTTCGTTTGATATTGTGGCACATGAAACAGGGCATGCCATTCTTGATGCTCTTCGGCCCGGTTACTGGAGCAGTTGGCGTGCTCAAACGGGAGGACTGCATGAATCGTTTGGTGATCTGACAGCGATCTTCACCATGCTGGCCCAAATGGACCAGTGCGAAGCCATTATTGCAGAATCAAAAGCAAACCTGCACAACAAAACTTTTTTCCCTGTTATAGCAGAACAGTTTGGCGAGGCATTATACGGTCATTCATTGGGACTTCGAAATGCCGACAATGATTTAAAATTAAGTGAAGTTTCTGATGAGGTTCATGATATATCGCAAGTATTTACCGGAGCAATTTATGATATTCTATCCGATATGTTTGAAGACCATCTGGATATGAACTTGTATGATCCGGCTGAGACTTTGTTTCGGATCGGAAGGCATATTGCGTCCATCGTTATTACAGCAATCATAAATGGCCCGGAAAAAAATGCTACTTTCAAGGATATTGCAAAAAATATGATTGAGTTTGAACCCGACCAAAAGTGGAAAGATTTTATTGTTAAACGGTTTACCGAAAGAGAAATATTAGGAGAACCCGTCGGCCTGGTTGAAGAACGTCCTAAAGAACTGGTTTGGGAAAAGTGTTGCCATACACTGACTCGTAAGGAACATAAGGACGAATTTGAGAATGCCGTTAAAGAAGTGTATAACTAACCCCGACAGGGTTGTGAACCATTTTGTGAGTAAATCGAACAAAATGTCTCACGAGCAGGTTTGAACGATGGACAGTGCGAGCGAGTAACCCTGTCGGGGTTTTAACGGTCAGGCATCCCATATATTCCAGTATTTATGTCATGTCAGCCGGGCTTGGGCTTCTTTTTTATTCCACATACTGGTTTATTGTTTTGCTAATTTTTGTTCCTTTTTGGTATATTGAATCAAAGGAGGAAGAAAGGCAAATGATTGAATATCATGGTGAAAAATACACGAATTACCAAATACAAACAAACAGATTTATTAAACATTAAAATCACACATGAAACCGTTGGGGATTATGAAGCTATTAAAAAGATAAATGACCTGGCTTTTGGTCAGGAGGATGAAGGAAGGTTAGTTGAAAAATTAAGAAAGGAAAATGATTTTATCCCAGAATTATCATCGATTGCGAAGATAAACAAAAAGCCAGTTGGACATATTCTTTTTTATCCGGTTTACATACGTTCCAAAAAAACAAACCACATTTCCCTTTCTTTAGGCCCTATGGCTGTGTTGCCTGATTTCCAGAAGAAAGGGATTGGGAAAAAACTGGTCCAAAATGGATTGGCTAGAGCTAAACGTTTAGGCTTTAGATCGGTTATAGTCGTAGGGCACCCAAACTATTATCCAAAATTTGGTTTTCAGCTAGCCAGTACCTGGGGAATTGAAGCTCCGTTCGAAGTACCGGATAATGCTTTTATGGCCATTGAATTAGAAAAAGACGCTTTAAAGAACATTAATGGCACTGTAATATATCCTCCAGAATTTAATGCCGCATTATAAGATACCAAACGTGTTAAACATAGAGAGGCTATCCTCCATGTAAAAAAGCCAAGACTCTATGTCATATCCTGTGATTAATCGTTTTTTCTCTTGTATACTATCTTTCCTCCAACAATGGTATAATCCACTTTGGTTTTCATGATCTGATCTTCAGGGAGGGTTTGCAGATACTGGTTTAGGATCACAACATCCGCTAAATATCCTTCCTGGATTTTTCCTTTCCTGTTTTCCATAAATTGGGCATAAGCAGAGCTAAGGGTATAAAGTTCAATGGCTTCTTCCATGGTTAGTTTTTGTTCAGGGAACCAGCCCTGTCCCTCCTCTCCCATCCGGTCTTTCCGGGTAACGGCAGCATATAGTCCTTCCATAGGATCAAGTGGTTCGACGGAATAATCGGTTCCAAAAGCAATCTTTGCACCGGCATCCATCAGACTTCTCCAGGCATAAGCATATTTGCTTCTCTCTTTTCCGATTCGTTTTTCACAGAATCGTTTATCGGTAATACAATGCGTGGGTTGCATGGATGCTATTATACCAAGTTCAGCAAACCGGGGAATATCCTTTTCAATAAGGATCTGGGCATGTTCGCTCCGGTGACGGCTATCACGCTTTCCATTAACCTCAATAGCTTTCTCATATGCATTCAATATCCATGTGTTTGCTTTAGGCCCAATGGCATGTATCCCAATCTGGAAACCCATTGAATCACAGAGCAACACTTTCTGTTCAAGCTCTTCATATGGCATTTGAGGCAATCCGGTTTTATCCGGCTCGTCTACAAAAGGTTCATAAACCATCATAGTAGCAGAACCAAGTGTGCCATCCATAAATCCTTTGAGATAGCCAAACCTGATCCAATTTCCTTTCCCGGGATATTTTATTCGCAATTCATCGTATTTCTTCAATTGTTCTAACTTGTCAGTTAATCTTCCTGCAACATCGATACGGACCATCAGTTTTCCTTCGTCCATAAATTGTTGAAACAGGTTTGCATCTCCACCCCCGGGATATTGTATACTGGTAACTCCCAGTCGTGCTGCCATATCCAATGCAGCCTGCCAACCTTTTAAAAGTATTTCTTTTTGCTCCTCCAGTGTTCTTTCTATTTTAATGGCTCCTGTTTTGATCAATCTCTGAGCCGACTCTTTCAGAATACCGGTTGGTTCACCGGTTACAGGGTCTTTCCGTATCTCCCCTCCAAACGGATCAGGTGTGTCTTTTGTTATTCCGGAAGCTTTGAGGACATAACTGTTTACCAGGACTGAATGGCCATCGGCGCGGCTTAGCATTACAGGATTATCGGGTGCAACCGGATCAATGAGTTCTTTTGTTGGCCATTGTCTATTGTAAAACATTTCATGTTCCCAGTGTCCGCCCCTGATCAGTTCGCCGGGTTGAACCTGTGCCACTCTCTCTTTTACCTTCTCAGTGATGATCTTCGGGTCAGTAATATACCGCAATTCAATATAATCCAGGTTAACCGGACCAAAATGAGCATGGGCGTCATTAAATCCCGGGATAACAAGTCTCCCTTGTGCATCAATCACCCGGGTTGAATCTTTTTTGATGTATTTTTCGATTGACTTATCGGACCCGACTGCAATAATCATTTCCCCTTTGATGGCTATTGCTTCCGCCCGAGGATTATCCTTATCTATTGTAACAATGTTGGCGTTTTTAATTACCAGATCCGCAGCTTCTCCTTTTTGTGATTCTCCACATTGGGTAAACATGAAAAATGAAATTACAAACAGACAGAATCCGATTAGCTTTGTGTGTGTTTTCATTATAACTGAATAGGTATATGCGTTTAGGTCGCATATTTAATTATTTGAATAAAAACGTATTGGATTGTTTGCTACCATCCTTTTTAGTAGGGTATTGAAGATTAGCCCTGTATTTTAAATAATAAATGTCGAATGTGATGACGCTTTGGTCACACCCTGACTAAAACGTCAGGGTTAAATAAAAAATGTTAAAGTTGTTTTTGCGTTACAACCGTCTTGTTCCGTTCTGCTGTTTCAATTGATTTTACAAAGATGGAAACTAATTCACCACATTCTTTAAGCAAACGCTCAACTTCTTGTTGAGATTTCGCAATTTTTAAACGATGAATCATTTTTAGACCGACTTTATTATTTATCATTTGATATTCGAAATTTGAAATTTATTTCTGAAAATTA
>CAZEWS010000180.1:0-7854 GCA_964515985.1 uncultured Rikenellaceae bacterium | reverse complement strand
ATTGTATCATTTCTTTTTACCTGGAGTCTTTCCGCCCAGGATATCAATTTTACCGCTTCAGCACCAAAAGTTGTGGCAGTGGGGGAGCAATTCCGGCTTACATTTACAATTAATGCCAAAGTGAATGCTTTTAATGCTCCTGATCTGAGTGATTTTTACGTATTAATGGGGCCGAGTACTTCATATAATCAAAGTACCCAGATCATCAACGGCAAGATGACTCGTTCCGTTTCGTACACCTATACCTATGTATTACAGGCGACAAAAGAAGGGAATTATGAAATTCCTCCGGCACAGGTAAGTATTAAAAAGAAAACGCATGAATCAAATCCCTTAAAAATTGAAGTTGTTAAGGGAACGGCTCCAACACAACCTGTCACCCGGCAGCCTTCTGATAAAAGTGCCGGTGAGGTTGTTAATGTGAATAATGAAGATCTGTTTATACAGGTTTTGGTTGATAAGCGGGAAGTCTATCTGGGAGAACATATCATTGCCACTGTTAAAATATACTCCAGGGTTAATAATTTGTCCGGCTTCGAAGATGTGAAATTCCCCTCTTTTAACGGTTTTTTCAAACAGGATATTGAAACACCTCCTTTACGATCGCTGGAACGGGAAAATGTTAACGGTCAAATATACGGTACCGGAGTTCTGCAAAGGGTTGTCCTTTTCCCGCAAAGAAGCGGAGAAATCGAAATAGATCCTGTTGAACTGGTTTGTTTGCTTCAGCAGATAGTAAGAAAAAGTACCCGTAATCCTTTTGACAGCTTTTTTGATGATTTCTTTGATTCATACCGGACCAATAAAAAACTGATTACGAGTCCCCCGGTAATAATAAAGGTGAATACGTTGCCGGAAAAAAAGCCGGCCACATTTAAAGGTGCCGTAGGTTCATTAAAAATGTCGGCTTCGGTTGATAAAACGGAAGTCAAAGTGAATGATGCCATATCCTTGAAAGTAAATATTTCCGGTACTGGTAACCTGAAAATCTTAGAAGCACCCAGTGTTCATTTTCCACCTGACTTTGAAACATATGATCCGAAAATTTCAGGAAAAATAGCAAATACCACCAATGGCTCAACCGGTTCGAGAAATTTTGAGTATCTGATTATTCCACGGCATGCCGGCAACTACCGCATACCACCTATTGAGTTTTCGTACTTTGATCCCGGTCAGGAAAGATATAAAACGATTTCCTCAAACGAGTTTAACATCAGGGTTGAGAAAGCCGATGAAGAGGAAACTACTGTTATTTCCGGATTTTCGAAAGAAGACATCCGTCTCCTCGGTAGTGATATCCGGTTTATAAAAACAGGAAGAATGAAACTCAGGCAAAAAGATAAAACCATCTTTGGATCCACTTTCTTTATTCTGGGGTATGTTGGTGCTCTGGTTTTATTTTTCGTCATTTTTATTTTTTACAGAAAACGAATCAAACGAAGAACAAACCTGATTTTGGTGAAAAACAGGAGGGCAAACAAAGTTGCGAGGAAGAGATTAAAAATAGCCCGTTCGTATCAAAAGGGAAAAAACAGGGAAAAGTTTTATGAAGAGATTTTGAAGGCAATATGGGGGTATTTAAGTGACAAACTCAATATACCGGTTTCAAAACTTTCGAAAGAAACTTCCGTAAAAATCCTTAAGGAATACAAAATCGAAGAATCACTGATTTGTCAGATCGTTGAATTAATAGATGCCTGTGAATACGCTCAATATGCACCTGCTGAAGAATCAGCTCCTTTAGCGACAGTATATGAAAATACATTAACAATAATCAGCAAATTCGAACAAAAACTTAACCTGAAAAATTACAAAAGGTAATTTTTCATGTAGTTATTATGTTATTCGTTAATAGTTATTAGTTCCGAAAAACAATCCCCTGAGGGAGTGGTTTTTCGGGAAAGAACCATATTAAACCGTAATAAATAATTTAGCAATTAATATCCTTATAATATCATTCATGCGTTTTTAGAATATAGCAAAAATTGGTCCTCAATGAAAATTAAATTCTTGATAATATTCCTGTTTATTATAACACCGGAAATAATTGGTCATGATCTGGAAAATCAGGTGGATCTTGGCAACAAATATTTCACCGGGGGCGAGTTTGAGAAGGCAATTCAGGTGTACGAAAAAATACTTGGTTCAGGATTTGAAGCAGCAGATCTCTATTATAACCTGGGCAATGCATATTTTAAGTCCAACAAATTAAATTATGCTATCCTTAATTACGAAAGAGCGATCCTTCTTTCTCCAAATGATGAAGACATACAACATAATCTTGAACTGGCCAGAACTTTTACCGTTGATAAAATTGACGACCTGCCTCAGTTTTTTATACGACAATGGCATTATGCATTCGTGCAGCTATTTTCCACAGACTTCTGGGCTTTATTAAGTATCATTATTTTTATTACATTCCTCATGCTATTTTCTTTATATTTGTATATAAATGTTTTCAGAGTAAAAAAGTTTTCGTTCTGGCTAAGTATTGTTTTCTTATTTATTTCGGTTTCAGCCTTTGTTTTTTCTTATCATCACAAAGAAATCGTTACAAATCATAATGCAGCTATTGTATTCAGCCCTGTGGTAACGGTAAAAAGTTCACCGGATGAAACAGGAACTGATCTTTTTGTGATTCATGAGGGAATAAAAGTATCTATTGTCGATAGTTTGGGCAACTGGACTGAAATCAAATTAAGTGACGGAAATAAGGGATGGTTGCTTAGTACAACAATTGTGAAGATTTAAGTTTATTAATTAAAAGGTGACTAATGAGAGTGTTGGGATGAGAAAAGACAGAATGTTGTAAGATGTTATATGTTATTAGTTATAAGTTAAAAGTTAGCAGTAATTTTATTTAATTATGTTAAAAATTAAATTAATAATTATTCTAAATGTTTTTATTTCAAGCCTTTCTTGCAGCTGAAGACAAAGCTACACATGAAGCAGAAAAACGTTTCCCCAATGATATATTTAAAAGTATTGATCTTGAGAGGCTATTAAATGACCATTACAAAATGGAGGTTGTTCTAAAATTTAAAATCCAACAACCATTGTATAATCCATTAAAAGTCGAAGGTGTAAAAAAAGAATGGTATCATTAAATATTAAAACTACTGTTAACACTTATAACATATAACGTTATAACTTATAACCTATAACAATCAACTTGAATTTTAAAAAGTGACTCATTAAAACTGAATAGTTACATTAAAAGATATTATCATGAAAAAAAGAAAATTCATTTTTGTTTTTCTGGTTAGCCTTGTTGGTATCTTATTGGTTTGGGGATGCAGAAAGAAATCACCTGAAGGGCCGACTGATATAAGGGTCAAGAATTTAACCACTCAGGTTTTCGACAGTGTTTTTGTCGATACCTATTTTGGAGAACAACAGTACGGGACAATACAAGCGGCTGCAACCACAGATTATAAACGGTATGATAAAGCCTACAGAGAAGCTTACATAAAACTATATATTAATCAAGTCAAATACGAATTGATTCCGGTAGATTATACATATGAAATACCAATCGGACAAGAAAAATGCACGTATGAACTCAGCATTGCCGATTCGTTAAACCATACCTTAGGTATCCATGTAGTTCTCGATGCCCCTCTGTAACAGGGAGTATTTTTATATTTGGAAAAAAGATAATACCGGCACATAAGCATTCAATCTTTTTGCCGGTATATTTTTAATTGAGTTTGCAGATAGTGTCGTGTCATTCATAAATTCGATATCCGCTTAGCGGATTTTTAAAACGTCAATTACTAGTTGACACGACAATAGTGTTTAATATACTAACAAAAAATTCTCCTCCTTGGAAAGGAGGAGTACCCGACCGAAGGGAGGGGGAGGTGGTTGAGTAGATTTTCAATCTTATAACTTATCCCTTTGTGAGGGACAATTATCCGAATATAAAAAAAGACTCATAAGAACATAATAGGCGCTTAAGCGACAACTTTTACCAACATGTTGTCTATATTTATTAAAATATATTTGGGTCATTAAGTTCACCCCGTGGAATTGTTTCACACTGGCTTGCCGGATTCCACGGGGTAAATTCGCTTCGCTGCCTGCCCCGTAAAATACTTTTTACTGGGGTCATTTGGCTTCGCCGTCATTGGAAAAACAATGAATGACTACGAATGACAATGAATGACTGTCAGCTAATAGCACTGAATTTGACAATCCCCGCCGAAGGTGGCTTTATTTTAAAACTTGTTTCGAAAATAACATAGTCCCTTTTGTTTCAATTATTACATATTCTATGAAAGCAATATTTTTAGTAAAGTATGGGAAAGCTGAAGGATCGTTTGAAATCAGGGAAACACCAAATCCCCAACCGGGGGAAAAAGAGGTCCTGATAAAAGTAGAAACTTTCGGTTTGAATTTCGCCGATGTAATGGCCAGGAGGGGATTATACCGCGAAGCTCCACCATTACCATGTGTTCTGGGTTATGAAGTTGTAGGAACGATTGAAAAAGTGGGAGAGGATGTCGAAAAACTGAAACCGGGACAAAAGGTTGCTGCATTTACACGGTTTGGGGGGTATGCTGAATATGTAAAAATCCATGAAATGGTGGTATCTCCTGTTCCGGAGAATATAGACAATAGTTCTGCTGCAGCTCTGGTTACACAGTATTGTACGGCCTATTATGCTGCTTATGATATGGCAAATATTAAAGAAGGTGATCATGTTCTAATTCATGCTGCCGCAGGTGGAGTGGGTATTGCTTTCACTCAACTGGCAAAAAGAAAAGGATGTGTTGTTTACGGAACGTCTGGTTCGGATGAAAAAGTAAAGTTCCTGGAAGAAAACGGAGTGGATTACCCGATCAATTACAGGAAAAGTGACTTCGTGGAAAAAATTAATCGTCTACGGAAAAATAAAAAAATCGATGTAATTTTTGATCCCATCGGAGGAAAATCATTTAAACAGAGCAGAAAACTACTTGCACATGGAGGCCGGATAATTACATTTGGGGCTTCTGAACAGTTGACCAGAAAAAGAGGACTTATTCCTTCCCTGAAACTTATGTTTAATTTCGGTTTTATCCATCCTGTTGGTTTGTTGATGACTTCAACAGGAATTATCGGTGTGAACATGTTGCGCATAGCCGATTTTAAACCGGAAATTCTTCAAAAAACACTTCAGAATGTCATGAACCTTGCTGAAAACAAAGAAATCAAACCCTATGTAGGTTCTTCATTTAAAGCAGAAGAGATAGCACGAGCACATGAATATCTTGAGAGCCGTAAATCAATGGGAAAGATTGTTATTAATTGGTAAACATGTTAAAGATTCTGGATTACTTTTTTCTTGTTTTCCATTTCATACTAATCCTGTTTAACTTGTTCGGATGGATTTGGAAATCCACCCGCAGATTAAACCTGGTCACATTATCATTAACAGGTGGATCCTGGTTTATACTTGGAATTTTTTACGGATTCGGATACTGCCCCTTTACCGACTGGCATTTCAAGGTTTTACAAAAGCTGGGACATCATAACCTGCCAAATTCGTATATCAAATATATTACAGACAGACTGACCGGTTTGGATTTCAATGCCGAACTGGTGGACACGGTTACCTTGGTTCTTTTTCTTCTGGCTCTTGTAATTTCAATCTATTTAAATATTCGAAAGAAATAATGCCTAAAATGCCTAAAAAAAGAAGTGCCTAAAGTGACTAAATAAAGAAGTGACTAAAGTGCCTAAAATTAGAAATGCCTAAAATTTGTAATACACTTTTTATCTTAAAGGTTAGGTTATGTTCCATAATCTTGTTAGTTTTTTATTTTGGTACTTACTCGTCTGACCACTAAGATGTTCAAATTTATTATTATATCTCATTATTAGCATAATATTTTAAATCTAATCATAAAGTTAAACAGCAGTAGTGGTCTGACGAATATATAACTCTTAATAAGTACAATCATGGATACAAATTTTTTTCAATCTGAAATTTACACTTATCTTGTCCTGCCATTATTCATTTTCCTCGCTAGGATTGCTGACGTAACCATAGGGACTTTACGGATAATTCTGGTTTCAAAAGGCCGTAAGAACATTGTCCCCTTACTTGGCTTCTTTGAAATTTTTATTTGGATTCTTGCCATTAGCAGGATTATGCAAAATCTTGATAATGTTATATGTTACTTTGCTTATGCAGGAGGATTCGCATCCGGAAATTATATTGGTATGTTATTGGAGGAAAAACTGGCACTGGGTGACCTATTGATACGCGTTATTACTCAAAAAGATGCTACCGACCTGATAAATTCACTGCATGAGCAAGGATATGGAACCACCAGTGTTGAAGCCATGGGATTAAAAGACCATGTACACATAATCTACACCATTGTTAAAAGGGCAGAATTTAAGGAAGTGGTTGGTATCATACATAGTTTCAACCCAAAAGCATTTTATAGCATTGAAGACCTTCGTTTTGTTAAACATGGTATTTTCCCTTTGAAACCAACACATTTTTCATTAAGAACACATCCTCTCAAGCGTTGGAGAAAGGGGAAATAAAAACCAATAAAAAACCTATGCTAAATGAAAAGCACAAAAGTTAATAGTTTAATCATGCCCGTGTACCGTGATGCCGGGTTTTCTTTGGACAATGCTGAAACAACAAGGAAAGCATTTAATGACGAACTTGACCCCCGAAGATCTCCGGAATTATACATCTACTCGAGGTACAGGAATCCAACCGTTGCAGCCACCGAGGAACAGATCATGGATTTGGAAAATTGCCGCTGGGCATTATTAACTCAATCAGGAATGTCGGCCATCGATCTGGCGTTATCCATATTCCAGAAAGGAACAAAAACAGGAAAATGGCTATTTTTCAATGATATCTACGGCGGAACAAATTCCTTTATCGATAATGTCCTCATCCAAAGACGTGGATTGGATATTCACCGTTTCTGTTCCACTGGAGAGCGGTATGATCTTGGTGAATTGGAAAGTATCCTGAAAAAGCTTAAGCCTGAAATGGTCTATTTTGAGATCATTTCCAATCCCATGCTTATTGTAGCCGATGGAGAAGCGATCATAAAGCTTGCCAAAAAATATGAATGTACAGTAATTATTGATAATACATTTGCTACTCCGTTTCTCTGGCAGTGCTACTAAGTATTTATCAGGACATGGTAATCTCACTGCAGGTGTAGTATGCGGTAATGATTCCCTGTTGGAAAAGGATGCGATTGAATACCGTAAATATACAGGGCATATGCTTTCAGCTGATGATGCTTATCGCCTGGGAACAATGCTTAAAACATTCGAAATAAGATTTACGCGACATTGTGAGAATGCAATGAAACTCACCGGAATATTAACCGGTCATTCCATGGTAGAAAAGGTTTTATATCCAGGAATATATACGCATCCTACACATATGGAAGCAAAAAAAATGTTCGGTGAACGAGGTTACGGTGGGATGATAACTTTTGACATAACAGGAAAGGACAGAAGTGCCAGGGAAAAAAACAGAGATAAGTTTATTCGGGCAGTTGCTGATTTTATCCCTCTAATTCCAACAATGGGAGATGCCGGTACAATACTTCTTCCGGTAGAAGTTGTGTGGGGTGATAAATACCCATTACCGGGAATGATCAGGCTTTCGGTTGGTTTCGAAAATATTGAAAATTTAGAGAAGGTAATCGTAAACGCCCTTGACTCATTAAAATGGGTGGAATAAGACAGACCCTAAGGATTTTGTGCCATAGGCATCCCTCTGGGAAAAACCCTTAGGGTCTTTCCCACAGGGAAATCTTTGATCGACTTATTTCTGCTAATTTGAATCTTATCTTGTTACGATAAACTTCCCGAACACTA
>CAZEWS010000179.1:7248-7921 GCA_964515985.1 uncultured Rikenellaceae bacterium | reverse complement strand
TACTGAAATGGAAAGCCTGAAAATGATCTTTGAGATGAAAAAAGAACTTTTTTATAAAACTACTATAAAAGGTATTCTGGCGGAAGATGAAATAGCAGAATTTCTGAATAGTTATTTCAATGATAAAAAATTAAAAGATAAGGCTATCCTTACAGGTAATATTGCCGGGAACTTGCTTAAAAATAAAACCGGTGATATCATTTGCGAAATTGACGGTAATCCTGATTTAAGAATTGCAATAGAGTGTAAATTCGATAAAAGTATTAAGCTGGGAGATATTGATTCAAAAGATATTTTTACAAAAAAATATGATTCTGCATGGAGCCAGTTGATAGAAGCACAGGCAAACAGGGAGTCAAAAGTCAGTATGATCGTCTTTGATTTATCATTGGTTGATAATAGTATATTAAAGAATTATGAAAATGTGGGCTTTATTCCCGGAATAGGTTTCATAGCCATAATAGATTCTCAAAAAGGCGATTATTCTAATCTTGCAATAGCCTATATGCTTGCAAGAGATATAGTTTTAAATGCAAAAGAAGTTGATCTGGATACCAAACTATTATCTTTAATTATAAACCGGATAATAAAGGATATTAATGAAATTCTCAGCATAAGATCATTAGTAGAAGCTAATATCGAAAACAATAAAAATATACTTAAGCAATTAGAA
>CAZEWS010000179.1:0-7238 GCA_964515985.1 uncultured Rikenellaceae bacterium | reverse complement strand
CTTTCACCAGCAGGAAGATTATTGAAATAATTAAAAACTATTTCATTTTCTATTTCAAAGTCTTTTATTTCAACTCTTTTGAGTTGTTGATTGAGTTTTATTGTTGGCATATTATTAATTATTTTGTTTGAAATCTTTTATCTTTTATTCCAGTTTTAGAAACAAAATCAATAAACAATTGATTAAATTACTCATTGAAGGGTTTTTCAAAAGGCTCCTCATTACTTTCCGAATCCATTAACTCATCTAATACACCTTTTAGCGACTTGTATATCTTATCAGTTTCTTCCAATGCTTTCAGAATCCTCTAGGGTTTATCCTTGCCAGCATCTATTAACACTTGTCCATTATCGTCTACATTTACATGTTGCGTTTCAATATTAAATATTGAAACTCTATGTATTACTTTCAAGCCAGCCTTTCTGGAATCGAATAATTCACTTTAAAATGGTGGAGCATTTTAATAATCAGTGGTATAGTGTATTTCCCCCTTGCCCTAACCAATAATGGCCAGTCGTGAAAGCTATATGCTTCCTTTCTCAAAATATATTCAAATGCTGTAAACTCAGTATCTCCTTCTATGATTATGGGATGTTGGCCAAAAAACATTTCACTTAAAGAATAATCAAACCTATTTAGTAATTTAAGATTCTCTTTGTCATCATTTGATAATTTTACTTCATTAGGTTTATATGTTAAGGGAGTAGGCTTTTCTTCACTTCTTTCAAGCCTTACTATAGTTGTATGGTCTTGAAAAGGATCAAGGAACCGAGGGGAATGTGTAGTAATTATTACTTGCCATGCGGGATCAAGTGCGAGTTCATACAAATAATTTGAAGCTGCCCTTATTGCATTTGGATGTAATGCAACTTCCGGTTCATCAATTAAAAGCATGTTTCCTGGTAAATTAGTTCCATCATTTTCCAGCTGAAAATCATTTTCAGGATCAATTTTATCTATTCTTTCAAGTTCTTGTTTTAATTTCTCTAATTTTTCTTTATTTCTTATTATTGCTTCATCCTGTTTTAAACTTGTAAGTTTTTGTTGAACTGTTTTAATCTCTTTTTTTGTATCTTTTCTTCTTTAAATAGGTCTCGTAATCAGCTATAGCTTTAATTTTTGATCTAATTTGAAGCAGTGACCAGAATAAAGCTCGTCTAGAACCAGTCCCTTGATTTAACCAATCAATTTCTTGTTCCCATTCTTTAAATTTCATTGTACTACCAGAAAGTAATGCCAACATAGGCTTAAAATTTATATCACTTATTCCAATAGAAAATTCTATACCTAAACTTGGAAATATTTTACTATGGCTTTGTGATAGCATTTTTGTTATTTCCTCAATTTGTTTTTGTTTAATTGCAACTGGTTCTTTAGAGAGCTCAATAAATTTTGCTTGAGCTTTACTTATATCTGTATTATTATCCTCTAAACTTTTTGTTAATTCTTCTGCTATTGGTTGAATTAAAATTTTCTTTAAATTTTCAAGTTCATCTGCTGGTTCTTCCAAAGCACCAACTCTTAAAGGTTTTGGCAATCTGCTATTGAATACATTATCTAAACCTGCCGCATTACCATCATCAGAATAATTATTAGTTTCAGGATCCCAGGTTTGTCTTGTTTTTTCTCCATTTTTATCCCATTCCCATTTGCTTTTTACAATTCTTAAATCATCCACTATCTCTTTCCATTTTTCAGCAATGTTTTCAACCCCTTCTGGTATATGTATAAATAATTCTACAGTGGTATTTTCTCCATTTGCTCTAGTGCATAAATCCCTGTTTATATCATAATTTACTGTGCCAAGTGCTAATTCATAAGCTCGTACTAGGGATCACCAAAGGTAATCCCTGTTAAAAAATCATCAGGCGACTGAGGCCCACCTGGCCGACACCGTTCGGAAAGGTCGTCGGACGAGTAATCTCATCTCCCCATTTTTGGCCTAATTTTTGTGTTTATATAGTATTTTCTTTTTAAGAATTTATACAACCATTTTTATAAAATCCTATAAAATTTACCATCATGAAACTATACAAATTCATACTCGTATCCATTTTTATATTACTGGTTTCCTTTTCCTGTGAGAAAACCAAAACGGAACCCGGCCCAAAAGAGATCATATTAACCCTGAAAGGAAAACAATTGGTGGAGGCGGATAACCTCTTTGGGTTAAAATTGTTTAATGAGGTGCTAAAGAGTGAAGAAGCAGATAAAAATATAATGATCTCTCCCCTTAGTGTATCCATAGCTCTTGCCATGACTTATAACGGAGCTGACAGTACAACTAAAGAAGCCATGGAAAAAACCCTGGAATTAAGTGGGTTGACTGTCGAAGAGATAAATCAAAACTATAAAGACCTGATCGATGCCCTGGTAAGTGTCGATCCGAAAGTTTTAATGAGTATTGCGAACTCGATCTGGTATAGAAATACATTTAAGGTAGAGCAAGATTTTTTAGACCTTAATCAAAGCTACTATTACGCTGAAGTTGCACCACTTGATTTTGGAAATCCTGATGCAGTAAGCACCATCAACGATTGGGTGGCTGAAAAGACCCATGATAAAATTAAGGAAATTCTTGATAATATTCCTGTTGATGCTGTTATGTATCTTATTAATGCCATCTATTTCAAGGGGATATGGAAATTTGAGTTTGATGAATCCGAAACCGAAGAAGTTCCTTTTTATTTAAATGACGGAACCACCAAAGATGTTCCCATGATGGAACAGGAAGCATCGTTTAACTATTTATCAAACGATTTGCTTGAAGCTGTGGAAATGCTTTATGGTATCGGGAATTACAGCATGATTATACTTCTTCCAAAGGATAGTAAAACGATAGATGACATTACCGGGCAATTAACCAATGAAAACTGGAATAAATGGTTAAGCGAATTTAACGAAGAAGCAAAAGTTCAGATACATTTGCCAAAATTTAAGTTCGAGTATAAAAACCATCTTAATGATGAGCTGATCAATATGGATATGGGAATTGCTTTTGAGCCTTATCTTGCCGACTTTTCAAAAATAAACCCAAATGAGCAATTATTTATTTCCAGGGTAATACATAAAACCTTTATCGAAGTGAACGAGGAAGGCACAGAAGCTGCAGCCGTTACAATGGTTGAAATAAGCCTTGCAACAAGTGCCGGCGGAGAAACGTTTATTCCTTTCCATGTCAATAAACCCTTTATTTTCGTAATTAAGGAGAAATATACCAATTCAATTATCTTTATCGGAAAAGTAATGGAGCCGGTTTATGAGGATTAAAAATAAGCTATCATTTCCTGTTTTCAAACTAAAATATCTCCGAACTCCTAACCCCGAAAGGGTTGTGAACCATTTTGTGAGTAAATCGAACAAAATGTCTCACGAGCAGGTTTGAGCGAAGGATCGTGGGAGCGAGTAACCCTGTCGGGGTTTAAGGAGCTTAGATACCAGACCCTCAGGGTTTTAAAAAACCCTAAGGGTCTTTTTTGTTCGGAAACGGGCTTCGTTACCGAAAACCGACTATTTTATCCGCTAACTGTAAAAAGAAACACTAATAATATTACCTTTACTTATTAAAAATCTTTTAAGTAACTTACCATCATGTCTATTAACCGCAGAAAATTCCTGAAAGCCAGTGGTCTTACGATAACCACATTTGGATTGGTTCCCGGAATGCTGGCTTATTCCAAAACAGACACGACCCAAACCCTTCAAAAAATGACGGAAGGGGTTATACCGTTAACCCGGGAAGATTATGAAGGCAGACTTGAAAAAGCCAGAACATTGATGGCTGACCACCGGATGGATGGATTGTTGTTAACCGGTGGTGCTAACCTGAGTTATTTCCTGAACATGTCATGGTGGCGCAGTGAACGATTGTTCGGGGCAATTATTAACCTGAAGGGAGATCCCATCTGGATATGTCCTGCTTTTGAGCTGGAAAGGGCAAAAGAGGTTATACAATTTGGTACGGATATCAGGACATGGGAAGAACATGAATCCCCTTATGAATTGGTGAAAGGAATTATGAAAGACCTGGGCATACCGGGAGCAAAACTGGGCATCGGGCCAACGTTACGAAACTTCGTGGTTGAGGGAATCAGGAAAACCATACAGGGTAGTAATATTCAAGTGGTGGATGGTTCGGTAATCACAACAGGTTGCCGGGGGATAAAGACTGAAAAGGAACTGGCCTACATGGACCTGGCAAACAAAATTACCAAGATGGCATATCGTGAAGCTTTCAAAAAATTACAGGAAGGTATGAGTCGCCGGGAGCTTAGAAACCATATTCAACAGGCACACTCGGAAATGGGAGTCTCAGGTGGGGGTAGTCCCCAGTTCGGTTACATTTCTGCGTTTCCTCATGGCTCCCGGGAAGTGTATAAATTGCATGAAGGAGATATTGTGTTGGTCGATGGAGGGACAAGTGTAGAGGGTTATCGCTCAGATGTAACCCGTACTATCGTATTTGGAAAACCATCGGATAAGCAAAAAAGGGTTTTCGATATTGTTCTGAAAGCACAAACAGAAGCCA
Source organism: uncultured Rikenellaceae bacterium (assembly GCA_964515985.1). GTDB lineage: Bacteria > Bacteroidota > Bacteroidia > Bacteroidales > VadinHA17 > CAZEWS01. Next base: position 2,710 of record CAZEWS010000179.1, on the reverse strand, counting down.
TGAAAGCGGTAAGGCCGGGAAAAACGTGTGAATCGATCGATGCCGTAGCAAGGAAAGTAATTGAAGACGCAGGGTTTGGCCCCGGTTATGAATACTTTACCCACCGCCTGGGACATGGGATTGGCATGGAAGGACATGAATATCCTTACCTGGTTAAGGGCAACAAACTGAAAATGAAACCGGGAATGACGTTTAGCAATGAACCGGGTATCTATATATATGGTGAATTTGGCGTTCGGATAGAAGACTGCTTTGTGGTTACTGAAGACGGGGGAAAAATACTTGGTGGAATGATCACCGGGGCAATCGATCTGCCTTTCGGATGAAAGAAATTATTTGCATTACGGGATTTCCTGATCTGACCCTGTTTCGGACTGATATATTGCTGAAAAGGCATGAAGGTATGGTATGTGCAGGATTTTTTGGTAATGACGGGAGTGTAAAAAACGGGGAATTTGTTTGGAAGGAATAATGGTTGGTCAAGGCCTGACTTTAAGTCAGACCTTGACTAATTCTTTTTCCTGAATCCTTATACCTCTCTTCAGCCTTAGCCTAATGTTAATTCTTTTCAAAATTCGCAGATTACTATGATAATACCCGTTTTTTTAATTAATTTGCGTAGCTATATTCTTAATGTTTAACCGAAGAAATTAGATTTATTATCAAAATAAAAACCGTAATAATGAAAAAACTGTATTTAACTCCGTTCATTCTTTTACTGGTATTCGTTTTTTCAGGATGTACCAGTGAATTTGAAACAAATAAAGCATCGGAATCCAGAGCAGGTCTGATCCCCCTGCCTAAGAAAATCACCGAACAGTCAGGGAAGTTTACCATCAAACCAAAGACAAGAATAATGATCCCTGGTGGGGAAGAAGAAGTAGAAACGATAGGCAGTTCACTGGCAGACCTGATCAATTCAGCAACCGGTTACGATATTAAAGTTGAAGAATTTTCAGATGAAAATGAGGTTCGGAATGCGATTGTTTTTGTTTTGGATGAATCTTTACCGGTGAATTATGAGGGCTATTTTTTATCGGTAAAACCAAAATCGGTTATGATCAGTGCAAAAACTACTGCCGGGTTATTTTATGGTAAACAAACCTTACGGCAGTTGCTCCCTGTTGAAATTGAAAAAAAGGAAACGGTACAAGGTGTTTCATGGACAATCCCCTGTATTGATATTGAAGATGAACCCCGTTTCCCATACCGTGGTCTGCATTTGGATGTCGGACGCCATTTTTTCCCAAAAACCTTCATTAAGAAATATATTGAATTAATGGCTATGCATAAATTCAATTATTTTCACTTGCATTTAACGGAGGATCAGGGTTGGAGAATTAAAATTAAAAAGTATCCAAAGCTTACTGAGGTTGCCGCTTACCGGAATGAAACCCTTGTGGGTCATTACAGTGACCAGCCTCATCAGTTTGATGGTCAAAGATATGGTGGGTATTATACCCGGGAGGAGATTAATGAAATCGTGGAACATGCAAAGAAACTTTATATTACCATTATTCCTGAAATTGAAATGCCGGGTCATTCACAGGCTGCATTGGCAGCCTATCCCGAGTTAGGTTGTACCGGAGGGCCTTACGAGGTAGCTACAAAATGGGGAATATTTAAGGAAGTCTACTGTGCCGGCAATGAAAAAACCTTTGAATTTCTTGAAGATGTACTGACTGAGGTGATCGATCTGTTTCCGGGCAGGTATATTCATATTGGGGCTGATGAATGTCCCAAAGACCGATGGAAGGAATGTGATAAATGTCAGGCAAGAATTAAGGCGGAAGGTCTGAAAGATGAACACGAATTGCAGAGTTATTTTATTAAAAGAATTGAAAGATTTCTGCTTGCCCAAAATCGTAAGCTGATCGGCTGGGATGAGATTCTGGAAGGAGGCCTGGCTCCTGAAGCAACAGTAATGTCCTGGAGAGGAACAAAGGGAGGTATTGAAGCGGCAAAGCAGCATCATGATGTGATCATGACTCCTACCGGGTTTTGCTATTTTGATTATTACCAGAGTGAGCAAAAAGAAAACGAACCACTGGCAATCGGCGGATTCCTCCCGCTGGATAAGGTTTATTCCTATGAACCGGTTCCGGAAGAACTGACAGTAGAAGAAGCTAAACATATTTTAGGCGCCCAGGGAAATGTCTGGACCGAATATATGAAGACACCTGAAGATATCGAATATATGGTTTATCCAAGGGCTTGCGCACTGGCTGAAGTGGTTTGGACCCCAAAGGAAAAGAAAGATTTCGATGATTTTTCAAACAGAATGGAAAAACATTTTAAACGGCTTGATGTCCTGAATGTAAACGCCCGAAATAAGGAATAAGAACATAGTTTCAAAAATTTACCCTGTGAGATATTGCTTCGCAATAAATCTTCGATTTATTTCACAGGGTTCACCCAGTGAAATGCTGCTTCGCAGCAGTGGCTTTGCCACTATTTCACAGGGTAAATTAAAAAAAACGATTCATCCGGGAAATGCGTAGTTTTGGTTTTTCAGTAAATAGATACTAAAAAGAAAAATACCGCGTAGCGGTTATACTATTGTAGCCTAATGTAGCCACACAGAATATTTTCGTTGTAGACGATTGATAAATTATCGATTTGTGAACATAGTTTAATTTAGCCAATTTTGTTTATCAATCTTAAATTTAAAATTATAACATTATGAAACCTGGTGTGTTTACACAAATGT
>CAZEWS010000178.1:7697-7946 GCA_964515985.1 uncultured Rikenellaceae bacterium | reverse complement strand
TCCTGATTAATTTATAAGCCTGATTATTAATCCCCTACAGGGAATAGTTGTCATTTCATATTTCTCTTCTACAATAATTTATGCCCTATGGGCAATTTTCAGCAAAAAAATATTCTGATTTAACCCAAATTATTCTCCAGGAAGACAACTGAAAGACACAGTTTTTTTAAAAAGTAGGATCATTAGCCTACGCATTTTCCTGATGAACCTTTTTTAATTGTAATCGTGAAGGCGTTCCCTTTGTTAAGT
>CAZEWS010000178.1:6932-7549 GCA_964515985.1 uncultured Rikenellaceae bacterium | reverse complement strand
CAAATTCTTTAGTCGGAATAGTTCAGGAGGCAAAGATGTTAGTTTGTTTGCTCCTAAGCCTAATTCTTGCAAATTTTTAAATTGGCTAATCTCTGATGGAACTTCAGTATATTCTTTATAATTTAAAAACAATTTATAAACTTCATCGGGATTCTTCAGAGCTTCCTCAAGAGAGTAGTAATTTTTTTCCTTTCTTAATTCTTTTTTACTTAATAATTCTCCCTGTGGATAGGTTAAAGATTGATATCGGTTTAGAATAGAACCAATTGTTATAATAGGATTCATCTTAATAAACCAACCAGCTTTTCTATCAATCTTCGATTGGGTGACTGGTATGCTTGAAGATATATTTGAATCTTTAACTTCATAAGGAGTATTAAACGAGATAAGTAGAAACGCAAATAACGCAATTAATACTAAATACGGGATTAATTTAAATCCCGAAGGTTTGAAATTATTAAGCATTTTTATTCGATTTTGGGTGAGTGTATTATTAAAACCGCATATTAAGGACATATTATTAGCTAAAACTATTTTAATTCATTTTTCTTTTTAATATAAATCTGTTGTTCAATTGATTTCTTTAACTCCTCCAACTGAGTGATACTTAAATCCGT
>CAZEWS010000178.1:6415-6922 GCA_964515985.1 uncultured Rikenellaceae bacterium | reverse complement strand
AGAAACAACCGGGGAATATTCTCTTACTTTCCCATACTGATTAAATCCAATAAACCCTTTTTTTACTAAAATGCCGATCACGGTTGCAACAGTAGTGTAGGCTGGTTTGGGATCAGGAAACTGGTTAATAATATCTTTAAGAAATCCTTTTTCTAATTTCCAAACGTACTGCATTAATTGTTCTTCCGCTTTTGTCAAATTTTTCATAAAACAAATATATAACTATTTTTCTAGAAATACAACTAAATTTATAGAAATATTACTATTAAAATAGAATTTCACAAACTAAAATAGCCCTGGACAAGGCATGAAGGTGTAATTTAGTTGATGGATTATTGCTCCTGCCGAAGGGATTCCTTTGGAACAATAGGACTCTCTTGGAGCTATGGAAAAATGCAGCGGATTACCCTTGATGGGAGATAGCAGTTTCGGCGCTTTTGTAGACAAACTGTACTTTCTACAATAATGGAACCCTGCCATACTTCATTATTCATGCAGGAATAAATC
>CAZEWS010000178.1:0-6379 GCA_964515985.1 uncultured Rikenellaceae bacterium | reverse complement strand
TTCACAGGGCCCGTAACGTTTGTCGTAACTCGTCGAACGAACTGTAGTCGTCGGACGAGTTAATTTACTGTACGAATCCGTACATTGCTGTATATAATCGTGCACTTTTAACATTTATTAACAATAAAAAAATAGGGTTATTGCGCTGATTATTTGCCTATTATAAACTTTGGCATCAAATATGTACAGCATATTGCAAATAAAAAAGTCTTTAATACGGATATAAAAAAATAAATAAAAAAAATAAATAAAATGAAAAGTCGATTTGTTGATAAGAATAGTTTTCCAAAACCATTGGGGATGCTGATGATTTTAATTTTCTTAGGATTGATCAGTTTTGTGAATCTTGTTTTTGTAAAAGAAGCACCACAAACAGTTTATCCGGAGGAAAACAGAATTGATCTAACGGATAACAAAGTCATGGATGTTTCTGCAACCCCATATGAGGAAAATTTATAATGAAAAGTTTATAAGAACTTAGCTTCGCAAAGTAATTAAAGTCCGTCTATAATGTAAAATCATTTTGATCTTAGAACAAGGATTACCTTCGGTGAGATCGGTTACTCTCCGCCTTTTGAGCTTTTTCAATTATTTCGGATAATCCTTTCAATCTTTCTTTCGATATATTTTGTTTGCCTTCATACCGGAACTTACTGGCAAGCCAAACAGCAACTGCACCAACAAAAATTCCGGTAATTAAGAACAAAATTTCAGTCATAGATCAAAGTTTTAATTTTATTTATGATTATTAACTAATCAGTTAGCTTATAGAAAATGAAATAAAATGTTATAAGTTATATGTTAATTGTGAATGAATGAAATGTATCAGTTAGGCAAACGACAACAAATGACAATTTAATTACGTAAACGAAGTGAGTAAATGACCATCGAATGACTACTGAATGACGCGACCCGCCAGCTGGCGGAGAGCAAATGACTATTGAATGACCATCGATTAACTTGGAGGCTAACGCAAAGGGCGGCAGACAGTACAAATAATGTATTACCTAAAAAGGTTCCTCTTCATCACTGTAAGATTTATTGCTCATATCATTACCGGTTCTTTCTGAATTTTCATCACTATTCATCTTCGAACCAACAGTAAAAATGGATTGGTTTTCTCCCGGCAATAATCCTATTTCCATGTCATCCAGTTCAACAAACTTTGCCATTTCCTCACGAAATCTGAGATGAACATCTCCAACGGGTCCGTTACGGTGTTTTGCCAAAATTATTTCAGCAAATCCAACCAACGAATTTCCATCTTCATCTTCCAGTATACCATACCGTTCGGGACGGTAAATAAAAATTACCATATCGGCATCTTGTTCTATGGCTCCTGATTCTCTCAGATCTGATAGCTGAGGTCTTTTACTTCCCGAACGCATTTCCACAGAGCGGTTTAACTGAGATAAGGCAATAATGGGGATATCAAGTTCTTTCGAGATTGCCTTAAGCGATCGTGAAATGTTGCTAACCTCTTGCTCTCTGTTGCCTTTTACATTACTTGGGCCTGTCATTAATTGCAGATAATCAACAATGATTAATTCTACTTTATGTTGGAGCTTTAATCTCCTGCATTTAGCCCTTAACTCAAATATGGATATAGCCGGTGTGTCATCGATATAAAGAGGTGCTTCAACCAGGCTTTTTATTTTGGAGTCTAATTGTTTCCACTCATTTTCATCCAGATTCCCATTTCTAATCCGGTTTGACGGCAACTCCGTCTCACTAACAATTAACCGGGTTACTAACTGGATGGATGACATTTCCAGAGAGAAAAAGGCAACGGGCTTATTATGTTCAACGGTAATATTTCTGGCCATTGAAAGCGCAAAAGCTGTTTTTCCCATAGAAGGCCGCGAAGCAATAACAATAAGGTCCGATTTCTGCCATCCTAAGGTAAGCCTGTCTAGTTTTGTATATCCGGATGGGACTCCGCTTAAACTATCTTTTCTTTTACTTGCTTCTTCAATCTGATGAATGGCTTGCTGGATCAGTACATTTACTTTTGCCGTTTCTTTCTTAATATTCCCCTCTGCAATATTAAAAAGTTCTGTTTCTGAAAAATCAAGAAGATCATCCACATCAATGCTCTCATCAAAGGCTTTGTTTTGAATTTCCGATGAGATCCTGATCAGTTCCCGTTGGATATATTTCTGGGCAACAATACGGGCGTGATATTCAATATGTGCAGCAGACGCCACCCTGCTGGTTAACTGGGTAATATAAAAAGGACCACCAACTTCTTCCAATTCTTTCCTTGACCTCAATTCTTCAGTTACCGTAAGAATATCAATGGGTTTTTCTTTTGAGGTCAGATCAACAATAGCATTAAAGATCTTTTGATGTGCTTCCTTATAAAAGCTTTCAGGTTTTAATATATCCAGAACCGAAATTACGGCATCTTTTTCAAGCATGATCGCTCCCAGAACGGCTTCCTCAAGATCAATAGCCTGTGGTGGAATTTTTCCCAGGTCGAAGTTAACCTGATCGATACCTGATGGTCTTTCTTGATTATTTGTTAAAGCCATATAATGCAAATTTTAAGGCTACCAAAGGTAAAAAATTGAGGAAGCCATAACACATAAAAATTAACTTAATTTTAAACACAATTTGTTAATTATTATATTGATTAATTGTTGAAAAAAAATAATCTTTTTTTAACCTTGTATTTGCCTGATAATAAACTAATTATCAATACCTGGTCAAAAATATTATCTTCGGTGAATCATAGATCAGACTATGGAAAATAATGATAGATTTGTATTTTAAAATTTTAATTTCTCCCTTGTATGATTTGTTTTCCTAATGCAAAAATCAATATAGGTCTCGATATCATTGAAAAAAGAACAGACGGATATCATAATCTTGAGAGCTTATTCTACCCAATTGCTTTAACCGACATTTTAGAGATAGTCGAAGGAGATGAAAGAAAAGGGCTTGGTATTCAATCTTTTAAGGTTACAGGTATAAAAATACCTGAACCTGTTGAAAAAAATCTTTGCTTTCAGGCTCATAAATTATTGAAAAATGATTTTGATTTGCCTCCCCTGCAAATTCATTTACACAAAATAATTCCAACAGGCTCCGGATTGGGAGGTGGATCTTCCGATGCTACATTCACTATTAAACTGATTAACAAGCTTTTCAGCTTACAACTCTCCGATCAGAAATTGCTTGAATATGCGGAAAAACTGGGTAGTGATTGCCCCTTTTTTATTAATAACGTTGCTTCACTGGCAACTGGAAAAGGAAATAAGCTTACACCAATATCAATAAATTTAGAAAAGTATTATTTGGTGTTGGTATATTCAAACATACAAATCAAATCTTCCATTGCTTATCAGTATATCATCCCCGAACAAAAAGCAAAATCAATTTCAGGTTTGGTGAGACTCAAGGTACAGAAGTGGAAAGGCATGGTTGGGAATGATTTTGAAGGACCTGTATTCAGGTTATATCCCCAAATTGCAAGGATAAAAGAAAAATTATACCACCTCGGAGCACTTTATTGCTCAATGTCCGGAAGCGGATCAGCTGTTTACGGAATTTTTAACAGCGAGATTGATACAAAAAAAATCTTTCCGGGTTATTTTGTTTGGCAGGAAAAGTTATGAGAGAGGCGATTAAGATAAATGGGAACTAGTCTGTGTGTTAGAATGAAAAAAGACAGAATGTTATTAAATGTTATAAGCAACTAATTTAATTCCATAAGCAGCATCCCTTTCACCACTTTTTGTCCCTCTTTTACATGGATATTCTTTATTACCCCATCCCTGTGAATGGTTATTTTGTTTTGCATTTTCATAGCTTCGAGTATAACCATACTATCTCCCTTTTTCACTTTTTGCCCTTTTTTCACTTTAACTTTATGAATGACTCCGGGTAAGAAAGTTAATAACTTTCTATCATCGATGGTTTCCCATTTTTGTCTGTTCTCAAACTTTTTGGTAAAATTTGTTTTATATCGGGTTCCCTCGATACCAAGGGATTTGAGACGCGGTTTCTTACCAGTGGTACCTTCCTTATTCATATTACCTGAATTTTTATTAGAATGGTGGAATGCCATGTTTTTTCTTCGGGCCTGAAACCGATTTATTATCAGAAACATCAATTGCGTGAAGCAATAATTTCCTTGTTTCCAATGGTTCTATTACTGAGTCAATATATCCTCTGGCTGCTGCCACATAAGGATTCGCAAATTTTGCCTTATATTCCTTTACTATTTGTTTTCTGGCTTTATCCGGATCTTCGGCTTCACTTATTTCTTTCCTGAAAATAATGTTTGCCGCACCTTCAGGTCCCATTACTGCAATTTCGGCTGTCGGCCAGGCAAAAACAAAATCAGCACGCAAATGGCGTGAATTCATTGCAATATAGCCACCACCGTATGCTTTTCTTAAAATAACTGTAATTTTAGGGACTGTTGCTTCGCTATAAGCATAAAGAACTTTGGCTCCATGACGAATCACTCCGGTATGTTCCTGATCAACACCAGGTAAATAGCCAGGTAAGTCGACAAAAGTAATCAGCGGTATATTAAAAGCATCACAATAACGGACAAACCGCGCTGCCTTATCTGATGAATCTACGTCTAAAACCCCCGCAAGCACAAGTGGCTGATTGGCAACAAAACCAACGGTTCTGCCTCCAAGCCGGCCAAAACCAATAACTATATTGGTTGCCCATAACTCCTGGCTCTCAAAAAAATCAGAATCATCGACAATTGACCTTATCACGTCCCTGACATCATAAGGCAGGGTTGGATCATCAGGAACAATGTCGTCAACTTTATATTCCGGCTTTGGCTCCTTTGGTTCAAAAGATTTTGCCTTTTGTGAGTTATTCCAGGGAATAAAAGTAATGAGTTTTTTGATTTGATCGAAGCATTCAATCTCACTCCGGGCATAGAAATGAGCGTTACCACTTATTTCTGCATGGACTTTTGCCCCTCCAAGATCCTCCATTGATATTTCCTCACCCAGAACCGTTTTGATAACCTCGGGACCTGTAATAAACATTTTGGATATCTTGTCAACCACAAATACAAAATCCGTCAATGCAGGAGAGTATACCGCTCCTCCTGCACAGGGACCAAGTATAACAGAAATTTGAGGGATTACACCTGAAGCAAGTGTATTGCGGAAAAAGATTTCGCCATATCCGGCCAATGAATTTACACCTTCCTGAATTCTGGCGCCACCCGAATCATTAATACCAATAAGCGGTACCCTCATTTTCAGGGCATGGTCCATGATTTTAGTAATCTTCCGCGAGTGCATTAATCCAAGAGAACCTCCGGCTACAGTAAAATCTTGAGCATAAATACAGATCGGAGCTCCAAAAATCGTTCCTGTACCAATAATAACCCCGTCACCATGAAGGGTCTTTTTGTCCATGTTAAAATCCCTGGCTTCGTGTTCAACGAATAGATCGTATTCATTGAATGAATCTTCATCCATTAAAGCACGAATTCTGTCACGGGCTAATAATTTACCCATTGCAACCTGCTTTTCTCTGGCTTTATCACCACCTCCTTTGAATACGATTTCGCGCTTCTTTAGTAATTCCTTAATCTTTCTTTTTACCGCCATTTTTCAGATCTTTAGTTAAAAAATAAATGGGATACAACATTACAAAATCATTTAAACTAAAAAAAAATTATTTGACCAAATTCAGATGGTTTAGCAAGTAGAATACTTGAAATCAGAATTATATAATTTTTTGATATTTATTGCTAAGGATTCAATGGAAAATCCCCTTCCAACCCGTTTATATTCCGTTTTCAACATCATTTAGGAGCATAGCGATAAAGAAACACGCCTATAATGGCAAAAAGAATGTTAGGTATCCAAACCGCTAATAAGGGATTCACATTCCCACCGATTGAAAACTGCTTGGAAAACTGCATAAAAAAGATATAACTAAAGCTTAAAAAGAGACCGACTCCTATTTGCATACCAATGCCGCCCTTTACCTTTCGGGACGAAAGTGTCAAACCAATTATGGTAAGAATAAAGGTTGAAAACGGATTCGCATACCGGCCATATCGTTCAATTAAATAAACCTCAATATTTTCTGCACCCTGTAATTTCTGCATATCAATAAAGTCATTCAATTCAGATAAATTCATTGTTGACACAATACTTTCTCTCATTGCAAAATCTTCCGGAAAAATGGTAAGTGTTGTGTCAAGCCTTCTACCGGTTTCGATTTTTTCCTCCAACCCATCAAATCTCCTTATGTAGTAATTCCTTATTACCCATTTATGTATGGTAGAATCCCAAATAATAAAATCCGACATTAATTTTGAAAGCAATTGCCCATCGTCATCAAACTCCTCCATAGAAAATTTATAACCCCTGTTTGCAAGGTT
>CAZEWS010000177.1:323-8000 GCA_964515985.1 uncultured Rikenellaceae bacterium | reverse complement strand
AAAATGTAGAGCCGAATTGTATTCGGCTGGGAAAAGCTGATTGAAAAGGGAAAGTCAAACCCTAACTAATTTTATTGAATAATCTCCCAGTCTTCCAGGGTACCATCTACGAAGAACAGATAAGTTGTGCGGTAATACCATTCTTCCTTCACGTTCCCGGGATTTATATAACGGTTTATTTTCTTCGGTCTTCCCCAGCTATCCAACACCATTCTGGTTGTCATTCCCCTCCATATCTTATTGGCGTATAGCGTGTCGGCTGTTTCCTTACTGTATTTTTCCCGCAAATAGGCGTATCTGTGTTGTTGCCTTTCGCCCTGATCAGCCATTTCTTCGTCAAAAGGCTTATTGGTTCCGGGTAAAGTGGTATATTTTGGCTCCGGTACTGAAACCTTTGATTTGTAAACAAAGCCATATATGCTGTCATGCCGGATGAGGTAGTAATCTCCTGTTTCTTCCAGGACCTGCACCTTTGTTTCGGCAGGTATCATTTCCATAACTGAACTCAAATTGTCCACATCGCTGAAGAACCGGGCTGAGGATTTAATTGTACCGGTAATGGAATCCTGATTCTCAATAACATTTTGATATGAAGTGCTGGTTCTGCCTTCAGGAATAAAAATTTCAGAATAATCTTCTTCAAGCATTTCCAACTTTTGTTCCAGCAGATCGGTTTTCTGAGCTTTTGAAACAAAACTAATACTTAAGATTGTGATGAAAATTAGTGGATTATATATAGTTCTCATAATTCGGTATATTTAATGGTTAAAGATGATTTGGAAATTATTGCTCTATTAATCCGAAAACAAAAATTATACCATGATTTTGTTAAAAGACCCTAAGGATTTTTAAAAACCCTTAGGGTCTCCTCCAGCGGCATTGAAAAAGTTAATATTTGTGTTAATTAAAAAATTATTACTTTTGCGACCTCAATTTCACAAGATAATTTTGTAATTTCCTGATAATTAAAAATTAGAGTTATGGAAGAAAAAGCATTAATAGACTTTGAAACAAGTGAACACCTTCAGAAAGCGGTGCTGAGCATTATGTATGCCATGAGGGAAAAATACAACAAGTATCCCGAATACAAAACCATTATGATGAGTCTCACAACCGTCTCGAAAGAGATCAATGCTATTAGGATTAAGGAAATAACAGGAGAAATGGATGATCTTTGGAAAGAATCAAAATCTAAGGTTTAAGAGGACAATTTGTTTAGCAGGGGAAATCCCTTCAGTAATATTGAAGCATTGTTTACCTAATCTGTTTTTCTTAACACCATTAATCCGTCGCGTACAGGTAAAATCACATTTTCGACCCGGGGATCATTATGAGCAAGTTTGTTAAAAGCTTTTATGCCTTGAGTATATGGATCGCCGGATTCATTCTTTTCAATTACCTTACCGTCCCATAATACATTATCAACAAGAATAAATCCGCCCGGTTTTACCTTGTCGATTACTATTTTGTAGTATGCACTATATTCCCGTTTATCTCCATCAATGAAAACAAGATCGAAGTAATAATTCAGCCTGGATATGATTTCAAGGGCATTACCGGTGTGATATTCGATCTTTTCTTCAATCTGGGCTTTTTTGAAAAAAAACCGTACTATTTCCTCCAATTCGTCATTGATGTCAATTGTGTGTAATTTGCCTCCTTCTTTTAAACCCCGGGCAAGGCAGATAGCTGAATATCCTGTATAGGTTCCGATTTCAAGGATCAGTTCAGGTTCAATCATTTTGCTGATCATTTGGAGTACTTTACCCAGGAGATGCCCTGATAACATATTGGGATTCAGGATTTCCAAATGCGTTTTCCGGTTCAGTTCTTCGAGAACGGGGTCTTCCGGTTCGGTATGGGATAAGATATATTCTTCAAGCTGCGGATCAATTTTGAACATAATAATTAATTATACAGTATTAGAAAAGACGGAATAATTGGAAAAGAACTAATTAGTGTCTGTCCATAAAGTCAAACAAAGATTACGTAAGCACCAAATAACAAATATCAAATGACAAATAAATCTCAAATTCCAATGACCAAAAAATCAAACAAATTCTTGTATATGTGCTGTTTGGGTTTTGTTTTTTCAAACATTGGATATTATTTGTTATTTGTTTATAAACGAAATATAGAGTTTATAGACAGGCTTTAATTATGCTTTTTTATTGAAATATCAGGGTTGACAGTTGGTTAAAATCCAGAATTTCATTCGCGATATCCAATAATTGTGACGTGGTTATCGTTTCAATTTTTCTGTTGATCTCTTCAACAGGATCGACCTTGTCGTAAATTAAGTAACTTTTTGCCATGTTGAGCATGACGTTTTCGTTGCTTTCGGCCGATCTTGCAAGCTGTCCGATCATCTGCCGCTTTGCCCTTGACATTTGCAAGATTCCCAGCCTTTTGTTTTTCAGTCTGTCAAATTCCCTGAAGGCAAGCCGCATACTTTTATTTATATTTTCCTTATCGGTGCCAAAATAAATACTTAATACACCCGTATCGAAGTATGGGGAATAGTTGGATTCAACATTATAAGCGTATCCGTTTTTTTCCCGCAAGGCAAGGTTTAGGCGGGAATTCAAACCTTGTCCGCCTAAAATGTTATTCAATAGGTAGAGTCCTATTCGCCTCTGGTCCTTTACATTATAAGCAATGTTTCCGATTATGCAGTGAGACTGGAAGGTGTTTTTCCGGACAGTCTTTTTCCCGGGCTGGTAAGATTCGAATTTTATCATTGGTTTTTGTCTGGTATTGGATAGTATATCGGAAAAATATCTCTCGAATAAATTTTTTATTCTTTTTGTGGGAATATTGCCTACCGAACAAAATACCATCTGGTTGGTATGGTAATTGCCTCTGATGAACGAATGGATATGTTTTTTTGTAAAACTCCGGATGGTTCCAGGATGCCCCAGGATATTTCTGCCTATCGGGTTATCCTGAAAGATGAGCTCTTCGAAATCATCGAATATCAGCTCAGCAGGATTATCCTGGCAGGCGTTAATTTCATCGATTATTACTTCCTTTTCTCTGTTGAGTTCTTTCTCAGGGAAGGTGGAATTGAAAACAATATCCCGGATGAGTTCAACGGTACGTTCATAGTCATTTTTTAGGAAAGAGGCGTATATACAGGTTTCTTCCTTGGTTGTGTAAGCATTGAGTTCCCCGCCTACGTCCTCCAGCCGGCTGAGAATGTGATATGCCTTTCTCTTTTTTGTCCCCTTAAACATGACGTGTTCAATAAAATGAGCCATGCCGTGCTCCTCCGGTCGCTCATCCCTCGAACCGGTATGGATCAGGAGTCCACAACAGGCTACAGATGAAGGTGAATGTTTATGAATAAATTTTATTCCGTTTGGGAGGGTAAATGTATGGTAGTTCATGACAGAAAGATCTGCACAAAGGTACGAAAAGAAACAAATAATTATTTTTATGATATCAATATTTTGTCTAAATTTGACGCGCCAAAATCGGGTGGTGCCATAGCTCTCCCGATAGTTATCGGGAGGTAGAGCACAGGACTAAAAAGTCTTAAGACCATTGGAATGTTTTTATAATGTTTGGTGCCATAGCTCAGTTGGTAGAGCACAGGACTGAAAATCCTGGTGTCCGTGGTTCGATTCCGCGTGGCACCACAGACAAGAGGCGGCTTCCTGCCGCCTCTTGTAGTTTATGGTTCTCAGTTTATGGTTTCAGACCCGATACTTCTTATTTTTGCCAAAGGCACTGCAGACAGAGGGTCGAATTTCCGTAGGATTTTAAAATAATTGTCTTACTAAATGATCGCTGGGGGCAATCATATCTTGAAATACTAAAGACTTCAATTAAACAATTAAAAATATCTCTTATTTTTATACCAGATTTTAGTCCATTTTCATTTGAAAGTTTGCGTTAATAACGATTTATAAATGGTTTCTATAAAATTATTAAAAGGTAAACTGTTAAACCGGGTTTTAAATTCTGTCGAAAAGATTGGCAATGCCTTGCCCCATCCCGCTTCTTTGTTTGCGATTTTTGCACTTTTAATCCTTGTTTTATCTGCTGTTGCCTCTGCTTTGGATTGGAATGCCGTACATCCGGGGACTAATGAGGAAATCCAACCAGTAAACCTTTTATCGGTTGAAGGGTTACACAGGATAATTACCGAGATGGTGATCAACTTCACAGGATTCGCTCCCCTTGGAATCGTTATGGTAGCAATGCTCGGAATTGGAATTGCTGAAAGCAGTGGATTAATAGGAGCTTTTATAAGGCTACTCGTCCTTTCTTCTCCTAAACGATTATTAACCTTTGTTTTGGTTCTTGCAGGAATCATGTCGAATGTGGCTAGTGACGTGGGGTATGTATTGCTGATTCCACTCGCCGGCATCATCTTTATTGCTGTCGGGCGGCATCCTGTCATTGGAATGGCAGCTGCTTTTGCCGGAGTATCCGGGGGTTTCAGCGCAAATTTGGTGCTTGGGACCATAGATCCGTTGTTGGCTGGTTTGTCTGAGGAAGCTGCCAGGATCATTGATCCTGATTATGTAGTAAACCCCACGGCAAATTACTATTTTATGTTTGTCTCAACTTTAGTGATTTCCATTACAGGCACCTGGGTGACTGAGCGAATGATTGCACCCCGGTTTGGGAAATATGAATCAGATAAAACGGAAGAAAAAATTCAGACTTTATCTAATTTGGAAAAAAAAGGCCTGAGACGAGCAACTTTGGCATTTGCCCTCTTATTTGGCATAATGTTAATAGGTATTATTCCTTCCAATGGGTTTTTTCGGAGTCCTGATAATGGTTTGCTAAATTCTCCACTGATCAAAGGAGTTGTGGCACTTTTGTTTATTGGCGCAGGTCTGATGGGGGTGGTATATGGCTTTACCGTTAAAAAGTTTAAATCGGATGCTGATGTAATGACGGGCATGGGAGATTCCATGAAATCCCTGGGAATGTATTATGTGCTTGTGTTTTTTGCTGCCCAATTCGTCAGTTATTTTAAGTGGAGTAACCTGGGCATTATTTTCGCAATTAAGGGAGCTAATTTTGTGACGGCAACAGGTTTGGGCTTAATACCATTAATGATTTTATTTATTATTCTTTCAGGATTGATTAATATGGCAATGGGAAGTGCTTCTGCAAAATGGGCCATAATGGCTCCGGTTTTTATTCCAATGTTTATGCTGTTGGGATATTCGCCGGAATTATCACAGGTCGTTTACAGAATAGGAGACAGTGTAACCAATGTGATTTCCCCCATGATGAGTTTTTTTGCACTTATCATTGCTTTTATTCAAAAATATGAGAAAAATGCAGGCATCGGAACAGTTATTGCCACTATGTTACCCTATTCCATTGCATTTTTTATTGTATGGACAGCTTTATTGGTTGGATGGCTTTGGTTGGGATTACCTCTCGGACCGAATGCAGGTATTTTCTATAATCCTTAGCCAATAAAGAAATATTTTCTGCTTGCCGAAACATACATTTGTTGTTTAAAGTTTCTTCATCACCTGGTATTTTAAATTAAATACCTGCGCAAACAACCAATCCTAATCCTGTCACAAAACACATAAACATCAGAGCCAACAGTATATTTGTTCCCTTCGGAGCATCACTAAATTCTTTCCATATAAATACACCCCATAGTGCGGCTATCAGTGTAGCACCCTGGCCCAATCCGTAAGATATTGCGTATCCTGCTTTTCCTGCTGCAATAATATTCAGAGACATACCAATACACCAGATAATCCCTCCCAGAAATCCCGTTGAGTGAACTTTTAAACCCCCATTGAAATATTGCTTATATGTTACAGGTTCACCTTCAATTGGTTTTTTCATAAAAATTGTATTGAAAATAAAATTACTTATGAATATGCCAATCGCAAAAATGAATACAGCCGTGTATGGAGTAAGTTTACCCGAAACAGGATTTACAAAGTCTGATGACATAGAACTGGCGACAAACCTGTAAAACAATGCCATTAAAACCCCCGCACAAATGGATAAAAGAATCCCTTTTGTTGATACCTTCTTTTTAGTTTTAGTTAACTTTTTATAAGCAACAGCATCAAGAATAATTGCTATAGTTATCAATCCTATCCCGCAAAAAAGGATAAAGGCATCGCCATACGGTGCAGCGAGATAATTAATTAACACTCCCAAGACCAGTGCGATTCCAATACCCACGGGAAAAGCTACCGACATTCCGGCAACAGCGATTGCAGCTACCAGGAGAATGTTCGCAAGGTTAAAAACCACACCCCCAAGAAAAGCATTACTCAGATTATCCCATTCTGCCTGTTGAAGGTCAGCAAAGAAACTTCTTCCATTCTCTCCAAAGCTTCCTAATAATAAAGCCGAAATCAGAGAAAGGATTAAAATTCCAATTACATAGTCCCAGTAAAAAAGCTCAAATCGCCATGTTTTACCGGCAAGTTTCTGGGTGTTTGCCCATGATCCCCAGCATAACATGGTTATTACTGTAAAAATTATTGCCAGAGTGTAAGATGGTACAATATACATGGTAGATGGATTTTAAGTTAAGAATTTATTTTAGGTTCTTCAGGATAATACTTAGTTATTTTGGAATATTGGAAAGTTGGAATGTTGGAATAATTCCTGCCTGAACTGCCAAACGGCAGCCATGGACGGACAGGGAATATAAGTTTGAACGTAAAAACTCACCATTAATCTTTTTTAATTTGTTAGATACTGTTTCCTTCAGTTCATAAGGAAATTTTGACAATAACCTACATGAAAGGATATACAATTCAACTGAATTATTCCAAACTCATAATTGTTTAAACCCTCGATTAATGTTTTTTCTTTCCATCTTTCCATTTTTCCACTATTCTATTTTTTCCATTTGATACATATTCATTTTCCGGATGAACCCTATTATTATTGAATTATTTCGACACAATAGTTTCATGCATCATTAAATCTTCAATTAATTCAGTGATTTGCGGAACAGGCATTTTGGTTACAACATACGCATGAGGTCCGTTTTCGGAATATTTCCATTCGTTATGTCCATCTTCAAAAGTAACAAATCTGCCTTTATTAATATAAAAATAATTCTCATAACCTTTCACTGCAATCAGAACTGCCGTCTGGTCCCAACTCATCCTTCCGTTTTTATCCTTTTCAGTTTGTGGAATTGAAATTGCAAACACATCTTTCACAGGATTATTTTCGCAGGGCATTTCAATTAGCTTTAATCCTGTTTTTATTTGTTCACCTATTTCAAATCCTGAGAAAATAATTTTCGTCGGCCATTGTTCAATTGCTATTTTTGATTTAAATGAATCCAAACGGATATTGAATTCTTTTCCTTCGGGGAACTTTCCGCCCATACAAACCCATTTTCTGACTTTTTGTTCAACAAGTTCTTTGCCTGATAATGGACATAGTTCATCAGGTTCTGACATAATGAGATTTCCAAGGTTGGTAAGAAAACCTACAGAAATAATTGTTACTGTAGTGTCTTCATGTTCGCTGAGAATTTTACGATATAATTTTACTGCTTCGGGAGCTTCACCGGTTGACATCAGATCGTGAGGATATTTTGCAATTAGCGAGTCAGGCCATTTCTGGGATGCGCCACGATGTACTCCTTCCGATTTTGGTGCGCCGACAGGAATATCAGGCCGGCCGAAATAGGTATTAATAACATCAATG
>CAZEWS010000177.1:0-150 GCA_964515985.1 uncultured Rikenellaceae bacterium | reverse complement strand
TTTTGCTTTCATAATTAAATCGTATATAAATTTATCATAAGAGAAATTTCAGTTTGCTGTTTTCTGCTCCTTAACTCTTACCATTTCTGTCTTGTCCTGATATTAATCTACAGGTTAAACATAAAAATTCACGATCCAAAATTACTCGCT
>CAZEWS010000176.1:6542-8032 GCA_964515985.1 uncultured Rikenellaceae bacterium | reverse complement strand
CTTATAGCGTGGCGATCTCATGATCCGCCAGGCGGAGAGTAAATTCCGATACAATTAAATAGTTACATTTCTTTTATTTGTTTCATCTTTTGATAAAACATGAACATTCCTGAGAATATAAAGCAGATCAGGCAAACAATACCCAGTTCGGTAAAACTGGTAGCTATTTCCAAAACAAAACCTGTTTCGGATATCCTGGAAGCTTATTATAGTGGTTTTACAACATTTGGTGAAAATAAAGTTCAGGAGCTTATTAAGAAACAAGAGGATCTTCCAGAGGATATTGAGTGGCATATGGTTGGCCATCTTCAAACCAACAAAGTCAAATATATTGCGCCTTTTGTAAATATGATCCAATCCGTCGACAGCCTTAAGTTGCTGAAAATCATTGACAAGGAAGCCAGAAAGCATAACAGGATAATCAATTGTTTGCTTCAACTTCATATCGCAATGGAAGAAACCAAATTTGGACTAAGCTTGAATGAAGTTCAGGAAATTCTTGAATCACCGGATTTCAAATTACTAAAAAATGCAAGGATCGTTGGATTGATGGGAATGGCAACATTTACCTCTGAAGAAGAGGTTATCCGCGTGGAATTTAAATTTCTTACAGATTGTTTTAAAAAACTAAAAAAGGACTATTTTCCGAGCGATAAAAAGTTTAAGGAAATCTCCATGGGTATGTCCGGCGATTATAAAATTGCTATTGAAGAAGGGAGTACAATGATAAGAGTTGGAAGTTTAATTTTTGGTGCCCAATCTTGCAGTATAACTCCAACTTGATTAATTATTTATTAACCATATGGCAAATCTTCAAACAACCTCATTAACCTCTTCCATCATATTTATCATTTCAACCAGCATGAGTTTTTTCTCCCGGTTTACCCGATTAAGATGTGATTTTATTTGTATTATGTAATCAGTAATTTCTTTTTTCGTACTCTGCGAAATGGAATGCTCAACAACGGAAAATGCCTCGATGGCATTTTGGCAATTTTCAGTAATGCATAACATAATAAATATTTCCAAATACATTGAGAAGTCCAGACCCGATTGCCAGCAGGCTGATAAGATAATTCCTCTTTCACTCTTATACTTGTCATTTTGAACAGCATTAACCAGTTCGCTCACTGCCCCCTGGTATTTTAAATCATTTAAAAAGGCAATGAGGCTGTTCCTGATCTCCCCGGCGCTCGTATTTTTTAAAAGTTCAATAATAAATGGTATATAGTTTACCTTTCCTTCATGCCTTAAGATATTGATCGTTTCCAATACAATGGCTTGATCCTTTGAGTGAAGGTTATCTATAAGTTTTTTTTCTTTTGCTGTATCTGGTCTCATGAATACCTGGTTTTCGGCCTGCCACGTTTACCCCGTAGGATAATTATTCCAACGGGGTGAACCCTGTGAAACCCTCGCCCTGTGGAATCCAACAAAAGTTGGTGCGAAGCAATTCCACAGGGCGGGCATTCCAACAAGTTGGAATATTT
>CAZEWS010000176.1:0-6532 GCA_964515985.1 uncultured Rikenellaceae bacterium | reverse complement strand
AACGAAGTTGCTGTTTCATAGGGGCAAAAGTGGTTATCCCCAAAAACTTTTAACCATTTTTGTAGACCTGCAACCCGTAACTTGAAACCCGCACCCACTACCCAGTCCCGAAAAAACAGAAATCTTCGATTTCGTCTTTTTTCGAGGATCCTCAAAAATTAAAGCAAATCGCAGATTTGCTAATTTTCGGGACACCCAGCACCTAAAACCAGCCAATCCTGAGTACAAAGATATGACTACTTTGATGAAAATGTATACAGTTGTCAATGTATATGAATATTCTATTAAGAACATTGCTAACTGAAATGGTGATAAATACCTTAGCCTGGGGTGTTTAATATCAGGGAACTATAAATTTTTTATTCGTCCCATTTGTTTCTGCTTTGAATTTCGTTGGATTAATGTGAAAATCCTGCAAGGATTATGTTTTTTATTAAAAAAAATATTATTTTTACTTTGATTAATAATAGTTCAGTGAAGAACAACCCTTTAAACTATTGAAATCATGAATATTAAATGGATTAACATTAAAAGCTTAAAGTTCCTTACTATTCTGTTTAGTGCTTTTTTTATAGCAAGTTGTGGGTCAGGAGGTGACAAGCAGAGGGAGTCTGAAATCACAGTGGATATGACAGAAATTGACCAGGAGTTGTTTGAAGACATTGATGAAGCAAAGAAAATATTCTACTCCCTTCCATCTCCTCTTGAGACAGCAATGCTCATCAGGTCAGCCGGAGCTCAATATGATGCCGAATTGTTAAACTCGGTTGATAATGCCCAGAATTATACGACAAACAAAAGCATGGCTTTAAATCTGGGTATCTATACTTGTGATTTGAGTTTTGCCAGTTTGTATGATCAAACTCAGGCATCCATCAGTTATATGGGTGCAGCAAAGAAAATGGCCGATGGCCTTGGAATACTTGATGCTATTGATGAAAAAACGATTGAAGATCTCGAAGAGAACATCAATAACCGGGAAAGAATAATGGATATTGTTTCCGAAACATTTTTGAATTCCAGTGCTTTTCTCAAAGAAAATGACCGTGCTGCACTTTCAGCCATTGTACTGGTAGGTGGATGGATGGAAGGATTGTATATTGCTACGGAACTGGTTAATAGAGGGACTTTCGAGGATAACAAGCTTGTTATCCGGATCGTCGATCAAAAATTGTCATTGGAAATTGTCATGAAACTTCTTGAGGAAAATCAATCCAACCCTGATGTAGCTGGTTTAATAGAAGAAATCAATGAATTGAAAGCAATTTTTGATCAAATAAAAATAGAAACTTCCGTGATCGAACCGATACATGATCAGGAAACAAATGTGACTACCCTTAAATCGAAATCACAATCCAATTTAACCCCCGAATTGTTTATAGAATTAAGTGAAAAAGTCAGGTCCCTTCGAAATACCTTTGTTTTATAAAAATATCTATCGTTATGAAAAAAGTTTTAAAAATTACTATTATAACTACGGCTGTATTATTAGTGTTCCCTTTAATAAGTCATGCTCAATGCAAAGCTTTTGCAAAGAAAATATGCAAAGAGGAGTTATCTCCATATACCCATGACGGGAATTACCATGCTGCCATCCTTACTGAAGGAGAAGAAGCCGAACTATACAAAACCTTTTACTCCGATCAGGAATACCGGATTTCTATTTGTGGCTCCGGAAACTTGCCTGATGTTGAATTTAAGGTAATGGATGCCAGTAAAAATGTATTGTATAATAATAGAAACAACAATTACAGCGGAATCTGGGACTTTAATCTTGAATCCTCCCAGCAATTAAAAATAATGATAAAGATTCCTGCGGGAGATGCATCTGAGGAACCGACTAGTGGTTGTGTTGCTATTATGTTTGGGTTTAAAGTGAAATAAGTAAAAAAATATTTTCTCACATCTGTAGGTGTCAAAAAAGTAATGTTTTATTTTTTGGACACCTTTTTTTTGTTTATAACTGTATTCTAAATATTATATATGATATAATATGGAATTATGGAATTCTGGATTAATGGAATACTGGGAATTGAAATATTCCATCATTCCAATATTCCATTATTCCTGAGCATTAATAATATAAAGATGATATAAGTACTAAATAAATTACATATTTAGAACATATCGTTATTTATTTATTCCAACTTTGGTTTAAGGTATTTCCCGGTGTACGATGTCTTGCATTTTACCAGGTTTTCCGGAATACCCTCGAATATAATATATCCACCTTTTTCACCACCCTCCGGACCAAGGTCAATTACCCAATCAGCAGATTTAATGATCTCCGGGTTGTGTTCAATGATTATTATAGAATGGCCTTTCTCGATAAGGGCATCAAATGCATCGAGAAGTTTTCGTATATCATGAAAATGTAAACCCGTGGTTGGCTCATCGAAGATGAATAATTTTGGCTGACCGGCATTTTCTTTACTTAAAAACGAAGCTAACTTTACCCGCTGGCTTTCACCACCACTTAACGTACTGGATGATTGCCCTAGTTTTATATATCCAAGACCGACATTGGCAAGAGGCTGTAATCGTTCGACAATCTTTTTCTCATTGCTTCCCCTGCCTGTATTAAAAAGATCAAGTGCTTCATTAACCGTTAATTCAAGAATATCAAAAATATTTTTACCATTATATTTTACCTCAAGAGTCTCATGTTTAAATCTTTTACCATTACAGCTTTCACAAATTAATTCAACATCTGCCATAAATTGCATTTCAACTTTAATGATGCCCTCTCCCAAACATTCTTCACATCTGCCACCATCTATATTGAAAGAAAAATGTCCCGGTTTAAATCCGTTAAGTTTTGATAAAGGCAAACCGGCAAATAATCTTCTTATTTCATCAAATGCTTTAATATACGTAACGGGATTTGATCTGCTGGATTTCCCGATCGGATTTTGATTAACAAATTCTACATTAGTAATCATTTCGAGATTTCCTTCCAGAATATCGAATTGCCCGGTTTGCTCACCATAACCATTAAATCGTTTATTCAGGGCTGGAAACAGAATATCGCCGATTAAGGAAGACTTCCCTGAGCCACTTACGCCGGTAATAACGGTTAAAGTATTTAAAGGGATTTTGACATCAATCCCTTTTAGATTATGTTCACGAGCACCTTTGATTTCGATATGATTCGTCCATTTTCTTCTGATTTTAGGCACAGGAATGGATTTTTCGCCCAATAAGTATAATGAAGTTAAACTTCGTTTGTTCTTTTTCAACTTGCTGAATGGACCCTGAAATATTATTTCTCCACCCAGACGACCTGCATACGGGCCAATATCTATCAACTCATCTGCTGACCTTATGATCTTTTCATCGTGCTCTACAACCAAAACAGTATTCCCCAATTTTTGTAAATCCTTTAAAACCTTTATCAGCAAAGAAGTGTCTCTGGGATGTAAACCAATACTTGGCTCATCCAGAATGTAAATCGATCCTACCAAACTGCTTCCTAGCGAAGTTGCAAGATTGATCCTTTGCGATTCGCCACCTGACAGGCTGGAAGAGAGACGATTAAGTGTCAGATAACTTAATCCTACATTGATCAGAAATTCTAATCGGTTTTTAATTTCGGTTAGCAAACGCTTTGAAACGGTCTGGTCGTACTCATCAATCGTTAAATTATTAAAGAACTGATAAAGTTTACCGATGGGTAGTTGCACCAGATCCTGAATGGATTTTCCCCCGATTTTAACATAAGCGACTTCTTTTTTCAGCCTTGTCCCTTTGCATTCCGGACAAACCGTTTTACCCCGGTAGCGTGATATCATTACCCTGTACTGGATTTTGTATTTTTTCTTTTCCAGATAGTCGAAAAAGGTATTTAATCCTTTGAAATATTGATTTCCGGTCCATAACAGAAGTTTTTGATTTTCAGTTAATTTATAAAAGGGTTTGTGTACCGGAAAGTTGAACTTATCTGCATTGTAGATTAATCGTTCTTTCCATTTACTCATTTTTTCACCTTTCCAGCAAACGATAGCATCTTCGTAAATCGAAAGACTTTTGTTGGGTATTACAAGACTTTCATCAATCCCGATGATTTTTCCATAACCTTCACAAGTGGGGCAAGCTCCGACCGGGTTGTTGAAACTGAACATAAAAGAGATCGGTTCTTCAAATTCGATACCATCGGCTTCAAACTTATTGGAAAAGTTCTCAATAACCGTTATATCTTCCTTATAAACTTTTACTGAACAATATCCCTTCCCAACGTTAAAAGCAGTTTGAACCGAATCGGCGAACCGGCTCAGTGAATCCTTATCCCTTTTAATAACAATCCGGTCAATAACAACCTTTATTTCAGTTAATTCTTCAACCAATTCAGGATTTTCAAGCACATTACTGATCTTTTTTATTTCATCATTTATCTCAACCCTGGTTATTCCTTGTTTCAATAAGAACCTGAGATGATCGGGAATTGTGCAATCCTTATGAGCTTTCAGAGAAGCAGTTAAAATTCCCAGGGTATTTTCTTCAAACCTGCCCAGAAAGGTCACAACATCAGATACACTATGCCTTTTTACAACTTTATTGGATATGGGTGAATAAGTTTTACCAATTCGGGCAAAAAGCAATTTTAAAAAATCATAAATTTCAGTTGATGTCCCGACAGTTGATCGCGGATTCCTTGAATTTACCTTTTGTTCAATGGCTATGGCAGGCGGAATTCCTTTAATATAATCAACTTCCGGTTTGTGCATCCGCCCAAGGAACTGTCGTGCATAAGAAGATAAACTTTCAACGTACCGCCGTTGTCCTTCAGCATATATCGTGTCAAATGCAAGGGAAGATTTACCTGATCCTGATAAGCCAGTGATTACAATAAGTTTATCCCGGGGTATCTCAATATCGATATTCTTTAAATTATGAACCCGCGCTCCCTTAATCTGAATGTTTTGTTTTTCTTTGGCCGGAATCCCTGGCATAAAAATTGTAATTTAGTCTTAAAAGTGCTTTTTAATAAAAATTAAAAGTAATATTTTTTGAATTAACATTTTTTTTAGTTTACTTGCATATACTATAGTCATTTTTTAGAAAATTACGTCCTAAGATCTTGATCATTTCATTTTGACTAAGTTTTTAAGAATTAAATTTCAAAAAACAAATTACAAAACCCAAATAAAAAACAATACTCAATACCGAATGACCAAAACAATATAAATTATTTGAAATTTTGAATATTGTAATTTGTGTTAATTAATGTTTAATTGATCGTCTCTTTGAGGGACAAATCAAAGCCACCTTCTAAGAAGGGGGATATTTTCTAACCTTAATATACGGAGGACTGCTATCGGGAAAATTCTACTTTCTTATTAACCATAATAAAAAGTAGTTTTGGAACTAATAAAATTATCGGATTATGAGCTTGTCAACAAGTTCGTTTCCGGCAGTCAGTCTTGTATTGAGGTTTTAATCAACCGCCACAAGAACAAAGTTTACACTTATATCCTGTTGATTGTTAGAAATCAACAACTTGCCGAAGATATCTTCCAGGATACATTTATTAAAGTGATTCAATCACTGCTTAATGGCAAATATAAAGATAATGGAAGATTCCTTTCCTGGGTAATTCGTATTGCTCATAACCTGACTATTGATCATTTCAGGAAAGAAAAACAAATGAACACCTTATCGAATGAAGATAATGAAGCGGATATTTTTAATTCCAGGAAATTATCAGTTGGAAACATAGAAGATGAGTTAGTGTATAATCAAATCATTAGTGATGTACGTTTATTGATTAATGAGCTTCCTGCCGATCAGCAGGAAGTAATTATGCTTCGTCATTACGGAGGGCTGAGTTTTAAGGAAATTGCTGAACAGACTGATGTTAGCATCAATACCGCACTCGGTCGAATGCGTTATGCACTGATTAACCTGAGAAAATTGATTAAAGAAAAAGACAAAAGCCTTACGGTAATTTAAAGGTAAAGGTTTACCCTGTGAAATACTGCTTCGCAGTAATGGCTCCGCCACTATTTCACAGGGCAAGGGTTGAGGTTGAGGTGACTGTGAGATATGATACTGGTTGCTGGATACTTGATTATAATTGAACTAAAAACTGAAAACTATAAACCAAAAACCATTTAATGTAGAGCCGAATTGTATTCGGCTGGAACTCAGAACCCGAAACTTTAAACTTTTACCGAAGGGATACTTTTATTATTGGACAGGATATTTCCAAACCTTGGGCCAAAAGACCCTAAGTGTTTGATGACAAAGACCACAAGTATGGCGTAATCATGCCTATTAAACAAATGGCTATGCTACACTCCTGGCAGAGAAAACCCTTAGGGTCTGGTCTGTGAAAATTAATAATTAGTATATTACCGTATAAGTTTAATCTGGCATGAAAAACTTTTAATAAATACGCTCGAATAGAGGAAAAGATAACCTCGTCAGACAAGCCGGGCAGGCTCTACATCGTCGACGACCCGTAAAATAAGCCTGACTGGCTCTACCTCGTCAGACGACTTCAGTTCGTCCGACGAGTAAAAAAACAACCGGT
>CAZEWS010000175.1:0-8077 GCA_964515985.1 uncultured Rikenellaceae bacterium | reverse complement strand
ACATAAACTTAACTATTGAAACAGCTTCTTCTTTATTTCCGGATCATACCAGGAGCTTACTAAATACGTTATAAAACATACCTGAAATTTTAAACACATTCCTGTAAAATACTACTTTTATTTTTTTTATACTTTCTGTGATTAAATGAATAAAGTTGTTGAAAAGGAACAATTTTCCGACCTGGTTGTTAAGTTGGTAATTGAAGCCCCGGCAATAGCCAAAAGCCGGAAGGCAGGGCATTTTATTATTCTCCGGTTGGGTAAAAAGGGAGAACGTATCCCGTTAACCATTGCCGGAGCTGATGTTGAAAGGGGAACCATAACCATTATTATCCAAAAGGTTGGTGTTTCTTCTACAAAACTAGCAAACCTGGAGGTTGGCGGGTATATTACTGATGTTGTTGGTCCTCTTGGCAATCCGACGCATATTGAAAAAGTTGGAACAATCCTGGCTTCGGGTGGCGGGGTTGGTGTTGCCCCCTTGCTGCCCATTGTTGAAGCGTTTAAAAAAGCAGGAAATAAGGTGATTACGGTCCTGGCAGCAAGGACGAAGGAGTTGATCATTCTCGAAGAACAAATCCAGAATTTTTCGGATGAAGTGGTGATCATGACAGATGACGGTTCATATGGAAAGAAGGGACTGGTTACTATTGGATTGGAAGATATTATCAAGAGAGAAAAAATCGATCTTGCCGTTACGGTCGGACCAGCAATAATGATGAAATTTGTAGCCCTACTGACTAAAAAGTACAACATACCCGCTTTGGCAAGTTTAAATACCATAATGGTCGATGGTACCGGAATGTGCGGGGCATGCAGGGTTACTGTTGGAGGTAAGACCCGGTTTGTTTGTGTTGACGGACCTGAATTTGATGCCCACCAGGTAGATTTTGATGAAATGTTAACCAGGTTAAATGCGTATAAGAAACAGGAAGAAAAAGCTTATGATGATTTTTTAGTCAAATACAGAAAAGCATAAGTGATGGAAAGTTTACTAGCATATCTTAAAAAGGAAAGAGACCGGGAATGGAGAGTTGAACTCCGGAATAAAATAAAGGCTAAGGATAGGACTAACCTGGAGAGACTGGATATGCCAGAAGAAGATCCGGATATCAGGAATAAGAGCTATATAGAAGTTAATAAGGGTCTGACAGAGGAACAGGCAATACATGAAGCTCAAAGATGTATCGATTGTGCAAATCCAACCTGTATTGAAGGATGTCCTGTTGGAATTAATATTCCCAAATTCATTAAAAAAATTGAAGCCGGTGAATTCCTCGATGCTGCGAAAGTCCTGAAAGAAACCAATGCTTTACCAGCTGTGTGTGGCCGTGTTTGCCCACAGGAAGTTCAGTGTGAGCAGACTTGTTTTTATACTCAAAAACTCAATAAACCTCCGGTGGCAATTGGTAACCTGGAACGTTTTGCTGCTGACTACGAAAGAAATAGCGGACAGATATCCGTTCCTGAAATTGGTTCAAAAAATGGCATTAAAGTGGCTTCTATCGGTTCCGGCCCTTCCGGATTAGCATTTGCTGGAGATATGGCCAAGATGGGATATGATGTTACTGTTTTTGAAGCTTTGCATGAAATTGGAGGTGTTCTTAAATACGGAATCCCCGAATTCAGGTTACCCAACGAGATTGTTGATGTTGAAATTGACAACCTGAAGGAAATGGGGGTAAAATTTGTTACTAATTTTATTGTCGGGAAGACAGAAACTATTGAAGATCTCAGGAAAGAAGGTTTTACGGCTTTTTTCGTTGGTAGTGGCGCCGGTCTGCCCAATTTTATGAACATACCCGGAGAAAATTATATTGGCATATATTCAGCAAATGAATATTTGACCAGGGTGAACTTAATGAGAGCTGCAAGTCCTGATTTTGATACACCTGTAATCAGTGGCAAAAAGATGGCTGTGATTGGAGGGGGTAATACGGCAATGGATTCAGTAAGAACAGCTAAACGGCTTGGTGCTGAAAGGGCTATGATAATTTACCGCCGCTCGATTGAAGAGATGCCTGCCCGTAATGAGGAAATAAAACATGCTCAGGAAGAAGGGATCGAATTTTTAAACTTAAATAATCCGCTTGAATATTATGCAGATGAAAGGGGCAGGGTGAACAAAATGAAGCTGCAGAAAATGAAATTGGGTGAACCCGATGAATCCGGAAGGAGAAGACCGGTACCCATTGAAGGATCTGAATATTTTATTGATGTTGATACGGTGGTTGTAAGCGTAGGAGTTTCACCTAATCCCCTGATTCCGAAAAGTATGAAGGAACTGGATGTGTCTTCCTGGGGCACTATTAAAGTTAATAAAGAAACCTTGCAATCATCTATATCGGATATTTTTGCAGGTGGTGATATTGTACGTGGTGGAGCAACCGTTATATTGGCAATGGGGGATGGGAGAATGGCTGCAACTTCTATGAATAAGTATATTAAGGAAAAAGTAAGGAATATTATTTCACTTGTTAAGGAGTTTAAGACGATTGGTGATATTTTAGACTTTGCGTCCAAATAAGCATAAATCATGACAGTATTTTATTTTATACACATAACTTGTTGTAAATCAGTAGTTCCGATATTAAAGAATAGATCATGTATGAATTAATCTCACTAAAAGTAAATTGCCCTGTATGCGGGGAATCTTTAATGGATGAAAAAACCCTGGTTGATAATTGTCCCAGTTATAAATTAAGGATAAAGATTGGTGAAAAGGAAGGGACAATAAATTTAAGCTCTGTTTGGGAAAGCTATAATTATATATGTGATATTGAAACTCCGAAGGATTCAATTGTAAAATTGTCTTGTCCACATTGTAATTCTGAGATCATAAGCGATGCTGAGTGTGAGGTTTGTAAAGCGCCCATGATTCCATTGGATCTGGAGCTCGGTGGCAAAATCGATATCTGTTCCAGGGTGGGTTGTAAGAACCATTTCGTGAAGTTTGTCGATTTTACTTTTGCTTTGAAGAATCTTTTTAGTGAATCGGAATTAAATAGAATGCCATACTACAGAGACATGACTTTGTCGAAGCAGGAATCAAACACTACTCTGAGTGACGAAGAGGAAAAGATAGAAATAATCAAATCCGGGACATTCCTTCATGCATTTTGTCCGCACTGTAAGAAAACACTGGTTGAAAAGAATATGATCAAATTCAAGGTGGTTAAAGGAAAGGAAAGCGGATTTCTCATGCTTAGCCCTTATCTTAACGTTTTTACCTCCAAGTCAACCATCTTTTTGCAGGAGGGTAAAATGATTGGAGAATTTAAGTGTTTCCATTGCAATACCAGCCTGATGGTTGAAGACCAATCCTGTGAGGAATGTGGAAGTGAACTTGCAAAAATTGCCGTCAGTACCAGAACCAAACTAGTGAATTTTTACATCTGTTCCAGGAAGGGTTGCACGTGGCATGGATTAAGCAGGGAAGATTTAAATGATATCAGGCTCGAGGATAGCCTGGAGTGGTAAAATGAAAGTCAAAGGGTCTAAAAGTCGAAAGGTCAAAATGTCGAAAAGAAAGAAAGTCTGAAAGTCAAAAGGTCAAAAAGTAAAATGGAGAAAGCGAAAAGGTTTGAAGATTTGTGGATTTGGCAGCAAGCTCGTGAATTGGTAAAAGAAATCTATCAAGATTTCCGCTCTGGACCTGGTTCAAAAGATTTTGGCTTTCGTGGTCAGATTCAAGAAGCAGGGATTTCGATCATGAACAATATTGCAGAAGGATTCGAACGCCGCACTGATCCTGAATTCGCGCGATTCTTGGATATTGCAAAAGGTTCATGTGGCGAGGTCCGAAGCATGTATTACTCTTCAGAAGATCTCGGCTATGTCGACTCGGCAACTGCAAACAAAAGACGTTCCAAAGCAAAAAAGATCTCAGCAGGTATTTCTTCTCTGACTGCATATTTGCGAATGTCAAAATCCTGATTCTGAGACCCTTAGACTTTTTGATCCTTCGACTCATAAAGTATTTTGTGAGGGCAATTCGTTTTTTCATGTTTCATTCATCAGATACTCATGGATGCCTCTTGCAGCGATCTTTCCTGCACCCATCGCTAAAATAACTGTTGCCGCACCAGTGGCAACATCCCCACCTGCAAATACACCTGGTTTTGATGTTTTCCCTGTTTCCGGATCCGTAATGATGTTACCCCATTTGCCCGTTTCTAAATCAGGTGTTGTTGACGGAATTAATGGGTTTGGACTATTTCCGATTGCAATTATTCCAACATCGATTAGCATTCTGAAATTTGCATCCGGAATAGGCACAGGTCTTCTTCTTCCCGATTCGTCAGGCTCTCCGAGTTTCATCTGAACGCATTCAACTTCTTTAACCCACCTGTTTTTATCCCCATGAAATGCTGCAGGATTTGAAAGAAATTTAAAAATTATGCCTTCCTCCTCAGCATGGTGGATCTCTTCATCGCGTGCAGGCATTTCAGCTCTTGACCTTCTGTAAACAATAATCGATTTTTCTGCACCCAACCGGAGTGCAGTCCGCGCACAATCCATGGCAACATTTCCCCCACCAACGGTGGCAACCCGTTTACCTCTTACAATGGGGGTTTTATACCTTGGAAAAAGGTAGGCTTTCATCAGATTAGCCCGTGTAAGATATTCATTTGCGGAATAAATACCGTTAAGGTTTTCACCCGGAACCTCAAGAAACCATGGTAATCCTGCACCTGTTCCCAGGAATATTGCATCATATTCATTCAATAGTTCGTCTATACTTTTTACCATGCCAATAACTGAATCGGTAAAAAGACGGACACCCATTTCTTTAAGAAAATCAATTTCCTTGAATACAATGGCTTTGGGTAGCCTGAATTCAGGGATTCCATAAACAAGCACACCGCCAGGCTGATGAAGCGCCTCAAATATGTCGACCTTATGACCGAGCCTGACAAGATCGGCTGCCACAGTGATCCCTGCGGGTCCGGCTCCCACAATTACTACCTTCTTACCAGTAGATTTTGATTTGGGAGGAATTTCGATCTCGTCTTCATCCCTTTCCCAGTCCGCAAGAAAACGTTCCAATCGTCCGATGGCTACGGGTTCATTTTTTATCCCAACTATACACTTAATTTCACATTGTTCTTCCTGTGGGCATACACGGCCACAAATTGCGGGTAAGATATTTTTTTCTTTTAACAGGTTAACCCCCTCCCTGAATTTCTTGTCGGCAATAAACTTGATAAATCCGGGAATATCAATTTCAACAGGACAGCCATCGATACACTTGGGGTTTTTACACTGCAAACAGCGCTGAGCCTCGACTATAGCCTCTTCATGGGAATAACCAAAAGGCACTTCATCGTAGTTCTTAATTCGCTCTTTGGCCGGCTGTTCCCTCATCGGGGTTTTTTTTGGGTTTATTTTTGCCATTTTCCTACCTTTCCTGTGAAATTATTTCTTCTTCCAGATAGGCTTTACGCCTGGACATGATTATATCCCAGTCAATCTTATGTCCTTCAAAATGAGGACCATCAACACATGCAAATTTGGTCTCGCCGTCAACGACTACACGGCAGGCACCACACATTCCTGTACCGTCTATCATAACCGGATTCATACTGACAATTGTATCAATACCAAAAGGACGGGTAACTTCTGAGACCCGGTACATCATAAAAGTGCATCCGATGGCAATAACTCTGTCAATTTTTTTACCTGCTTTCAAATATTCTTCCATATCATCATGGGAATGCCCCTTGATTCCCAGTGAACCATCAACGGTGGCATACCTTACCTCATCGGATACTTCTTCCAGTTTATTATTCCAGTAAAGCAGGAATTTACTCCGTGCCTCGGAAAAACAAATCACTTTGTTGCCTGATTTTTTCAATGCCCTGGCAACAGGATATATTCCACCTATGCCATAACAACCACCAACCAGGGCTACAGTACCGAATTTTTTAATTTCCATAGGTTTGCCAAGTGGTCCTGTAAATGAATAGATCAAATCGCCCGGATTGAGTTCTGCCAGTTTTTGAGTACTGGCTCCTATTTCAAGGAAAATAAAGGTAATTGTACCCTTTTTCGCATCCCAGTCTGCTATTGTAATGGGAGTGCGCTCACTGTACTTGTCGGGAATAACGATAACAAATTGTCCCGGCAATGCTTTCCTCGCCACGTCAGGCGCTTCAACCGTGCAACTATGAACATTCGGTGCAATTTGTATCCTTTCTAATATTTCAACCATGTCAGCCTTTTTCAATTTTCGCAGAGAGATAACTTATACAAGGGTTTATTCCATGCTTTGTATAATAAGAGTTCTCCTTGTTAAGAGTAATACGCGCCATGTCTCCTTTCAATTCAGGGTTTCTTATAACCTTTTGAACAATTTCCCCAAATTCTGTAATAATCTTAACCTCATCTCCATTATTGACCTTTAACTTGCCGGCTAATTCTTGCGACACATTAAGTATTCCTTCATCTCTGATTTCTTTCATATCATGGATAAGTGACGACAGGATGTTACCCCTGTAATGAAAGTAGTTGTATTCCAAAACAACTTTTACAGGATATTCCTTTCTACTTTCAGAGAATTTGATTTTCACAGGTAAAAAACTTTTGCGGAGCTTTTTATTTGCTGAGAAAGATAAACCGGTCTGACTTTTTATTTCATTAAATATATCGTCCGGTTTCCTGAATGCAAAACCTTCTTCATGCATGGCCTGAGCCAGGGCAGATAAGGTTTCCCATGGTGATTTTGATCTTGCAGGTGGTTTTACTGCCGGCACTGATTTTTTAAGCTTTCTTTCCAGGTCAATCATATGTCCCTTGGTTTCCAGGAAGTTGGTTGCCGGGAAAAAGACATGTGCATATTTTGAAGTTTCCGTAAGAAACATGTTTTGCTGAACAAGAAACTTCAGGTTTGAAAGATTAGAATTGTCAGGAATGTCTCCGACAACAAACAATGATGTAATACCGTCTTTACGGATATGGTTAATCATTTCATTTCCTGACAAACCCGGAATATTGCTCAATTTGGTTTTCAGGTGACTTGACCATTTTTTCAGACTTTTTTCATCCTTAACGTTGTTAAAACCCGGTAGCAGATCAGGATGTAAACCTGCAAAGGTTGCGCCGTAATAATTACCTTCACTTAAAAGGAACACGATTCTGCAGTTATCCGGGTTTTTCTGAAGGAGTTGAAGATTATATAAAGCATTGAAATTATCAAAACAATTTGGACTTCGAAGGATCCCATCGCCTGCTATAATCAGTAGCTTTTTTGAATTTGAAAGTGATTTTATAACCGAATTTACCTGTGATACAGAGATCCCTAAA
This sequence comes from uncultured Rikenellaceae bacterium, assembly GCA_964515985.1. GTDB lineage: Bacteria > Bacteroidota > Bacteroidia > Bacteroidales > VadinHA17 > CAZEWS01. The sequence continues at coordinate 772 of CAZEWS010000175.1, read as the reverse complement.
CGACGGTAAGTTTTATCAAAGTTGAGTTCCTTTAATTGTCGTTTCAGATCTTCTGCCTTTTCGCCTGTTTTCTTTTCAAGCAGTTCGGTTAACAGCGTAAGAAGAAGGATCAGCTCTTCACCCATATTGAAAATAAGGGTCTGGTTTGCAAAAGAGGAGGTACGGTTGTCATATGGATTTGCAAAAATCACTTCGGTTCCGTTTCTGTACGCTTTTCGGATTCGGTTTTCAACTAACGGGTGTGAAACTGAACCATTTGAGCCAATGATAAAAATTGTATCGGCTTTTCTAATAAAATCGATATCGAATGGAGGAAAGGTATTGTAGTATTTGTGTATCTTTTCATGGATTTCTTTATCAGGGTACGAGGATAACAAATCAACGTTATTGGACCTCATAACTTTTCGGGTGAATTTCTGCAGGATATAATTATCCTCCAGATAATCATGGGCAGAGCCAATCATGCCAAACTGATCACCCCGGTATAACCCGAGGTTATCAGCCGTGTAACGAATGGCTTCTTTCCAGCTTACTTCGATCCATTTGTTTGTTTTCTTAATCATAGGGGCTAAAATCCGGTCGGGATGATGAGAAATATCGCCGGGAACAAATTTACCCCTGACGCATATCTGCGGAGGATTTATTCTCTCTCCGGGTTTGGGTCCGACATTAATAATTCGATTGCCTCTTGAGTTAACATTAATTGTGCATCCAACCGAACAAAACAGACATGTGGTTTCAGTTGATTTATCCGGCAAACCAACCCACTTAC